>JBHHWM010000020.1:0-35310 GCA_046756545.1 Rhodothermales bacterium | reverse complement strand
CCGCCTTCCTCGCCGATGCGAATCGTCTCGTCCACGCTGGCTAGGATCTCCAGGCCCTCGTCGCGCATGTGGCTGATGTGGATCCCGCCGTAGCGACCGGCCACGCGGGCCAGCTCGATGACTTCCCCGGTCTTGGAATAGGCACCGGGCACGTATTTGAGGCCGGTGGAGAGTCCGAACGCTCCGTCTTGCATCGCCGTCTCCACCATCTGTTTCATCTGCTCCAACTCCTCCGGCGTGGGATCGCGATCTTCGTTCCCCATCACCGCCCGGCGAACGGTGCCGTGTCCCACAAACATCCCGAAGTTGATCGCCGCCGGCGTGGCTTCGAATCGGGTCAGGAACTCACCCACAGGATAGGGCGAGCCGCCATCCGGCCCGCCGATAGCCGTCGTCACGCCCTGGCGGATGTAGTTCTCGGCCAGGGGATGCCTGAACAGCCCGCTGGCTTCGGGCGTACCGCGCACCGCATGGCTGTGAATATCGACAAAGCCGGGCACGACGGCCAACCCTTCGACCTTCAGGCGCAGCCCGGCCCGCCGGTCCGCCAGGTCCCCGATGGCTGCGATGCGGTCGCCGAGGAGGCCGACATCCGTCACCACCGGGTCGCCGCCCTGCCCGTCATAGACCGTCCCTCCTTCGAGGATGACGGTGAAAACGGTGTCGGGCACTTGCGCGAACGCGAAGGGAGCCGTCAAAAGCAGGCAAAGAAGGGCAAAGAAGCGCGGCATGGTCGGAAAGAGTCATCTAGGATGGACAGGATCTACCCGGAAATAAAACGGGTGACGACCGTCTTTACAAATGCACCGATGGAAACCTACGCATCGCGCTGCCTGCGAACCCTTTTTTCGGCATGACCCCACGGATTTTTTCCAGTTTCTTTCGCGCTTGATTTCTCCTACCTTGTAGCCGTCTCACCACCCCTCACCCACTCACCAAGGAGGACGTTATGGTAACGTTAGGAATGCTCTGGCTTCCCATCCTGGTAGCCAGCGTAATCGTCTTTATTGCCGGCTACATTATGAACATGGTGCTACCCCACCATCGTAGCGATTTTTCCAGGTTGCCGGACGAAGACGCCGTTAGTGCGGCTGTGCGGGGGCTTCCGCAGGGGCAATACGGGTTTCCTCATGCATCGACGCCGGCTGAGATGAAAGATCCGGCGTATGTAGAAAGAGTAAAGGCCGGCCCCGTAGGGATGCTGGTGATATGGCCGAACAGCACGGGACCCTCCGCCAAACAGCTAGGTATCCACTTTGTTTTTCTGCTGGTCATCTCTCTGTTTGCCGGGTACGTAGCAAGTGCTTCCGTCGCATCGGGCACCGAGTATCTGAAGATCTTCCAGATCGTCGGTACGGTGTCCTGGATGGGCTATGCGGGCGCGACGTTCCTCAATAGCATCTGGTACCACGCACCCTGGTCCGTCACCCTTAAACTAGCTTTCGACGGCCTGGTGTATGCCTTGCTTACGGCAGGGGTCTTCGGCTGGCTCTGGCCGTAATGACGGTAGCCCGTTGGGACGTTGGACGTTCGCTCATGAGCACGCTCCAACGTCCCAACGCATTACCGCACATCGTAACGAAGGAAGGCGACAAACGCCCCCGCGAAGCACAT
Organism: Rhodothermales bacterium; assembly: GCA_046756545.1. Taxonomy (GTDB): domain Bacteria; phylum Bacteroidota; class Rhodothermia; order Rhodothermales; family JBHHWM01; genus JBHHWM01. Next base: position 33,696 of record JBHHWM010000020.1, on the reverse strand, counting down.
CACCGAAAACAGCGCCAGCAGCCCCAGGTCGGTGACGGAAGGCTCCACGGCTTCGGCAAAGGTGTGCGACGGCTCTTCGAAGCGAGGGAGTTCACTCACGTCCAGCGTCTCGTCGCCTCCACCGCCGAAGACCATCCCCCGCCGCCCGCGCTGCTCTTCCATCCTCTTCTTGCGTTCCTCTATCCGCTTGGCTTCTACAAACTGCGCAAACGTGGTTCGATAGGCCTTCATGGCCTCCTCGTAGCGCGTCTTGAGCGTCGTGTTGGTCCCGGCCAGGTTCATGGCCGTCAGTTGATACGCCGACGACGGCGAGAACCGCGACAGGATGAACGCCAGGCGCTCCTGCTCGGCTTTCCTGTTGCGTAGCTCCTCGTTCACCTTGCGCTCGTTTTCGGCAATGTCTTCCTGCATGGCCTGCCGGGATTCATTGTCCTCCTCCATCCAACGCAGACGGTTTTCATCCATGAATTGCCGGCGTTCTTCCTCGTTCATCCCTTCGGCGGAGGCCATACGCTCTTGCCACAACTTGGATCGCTCTTTCCCAAAAGCGTCCCAGCGATCCACGCGATATCGATCCTTTTGACTCTCGATTTCGGCTATGCTGGGCACCTCGATGAGTTGTCCGGCGGCCATGGTCGCGCCGCGCGGGATGATCATCACAAAGACCACCCACGCCACGAGCAGAATCAGGAACGAGATGGACGACCGCTTCGTGAGCGCCGAGACGAGCAGCCCCAGCATGATGAAGAAGGTGAAGTAGAGCACGGAGGCCCCGATGAGCGTGGCCAGCTTGGACCACTCTACCCCGGTCATCGGCACCCCCATCACCATGACAATGAGCACAGCAATCAGAATGGGGATCAGAAGCGGCACCGTCAGCGCGGTCCATGAGCCGAGAAACTTAGCCAGCATGTACTGCCCACGCGGCACGGCATTCGAGAACGTGAGCTTTAGCGTGCCCGACTCGCGCTCGCCGTTGATGGCGTCGTAGGTGAACAAAATGGCAAAGAGCGACAGGACCACCTGCACGATGAAGGCGAAATCGATGAAACGGAAGATGGCGAAGAGCGAGTTGTCCGAGTAGGCGCTCTGCCGCAGCTTCACCTCGGTCCAGGTGCTGACATTCGAAAGCCGTCCGATGTCGTTATTGACGCCGGAAGCAAAGATCTGCATCGGGTTGGGTTTGCGATGCACTCGGTTATCGACACCCCACCAGGACGTGGCCTCACGCACGTCTTGCTCGGCCAACTGAGAGGCGGTTTCGAACTGCGCCACCGAGGCCTTGTATTCCTGCACGCCCAGGAAGACGCTCAACAGGATCAACAACGAGCACACCCCGAAGGTGGCGACGAACTTGGGGCTCAGCAGCACCGCCTTAAGTTCTTTTTCGAAGAGGGTAGTAAACATGGGCATAGATCGTTTGTGCGGTGACGGATACACGTCCTCAACGCATTACCGTACGTCGTAGCGAAGGAAAGCGGCAAAGGCTCCCACGAAGAACACGATGTTAAACATCAGCAGCACGCCGATGTCGAAGAGCGCTTCATTGATGGTTTCGCTGGTAGAGGGCGGCTGGTACTCGAAGGCCGGAAGCTCGTAGGGATCGATGGGGTCGGGTTCTTCCTCTTCCTCGCCCCTTCCTCTGATGATGATCGCGATGCCGCCTCGCGCCTCTCCGGTCTTCTCGCGCATGAATTGCGCGTAGGTCTGTTGGTAGGCCGCCGCCGATTCGGTGTAGCGCTGTTTCAATTCGAGCGACGTGCCGGCCAGGTCGGTAGAGGCCAGCGAAAACACCGAGGTCGGCGAGAGCCGGGCGATGCCGAGCGCCACTCCTTGCTGCACCCCTTCCCGGTTACGACGCTCCTCGTTCAACCGCCCGCCGAACTCGCGCGATTTTTCATCGCGTACGTCGGAGAGTTCGCTCATATAGGAGCGGAAATTCTTCATCCACTCCTCGCGATCGCCGTCGCGCGGCATGGAGTTTTCCTGCATCCAGGCATTCATCTTCTCCCGATCCTCCTCCCAGAGCTGGGTCATATACCGGCTCTTGTCGTAGTTGATCTTGTCGATGGAAGGCACCTCGACGGCACGCCCGGCCACCAGCACCGCCGCGCGCGGGATAATCAGCACCGCGAAGATCCAGACTACGAGCAGCATCAGGAACGACGTGGACGACTTGTGTGTCAGGGCCGAGATGAACACAGACAGCGTCAGAAACACGCCGAGGTAGAGATAGCCCGCCAGTACCACCATCCCCAGACGCATCCATTCGCTGCCGGTCATCGGGATGTTCATCATCGGCAACATCAGGCAGCCGATGAGGATGGGCACGAGCAGGGGCACCGCCAGCGCCAGAAAAGACCCGACCAGTTTGCCCAGGATATACTTATCGCGCGGCACGGCATTGGCAAACGAGAGCCGAAGCGTACCGCGCTCCTTCTCGCCATTGATGGCGTCGTAGGCAAAGAGGATGGCAAAGAGCGACAGGACGATGCCAAAGATGAATTCCAGGTCAAGGAACCGGAAGACCGCATAGATGGGGTCCTCGTTAAACCGGCTGTTTTCGGCCCGCAACTCGCCCCGGCCCCGCATCTCGGTGGTGCGACCGATGTCGTTCGAGATGCCGGAGACCAGGGTGGCCAGCGGTTGCGGCGGCAGAAAAACGCGATGGGTCACCTGGTTCCAGTCCGTCAGGCCTTCCATCTGCCGAAGGTTTTCCGTCTGGGCCGCATCGTACTCGGCCCGGCTGACCTGGTAATTGCGCGCCCCGACGTAAAAGGCCAGCAGGAGGAGCACCGAACACACCCCGAAGGTCACCGCGAACTTCGTCGTGCCGATGATCTCGCGGAGTTCTTTTTCAACGACGAGTCTGAACATGAGTCTATCCCCTTAAGGCCCGCTTGAGGCGAAATGAGTGGTTGTACGGCGCGTGGCACCGCATCCGGGCGGCGCGTCGATCACGCAGCGACTTCGTCCATATATCCGGTCATGTACTCGACGTAGACTTTCTCCAGGTCTTCGCCGACGAGTTCGTCGCGGCTGCGCTGCATCACCAGATGGCCCTGGTTCATGATGCCTACCATGTCGGCCACTTCCTTCGCCCGGAAGATGTCGTGGGTAGACATCAAGATCGCCTTATTTTCCTCACGCAGCGATTCGAGCAGGTGGATGAATTCAAACGCCGCCTTCGGATCGAGGCCGCTCGTGGGCTCGTCGAGCAGAATGGCCGGCGCATCCTTGAGGATGGCAATGGCGATACCGCACTTCTGCCGCATGCCTTTCGAGAACCCTTTGAGACGGCGGTTGTGGGCTTCTTCTTCCAACCCCACGCGTAGCAGGACACGGCGGTAGTCGTCCTTCGAATAGTTGGTCTTGCCCCCGAGTTTGGCAAAGAAGTCCAGGTTTTGCAGCGCCGTGAAGTTCGGGTAGAGCATCACGTTCTCGGAGACATAAGCCAGCTTTTCTTTGGCCTTCAAGGGCTCCTTGTGCGTCACGATGCCGTCGACCCGGGCTTCGCCGTCGGTGGGTTCGATGAAGTTGAGAAAGAGGTTGATCGCGGTGGTCTTGCCGGCTCCGTTGCCACCCAGCATGGCATAGACCTGGCCGGGATGAACCCCAAAGGAGACATGGTCGAGCGCCAGCGTGTCGTCTTCGTAGCGCTTCGTGAGATTCACGGCTTCGAGCATCGCGCTCGTCGTCGGCACACTGTCGACCGATGCGGCGGCGGCTTCGGGCGTAGGGGTTGGAGGTTCCATCGTGTTCGGATGCGGTTAGTTACGTCAAAACTCAGTCTGCCGGGGGGGCCTACCCGGCGGTTGATCACGGATCGTGAGGACCGTGCTACTTATCGCCGGGAGAGGCGGATGCCGAAGACGACAATGCCGACCACCAGCCCGACGATCACGAAAATCAGAAAGAAGGTGCCCAGCACGTTGGCTTTCTGCTCCACCTCGATCGTCACCGTCTTATCCTCCCCTTCGATGGGCTGATTGTCCGACAGCGAGGTGGTACGGATACGGATTTCGTACCGGCCCGGCGCGATGTCTTCCGGCGGCGTAAAGCGCAGTTGCACCCGCTGCTCCTCGTTGATGTCCAGCTTCTCCACCACGTCGGGCTCAATCACGTCGGTCCAGTTCAACGGCAGGTCGGCTTCGATCCGCACGTTATCGAGGCGACGCGTCCCTTCGTTGACGATCTCGACGTTGACATCGACCGTCTCGTCGGGCTTAATCGTGTGAAACAGTTGCGGGGCGCGCACCAGGATTTCGCCGATCCCGCGCGGCACCAGTTCGAGCCGGACGTAGCCGACGTTCAAGGCCTCGATTTCTGATTGCGTCAGCGTGCGATCGCGCAGGGTGCCGATTTCATCGACCCGCTCGCGCGGGATCGCGACGGCATAGAACGGGATCGCCTCGTCCATATTTACCTCGCCCGTGGGGCGTTCCGGCAAAAACACCCGTAGCGCAGCCTCCCGTGTATTGACCCCCTCGGTGAACTGGAACTGGCTCAATCGATTGCTCGTGCCCGGATCAAGGAAATAGCTGGTAATCTCCGACGGCAGGTTGACCACTTCCAGCTTAAACGTGTTCGAGACGCCGCTGAATAGTTCGAGGGTCATCGCATAATCGGTCGATCCACCCAGATCCACTTCTTGCGAGAACTGCTCGGCCTGGATGGCGGCAATGTTGACCGAGGCATCTTTCTCCAGAAAGATCTTGCGGCTCTGCTGGGTCCCGTTGCCGTAGAGCAGGCTGACCGTGACGGCGTCGAGATCCTGGAGCAGTCCAAAGTCCACCGTGACGGGTTCTCCCACGGTCAATACGTCGATCTTCTGCTCGTACGGCTGGCTGATGATCGCGTTGTCGTCGTTGAGCAGGGAAATGTAGATGTTGTCGATGCGGTCCGGCTGGAGCGAGCGAAAGAGTTCGTCCTCGATCCCGATGAGCTTCTGGAACTCGGCGGTGCCGCCTGTCGAGTTTTTCAGGGTCAGGCGCACGCGTTTGCGCCCGCCCCGCCCCTGGAACTTGACGGCACGGGAGACGACCACGTACTGCTGTTCAAAGAGCACCGACAGCAACGACTGCTGGTAATTCACTTCGGCGTCGGAGAAACTGCGAAAGGCGTTCTCCAGCGCTTGCCGCGAGATCAATTGTTTATCGAACAGTTCTTTCTGCCGTTCATACTCGGCACGGGAGGTCTCGTAGGCTTCTTTGGCGCGTTTGAGCCCGAGCAGGGGATAGGCATCATCCCGCTGGTTGAAGAAGGTGCCGGACTGCGCCCGTGCTTCCCGGCCCGCCGGAGCCAGCAATAGAACGGCCAAGGCAAACACTACCACGGCCCTGACGAAAAAACGAAAGGACAAAACAAGATGCATAGACAAAGGGCTACACCACGTCTTACTGTTCATGACTTCTACCTGCAAAAGGTCTAGTTGCCCGTAGGGACGATACGCAGCGGATTAGATCAAAAACCTGAAGAAAAGATTCTTTTTTTCTCTCCCATCCGCATTTTTTTGATACATGCGACGCCGAGATGCATACCGCGCGCAACCACCACATCATCCAAGCACAGGGCACGCAGGCTCCCCGGACGTTTAGCTTAGACGAAGGGACCCCTGTTTTCATTCCCCCTCAACGCACGTCGTAGCGGAGAAAGACGACATAGGCGATCACAAAGGGGATGACGAGGTAGGCGAAGAGCGTGCCGAGCGCCCAGGCATTCGTCTTCAACACGTTGCGGAGGGCCGGCTCCGACACGGTGAACACCGGGATCTCATCCAGGTCGGGATCCTCGCCGCCGCCGAAGCTACTGGAGATCACCGAGCCGCCCAGACGGATCCGGTAGCGGCTGCTCCGGCGCTTGCTGAAGACCAGCCGGTCGATCACCTGATAGTGGCCCTGCACGGCTTCGCGGTAGTTGCGATAGGCCAGGTCGCCCGTGCCCGCCGCATCGGTGACCAGCAGCGAGAGCGCCGCTGCCGGAGATAAGAGCGCCACGCCCCGGCTGACGCGCTGCTGACGGGCCTTCTCCCGCTGAAAGGCCTGATCGACTTCGCGCACCTGATCGCGCTGGCGACGCTGGGACTCCTGAGCGGCCTCCTGGTAGGCTTCTTTAAACCGGAGGGCCTCCGGCGCGTCGGAGCCGAGGAATTCGAACGCCCCCTGGAAATCACTGTGACCCGTGATCTGTGTAAAGAGATCGCCCGCTTTCTCATCGAGGTCGTCGTTCAATTCCTCCACGATCCGGGCTTTTTCGATCCGCACCGCTTCCTCCGAGCGCACCGGCACGACGACGGCCGCCAGCATCTCGCCCGCCTTCGGAATGACCAGTTGCAGCACCACCCAGATCACCAGCAGCGCCACAATAGCCGTCCGCGTACTGTGGCAAAAGGTCGAGATCATCAGGCCGAGACTATAAAACGCCGCCAAAAACAGCGTCGCCACCCCGAAGATGAACACGACCCGCCCCAGCATCTCGCCCTCGACGAAGCGCCCGTCGAAGAGCACGAGCATCAGGTAGAGCAACAACGCCCCGACCGTGAAGACGAGCCACAGCACAATGAAACCGCCGATGAACTTACCCAGCAAGATGCTGTCGCGGGGCACGCGGTTGGCCAGCACGGCCCGGAGCGTGCCGCGTTCCTTCTCCCCGGCGATCATGTCGAAGGCGAGGAGCACGGCCAGCAAGCTAAAGACGACCTGCACGATGAAGAGAAAATCGAAGCTGCCGAAGGTGGAGAGGGTCGTGAAGTCCTGGGCCTCGATGTTGCCGGGCTCGGTCGGGTCGGCATCGTCGCTGAAGGCATAATAGAGCGGCATATAGGGTTCGGTGCCCCGCGCCAGCGACGACAGAAGCACCGGGGCTCGATAGGCCCGCTGGTTCCACGCACGTCGCTCTTCTTGTTGATACTCGGCGAACTGGCTGTCGAATGAAGCCCGACGCCCCTGGTAATACTCGTAGTTGATAGCAGCCCCGAGCGGCATGAGAATGATGCTGAACACAGCCAACATGACAAATCGCTGGTTCAGCAGGCTGTCGAGGATCTCTTTGCGAATGAATTGAGCAAGCATGAATCGACGTGGCTGGATCGATGAGGACTGACTGGAAAACGCCTGTTTTGGCACATTATTGTTTGCCGTCTCAAGTATAGGGCATAGCCATGAAAAGGGCTCGCTCCTCTCATTATCCGGATGACCTCTCCGCGTTATCGAGATTGCGATGGCCAAAGCTCGGGAGCCACCCGGCGGAAACCCCGCGCAGCAGGCATATCACCGGACGGCTCCTTATCTTGCACGCGCTTATCCTATCGCACCCGTGTGGTTTCGTGCCATAGACTACGCCCCTAACCCATCCGAGGAGGAAAAGACCATGCGTTTTCACGTAACCGTTCTGGCATTCGACACCATCATGGACGAGGAGACCATCCAGGCGCTCCGGCAGGTCTTCGGCCAAAAAGTGGCCGAGTTACAACAATCCGGTTCCCTGGTGGAAGGCGGTGTTTTTCTCGAGAAGCGAGGCGGCTTCTTCGTGCTCGATGTCGATTCCGCCACGCACCTGTTCAAACTGCTGGCCCCGCTGAACGACTACGGCCGGATCGAGGTGCATCCTCTCATCTCGTTCGAAACGCTCGGTGCCTTCTTCCAGGGCACGTTGTAGCACAAAAAGGAGGGTACCCTTCCACACGGTGCGGGCTTCCTTATTGCGAGCCTTCCGTGGTGACCATAGCCCGGCCGTGCTTGCTGAACCAGTAGTGGAGATACAACTGGGTGCGCGCAAAGTTGGACGGTTTCGACGTCGTCCCGTGAAACTCGTCGTTGAAGCGAATCATCGCGGTGGGCACTTTGCGTAGCTTGAGCGCCTGGTAGAACTCCTCCGTTTGCGAGATCGGCGTCCGCAAGTCGTTGACGCCGGTCATCAGCATCGTGGGGGTGGTTACGTTGCCGACGTACATGAGCGGCGAGCGCCGCAGATGCTCCGAAGGATCTTCCCAGGGTAGCTTCTCGAAGTTGTAGTACCAGGTCGCTCCGTCGGTCGTCCCGACAAAAGACAACCAGTTCGTGACGGGGCAGTTCGCCGAGGCCGCCGCAAACCGGTTCGTATGCCCGACGATCCACGAGGTGAGTACCCCGCCGCCGCTGCATCCATACACAAACAGGTTGTTCTCGTCGATGCTGCCCTGCGCGATGACCTCGTCCACCCCCTTCATCAGGTCGTCGAAGTCCTGGCCGGGATACGCGTTTTTGATAGCGTTGCCGAAGGCGCTGCCGTAGCCAGACGATCCGCGCGGGTTCGTATAGAGCACCACGTAGCCCTGGGCCGCGTGATACTGCCACGCGAAGTTGAACCCCACGTTATACATGCCGTGAGGCCCTCCATGTATGGCTAAGATCAAGGGGTATTGCTGCGACGGATCGAAGTCCGGCGGCTTGATGACCCAGCCCTGAATCTCAAGGTCGCCCACGGAGGTGTAGCGGATTTCTTCTACGTCGCCCAGGTCGACCCTGCCCAGCACGTCTTCATTAACGTCTACCAGCGTTTCGAGCGACGGGCGAACGATGTCGAAGCCGACCATCACGGAGGTATGATGAACATCCGACATCACCCCGACGGCCCGCCCCCGGTCGTTGACGTCGGAAACGGTCAGCATGTGGGTGCCGCTGGTGATCCGGCGTACCTCGCCTTGCAGCGTGGCGAGGTAGAAATTCCGGGTGCCGTGGTCGTTGGCGTTGAAGTAGATGCCGGAATTATCTGCCGCCCACATCAGGCCGCGCGGCGAGCGGTCCAGGGCCTCGGTGAGCACCCGAGGGTTGCTCCCGTCGAGGTCCATGACGTAGAGCTTCGAGGCAATGTAGGTGTCGTCCGTCCAGTCGTAGCCGGTATAGGCCACGCGCCGTCCATCCGGCGAGACGACCGGGCCGAAGTCCGGGCCTTTGCGGTTCGTAAGCTGACGGATGTCGCCGGTAGCCACGTCTACGGCATAGATGTCCGATTCCCGCCAGGCATACTCAGCCTCCGGAACGCGGAGGCTGCTGAAGACGATCTCCCGGCCGTCGGGCGTCCACGAAATGCCGCCCCGCCCGTGGTTCCAGTCGCCCGAGGTGATCTGGCGCGGCGTCCCCCCCGAGGCAGGCACCACGAAGACATGGGTGTAGCCTTCTTCCCTGAACCCAACCCGGTCGCGACGGTAGACCAGGCTCTCGATGATGCGAGGGTCCTTGGTCCACTTGGCTCCTTCGGGACGGGAAGGCATCTTGATGCTCCACCGGTCTTTCTGCGGCACGAACATCGTGAAGGCGATCCTCTCGCCGTCCGGCGACCAGGTGATGTTCGAGGGGCTGTGTTCTATACGCGTGATCTGCGTGGCCGGGCCAGGCGTATCGCGGTAGAGCACAAAAAGCTGGGAGCCTTTCGGTTCGCCCCGGGCCGTGAAGACAATGCGCGACCCATCGGGCGACCACTTCGGACTGCTCCCATCGACCAGAAATCGGTTCTTGCTGCCGTCGGCGTTCATGATCCAGAGGCTCGATTCCCGACGGTCATTCATCTTATCGACCCATCGCCGCGAATAGACGATCTCACTGCCGTCCGGCGAAATCTGCGGATTGGAGACCGACTCCATCTCGAAATACAGGTCCATCGTGAGCTTGGAGGAGGCAGGGACCTGGGCATACAGGGGAAGCGCAAGGCCGAGGAGCAGAAAAGCGAACAGGTACCGTGGAGTCTTCAACATGGCGGATCACCTCTGTGATTTGGAGCGGGGGAAGACACGCGGGGAAAGGTAAGGGCTTGCTACAGCTACCTGATGACGCCGCACAGCAGGCATCAAGGCTTTTCTAAAGACACCCCGGACGCTTTCTTCGAGAATATAAATCCCGCAATCAGCGGAGGCTACCCCAAACGCGCCGCATCCGGAAATAATTGCGCGCACTTACAGGCTTGCAACCCGGCGCAAAAAGCCATTTTTTATCCAGGCAGAACGTAGAGGGTGAGGCTTTAAATGTTAATACAAACCCATCGTCGCAGCCATGATTAAGAACTATCTCACCATTGCGCTGCGCACGGTACGGCGGCACAAAGGATATGCGGCTATCAACATCTTTGGATTGGCCGTCGGCATTGCGTGTTTCCTGCTGATGGTGCTCTATATCCAGCACGAACTCAGCTTCGATACTTACCACGAAAAGGGAAACCTCATCTACAGAATCGTATCGTACAGCGGGTTCGCAGAAAAACAGTGGGGGGCTTATGTAAGCGGCGATCCTGTACCCGAAATGCGCACCGCCTACACCGATGTGGAGGATGCCGTAAAAACCATGCGGTGTGGGACTGATCGCATCAAGATGGACCAGGAGGTGTACCGCGACATCAAGATGGTATGCACCGAATCGAATCTGTTCAACATTTTCTCTTTTGACCTGGAAAAGGGCGATGCCGCCTCGGTGCTCGACCGGCCCAATACCGCCGTAATCACGCGTTCGCTGGCGCAGCAGTTGTTCGACGACGAAGATCCCGTGGGCAAGACGTTGCCGATCCAGTTCAGAAGCGATGATGCGCGTCTGTTTGAGATCACCGGGCTGATGGAAGATGTGCCGGTGAATACCCATTTTACGTTTGACCTGCTGCTTTCCTATGAATCGCTGAGAAGCACGCGGCTTTGTCTCACCTGCGGCCAGCCGATGTACGCGCTGCTGGCCAAAGGAGCCGACCCGGAGGAGATTGCCGCGCGCGCGCTTTCCTACTTACGTGACGTGCAAGGCAAAGAACTTATCGAAGATCTACGCCTGGAGCCTCTCGCCGACATTCATTTTTCGGACATTCTCGCAGAACGCCAGGGAGACGTGCGGTACGTCTACCTCCTCTCTGCGATTGCGCTGATCTTGCTCTTGATTGCCTGCGCCAACTACATGAACCTGGCAACAGCACGTTCCGCCCGGCGGACGCGAGAGGTGGGCGTCCGCAAGGTGCTGGGGGCTCATCGCATTCAACTAATTCGCCAGTTTCTGCTCGAAACACTGCTGCTGACGGTATTGGCTGCGCCCCTGGCCCTGGTGCTGCTGGCGCTTGCTCTGCCCTTCTTCAATACGCTGGCCGAGACGGATGTAACGACGGCCTGGAACACAAATGGTCTGATGTACCTGGCGACGGCCGGTATTATCGCTGTCGTGGGCCTGTTGGCTGGATGTTACCCCGCCTTGTTTTTATCCGCGTTCCGGCCTGTGGCCGTGCTGCGAGGCCGGTTGGCTGGCGGATTCACCGGAGCCTGGCTCCGCAAGGGCCTGGTGATTTTCCAGTTCTCGGCCTCCATCATTCTGATCACCGTCACCTTCATTATTCTCCGCCAACTCGATTTTATGCAGACCCAAAAGCTAGGCTTCAACGCCGAGCAGGTGGTCATCATAAAAGTGATGGATCCGGTCCTGGCGCAGCAATCAGAGACCCTGAAGCAAGAGTTTCTGCGCCATGCCCGCGTGACGCACGCCACCGCCGGGTGGGGCCTGCCCGGACAAACTGCTTTTCACGGCATTCGGTTCATACATCAGCCTGAAGGGAAGGACGGACCGGCCATCACGTTTCACAACCCGGTTATCGATGCAGATTTTTTGGAAACGATGCAGGTGCCGCTCTTGGCCGGACGTAACGTTGCCGAACAATTACCCGAAGGCGGCATGGAAGCCTTAATTAGCGAGGCGGGCCTGAAGGCCATGGGCTGGGTCTCCATGGAAGAAGCAATGGGACAGGATATCGGTGGAGGTCGAATTGTGGGGGTGGTGAAGGATTTTCATTTTCAATCGCTCCACCAACAGATCGAGCCCTTGCTGATGCGTCAGAACCAATTTGGGCAAGCTTCGCAGGTTGCTTTGCGTGTCGAGGGCGAAAATATCAAAGACACGCTGGCTGACCTGGAGGAAATCTGGACCTCACTGGGCACGGAGATGCCGTTCGAGTTCTCTTTCCTGACCGACGAGCTACATCAGTTGTACGAACGGGAAGAGCGAGCCGCCCAGGTCTTCAGCCTGTTTGCGGGCCTGGCCATTTTGATCGCTTGCCTGGGGCTTTTCGGGCTGGCGGCGTTTGCGGCGGAGCAGCGTACCAAAGAAATCGGCATTCGCAAGGTGCTGGGAGCCACCGCGCACAACATCGTCGTGCTCCTCTCCTTGGACTTCATCCGCCTGGTGCTTGTGGCCTTTGTCGTGGCGGTGCCGGCGGCCTACTGGGCCATGCTGCAATGGCTCGAAGATTTTGCCTATCGCATCGATCCGGGACCTGCGGTTTTTATCCTGGCCGGCGGCGTGGCGCTGCTCATCGCCCTCCTTACCATCAGTTTCCAGGCCGTACGGGCGGCCCTGGCCGATCCGGTTGATAGTTTGCGCTATGAATAGGCGACCAGTTCGGCCCTATCGGCATCTGGAAGGTTCAGGAATAAATTCTTAGACGCTGCCCCGGGCGAATGGTATTGCTACGCAGGCCGTTCCAACTCTTGAGCTTGCTCACCGTCACGCCGTATTTCCGGGCGATCTTGCCCAGGTTGTCTCCTTTCCGCACCTTGTATACGACGTAGTTGGGAGCCGTCTGCCCCGGATGGATCGTCAGCCGCTGGCCCACCTTGATCTTGGTGCTGCTCAGGCTGTTCCAGGTGCGAAGGCTCCGAACCGAGACGCTGTACTTCTGGGCGATCTTGCCCAGCGTATCGCCTCGACGCACCTTGTAGACAATCCGATCGGGCTGGCTCGACGCCGGACCGGAGGAGTACAGATAGAGCCGCTGTCCCGACTTGATCCGGGTACCGCTGATATTATTCCAGCGCTGCAAGTCGCTCACCGTCACGCCGTATTTCCGGGCGATCTTGCCCAGCGTATCGCCTCGACGCACTTTGTAGACAATCCGCGTCTCGCTCGACGATTTGGAGGTCGTCGCTTTCGGCGTGGACGAGGCAGACGCGCCGCCATTGCCCGTACGCGGGGTCGCATTGCTGGCATTCACGACGGGCGTGCCGTTCCCGGCAGAAGCCAGCGTCAGGTTGCCGTCCGGCTCAATCGGGCGGATCGTGCGCATGCCATACTGCACCGACACCGCCTTGGCCTCGGCCAGCGACACCGTCCCGCCGTAGCTCGGCACCGGCACCACCAGGTGCTGCCCGGGATGAATGAGCGTGCCGCGCAGGTTGTTGGCACTCTTCAGCGCAGAGACCGACACCCCGAACTTCGACCCGATTTTACCCAACGAGTCACCCCGGCGGACGACGTACTCGCTGGCCGTGCGCTTGGCGCTGTCGGGCAGCTTCTCGAAGGCATCGGCAAATTGCTCGTAGGTGCCGAGCGGGATGCGCAGCATGAACGCCGATTTACTGGGCGGCAGGGTGCCCCGCCGGAGGTTGGGGTTCAACGCTTTGATCGTGGCCACATCGGTGCCCGCCATCCTGGCTACATCTTCGAGCAACAGCATGCCCTGCACCGGCACGTAGTCGTAGGCATACTTCGGCCCCTTTGGCACGTTCGCCAGCCCGAAGGCCTCCGGGTTCGACATAATGATGGCAAAAGCGATGAACTGGGGCACGTAGCCGCGTGTCTCGCGCGGCAGATAGCGATACATGTCCCAGTAGGAGGGCGGATTTGCGACCGTCCCGCCGGCTTTGCGAATGGCTCGCTTGATACAGCGGGGGCTACAGTTATACCCGGCCATCGCCACGTGCCAGTTATTTCCATACATCTCATAGAGATCTTTGAGATGCCGGGCCGCCGCCCGCGTGGCCTGCTCGGGGTCCATCCGCTCGTCCACCCAGGACGTGACCTGCAATCCGTAGGCGCGCCCCGTAGCCGATACAAATTGCCACATGCCGACGGCCCGCGCCCAGCTTCGCGCCCGAGGGTTGAGGCCGCTCTCGACCAGGGCCAGGTACTTCAACTCGTCCGGCACGCCTTCCTCCTGGAAGATCTGCTCGATCATGGGGAAGTAGGTATCGGCCCGCGCCATCCAGCGTTCGAGGACATCGCGCTTCTGGGTCAGAAAATAGTTGATGGTCCGCTCGACGACCCGGTTGGTGGTCATGGGGACGACCGTTCGCATAGGCGGAAGGGCCGGTAACGTCACATCTTCGAGCAGCGGCTCCTCCACGTCGTCGAGCAAAGCAAAGACATCAGAGCGAAGTGCAAAAATGCTCCCATACGGAAGGGTCAATACCGTGTCCGGCACCCCGTAGTAGCGTTCGTACTCGGTGACGATGGTGAGATAGAGTTCACGATACCGGGGCCGCTCGGCAATCCCTTCCACCTGAGCCAGGGTACCGAGTTCGGTCATTGCCAGGTCAAGAACTTGTTCCGTATGCTCGCCATCCTGGTTGGCCTGAGCCGCGAGGATTTCGGACTGGTACCGATAGAGGCGACCGAGGCGGCGCAGGACCTGGGCTTCCGTCAGGCCTTCCGAAAGCACCCCCAGATCCCCTTCCTCCTGAACCGCCCCGTAGCCGCGTAGTTGGTTCGACGGGATCAGGTCCGGCGGTCGCGTGTCGAGGTTTTTTTGCGCTAGAGAATCCGCAGGCTGTTTTTGAGGAGAGGGCTGGTCCTGAGCCAGGGCCGGAATCGTGAACCACACGATTGCCGCGACGAGAAGAAGCAGTCGTTGCACGAAATCCTCCATCCAGTTTGCGAGAAGAAAAAGGTCGGTGTCTTAAAGCATCGGCTTAGCTAACCCCGTTACCATCCTAAACGATAAGGAGTTATACGCTTATGTGCAAGATGCAGCGGGTTGCCATACAGGACGCACAGGCATCGCCATAGCCACCCCTAATATCGGTGAACCCCTCCCGTACTCAAGCCCTGCGCGCCGATTCCGGCCCATCCGCCGGGTCTAGAGCGGAATGTTGCCGTGTTTCTTACGTGGATTGTTGACCACCTTGTTTTTGAGCATGTCCAGCCCATGAATCAGCTTTCGACGGGTCTGACTGGGAAGAATGACGTCGTCGATATAGCCGTACTCGGCGGCCACATACGGGTTTGCAAACTTCTGACGATATTCGTCGATAAAAGTTGCTTTTTTAGCATCAGGGTCGGCGGCCTCGGCCAATTGCTTGCGGTGGATGATCTCGACCGCGCCTTGCGGCCCCATCACGGCAATCTCGGCCATGGGCCAGGCAAAGTTGAGGTCGCCCCGGATGTGCTTGGAGTTCATCACGTCGTAAGCGCCGCCGTAGGCTTTGCGGGTGATGACGGTCATTTTGGGGACGGTCGCCTCACAGAAGGCATAGAGTAACTTGGCCCCATGCCGAATGATGCCCCGCCATTCCTGGTCGGTGCCGGGCATGAAACCGGGCACATCTTCGAACACGACCAGCGGAATGTTGAAGGCATCGCAGAACCGAACAAAACGCGCACCTTTGATCGACGTATTGAGATCCAGCACACCGGCCAGCACCGCCGGCTGGTTCGCCACGATACCGACAGAACGCCCGCCCAGCCGGGCAAAACCGCAGATTATGTTCTGCGCATACTCGGCATGGATCTCGAAGAAAGCACCGTCATCTACGATCCGGCGAATCACGTCGTACATGTCGTACGGCTTGTTCGGATTCTCCGGAACGAGCGTGTCGAGCGCGTCATCGGCGCGGTCCACAGGATCGTCGGTTGGGATGAAAGGCGTCCGGTCCTCGCAATTTTGCGGGATATAGGTCATCAACTCCCGGATGCGAAGCAGACACTCGACATCGTTCCGGCAGGTCACGTGCGACACACCGCTCTTCGAGGCGTGCGTGGCTGCCCCGCCCAGTTCCTCGTGCGTCACGTCTTCCTGTGTGACGGTCTTTACGACGTTCGGCCCGGTAACGAACATGTAGCTCGTCCCCTGCACCATAAAGACGAAATCGGTGATGGCCGGGCTATAGACGGCCCCTCCGGCGCAGGGGCCCATGATCGCCGAAATCTGGGGCACCACCCCCGACGCCAGCGTATTGAGCAGGAAAATGTCGGCATAGCCGCCGAGCGAGACGACGCCTTCCTGAATACGCGCCCCGCCCGAATCGTTCAGCCCGATGACCGGCGCGCCGTTGTCCATCGCCAGCTTCATGATCTTGACGATCTTGTCGGCATGGGCCTGGCCGAGCGAGCCGCCGAAAACCGTAAAATCCTGGCTGAACACATAGACGAGGCGCCCGTTGATGGTCCCATAGCCCGTCACCACGCCGTCGCCGTAGGGTCGGTTTTGATCGAGCCCGAAGTCGGTGCATTGATGCCGCACAAACATGCCGATCTCCTCGAACGACCCGTCGTCAAGCAATACGTCGAGGCGTTCGCGGGCGGTGAGTTTGTCTTTGGCATGCTGCCGGGCAATGCGCGCTTCGCCGCCGCCGAGTCGCGCCTCGGCACGCCGCTGTTCGAGGTCGGCGATCCGTCCGTTGGATTCACTCATGCAGAAGAGGGTGTTCTTGGTTTGCAGTACATGGCTTTTTGTGCCGAAAATGATGCCTTGAGATTAGCCAAAACCAGGTACAAAGAACAAAGGACAATGCGCGAATAATTCAGGAGGGTCGGGAGAAACGCGCCTGGGTGGCATCGGTGAAAAGGACGGCAGGTTCGCTGTAGATGTTGACTTTGTGCTTCCGGAATACCTCGTCCGCGATGATCTGGGAGGCTTCGGCCCAGTTCTCTGCCGTCCAGAGGCGTTGCAATACGCGCTCATATTCCTCGGTCGACTGGCCGAACAGATGCTTGACGAACAGGTCTCGGCTT
This sequence comes from Rhodothermales bacterium, assembly GCA_046756545.1. Taxonomy (GTDB): domain Bacteria; phylum Bacteroidota; class Rhodothermia; order Rhodothermales; family JBHHWM01; genus JBHHWM01. The sequence continues at coordinate 16,978 of JBHHWM010000020.1, read as the reverse complement.
TGGAGCCCGGTTGCTCCCAGCACCCGATGCTCCACGTCGGACAGGCTTGTCGGTGCCGCTTCGGACGTTGGAGCCGGAGAAGCCGACGAGCGAACCTCAGGCTCCGCCTCCGGACGATATTGCTTCCAGCGCGGGATGGCTTCCTTGGACGAAGTGGACACAGATTGCTCGTCGGGAGTGCGGGGAAAGCTACGTGCCGTTTGAGGCTGGGCCTCCGGAGCTTGCTTCCCTCCCTGCTGAAATTGCTTCCATCGAGGAACGGAACCCGGAGCCTCTTCGGAAGAAGCCGTCGGCCTCCCCGATGAAGGCGTCGGTGTGGAAAAGGACGGCGGCTCCAGGGCCTGCCGCAAGCCGGTTTCGTCGAGGGTCTCCAGGCGCTCACGTTCTTGCGTAACACGTACGCGCTGGAGCATGACCTCGGCGTCCTTATCTTCGAAAAAAGCCTGGAGCAACGGTACGGGGATACCCGGCGGTGTTCCCAGCCGGGCCCGGCGTACAAGGTCGAACAATGGAGCCAGCAGGCGGAGCCACGCCTCTGTGTCGTAGTCTGCGGTCACCTGCCGGTCGATGTGGCGAAGCAACTTGGCAAAGCGCACCGGGTCGATCTCCGGCACCTGCTTCTGTTTGAAGAACATCCGCACCGCACTCGGCAGATAGGCATGGCCTACAAAGTAGCCAATCCGCCGCTCGACGACATCAACCGGGACGACCTCCTCATCTCCCTGAAATACGAAGGATCTCAGGGTAGCGGTAGGGCGAACGAGGTATTCGGCTACCTGATGCACCACCTGGTGCAAGATCGCTTCCCACTCGGCAGCCGGAAAATGGCCGTGCTCGTACAGAGCCTGGACGAACGCACGCTGCGCGCTGCGCACGTCCGCATGGGTGTAGTCAAACCATTCGGAATAGGGAAAATCCAGCCGCTCCACCTCGTAGCTGAGGCGTCGCTTGAGCAATTGCCTCAGAAAATGCACCACCGGCGGCGGCATAGGTTCACGTTCGAACGCGCCGGGCGGGTAGTGGGTGTTCGGAGGAAAAGCATCGATCAGGCGGGAGAACAGAGAATCGGCAAGAGCGCTGGGCATGATGTTGCTTCAACCAAACGAAGGGGATGTTATAAAAAGCTCTAGGAGGATACGCTGCTTTTCTATGTAATAAACGCCGTCGGACGTAACGACGTAACGTAGCCGGCGCAATACCTACAGCCGCACAGCCCCTGGGGGGCCTCCCTCACAGCACAAAGCAACGCGTCGCGGATGCTTTACGCACACCGAGCTAACTCGGTCCGCGCAGACGCTAAAAAGTTAACGAGATCGTCTCCGGCAGCATAGCATTACAACCCTATCAGGGAGCTTAATATGCACGTCAACGCATTCCTGAAACCTTGAGGATCGTATCATCGTATTATTTTTGTACCTTGGTACACAAATACCTTTATACATTATCGTAAACCAATCCAACATAACACGATGGCAACCAAAAAGAAGAATCTACGCCCCGTGGTAGAACGCGTCCAGACCGGCGTCCGCATGGAAAAGCGACTCGTAAAAGTGTTGAAAGCGCTCGCCGAGTATCACGAGATGACGCTGGGCGATCTGCTGGAAGGCATCATCTTGCACGTCTTCGAAGGAAAGACCCCTTTCAATGAAGACGCCCTCCAGGTCATCGCCTCGCTGAAGCAAATATACCGCCTCGACCTCGATGCCAGCGCCAGCCACCGTCTCATCGAGAAAAGGGAGGATTCGTCCGATGAAAAGGCGGAATAAGGAATCCGGAAACCGGACGAAGCGAGACGTCGTCGTTTCGCTCCTCCGGTGGGCGCTGAGCCTGGTGCTGCTGGCACAGAGCCTGATCCTGGCGTTTCACCAGGAAGCCATCCAGAACTTTGCGCAATACGGCTATCCGGACTGGGTGCGCCTGGTGCTGGCATGGAGCGAGATCATCGCGTCGGTCTTGTTCCTGACGCCCCGCCTGTTTTGGCTCGGTGCCGGAGCCTTATTTATCGTCCTGACGGGGGCGCTGGTCCTGCACCTGGCCCTCGGTGAATCGCCGGGTTTCTTGGTCGTCTATCTGCTCATTCTGGTGGCGATTCTGGTTCTTCGCCGAAGCTCCCCTTCCGGGACGCACCACGCCGCACCTGCTTCAGAGCCATAACCTTACCAAGGGTTGCAACCTCGGCCAGCCACTGAAGTCACATTACGTGCCTCACATCGAAAGCTGACTCATCAACAATCCGAAAGCATGCTTCGAACGCGGGCCGATATTGAGCGCTATCTGCATGAGCACATCCCCCTTTCGAGGGACATGGGCGTGAAGGTGGTGTCGGTTGACGATGCGGGCGTCCGGCTCTGTGCTCCGCTGGCCCCGAACATCAACCATCGCCACACGGTTTTTGGTGGAAGTGCCTCGGCGCTGGCGATTTTATCCGCATGGACGCTGGTACACGTCCGGCTGCAAGGGTTGCCCTTTGCCAACCGCATCGTCATTCAGCGTAATGCCGTCGAATACCTGAAGCCGATCCGGGGCGACTTTTGCGCGTTCTGCCCCTCGCCCCCTACCGCCGACTGGCAGCGTTTCGTCGGGATGCTCACGAAGAAGGCAAAAGCCCGCATCGAGCTACAGGCCGACCTCTTTTCGGCGGAAGAGCGCGTAGGTACGTTTGCGGGGACCTACGTCGCCCTCAAACGAGACCATCATACGTCCGAACGATAACGTGCGGACGTGAAGAAGGCCCATGCTTGTCGCTCACGCCATCTCCAACACCCGCTGCTTGAACGTCATTGGGATGAGCCCGCCCCCTGCCGGACCGATGTTGACCAGTTCCCAAGCCTTGTCGTAGTCGCGGATGTAGGTTCTCAGCAAGTCGATGCGTTCCTCGGGCGGGAGATGCTCCGGCCACTCGATGGACTCGACACGATAGTTCATCACGTGCTTTGCCCCGTCGAGCGTCACTTCCAACCCGATGGTGTGCTGGGCTTGAAACGTCGGGACGTTGATGCAAATCTGGCTCATGGCTCGTGGGTGGTTTGTGGTGCGTGTTCTAGGCGCGTGGTGTCCGTGCTCGTGCAAAGACGTGTGCGAATTCGCCCTACGCATCGAGCCCTGGAAGGATTCACTCTTCGTTTTGTCTACCATCCTCCGTTCATCACTATCGTCTTGTCTCGGGTATCGGATCGCCCTATTCATACCGCAGGCTCTCGACGGGATCGGTAAGCGCGGCTCGGATTGCGTGGTAGCTGACGGTGAGCCAGGCGATGACGAGGGCCAGCGCGCCCGCTAGCAGAAACGTGCCCGCTCCCATCTCGACCCGATAGGCAAAGTCATTCAGCCATCGGCCCATGGCAACGTAGGTCAGCGGCGCGCTCACGACAAACGCCACGGCTATCAGCTTGAGCAAATCCCTGGAAAGCAGCACGACGATGCCGCCGACGGTCGCGCCGAGCACTTTCCGCACGCCGATCTCTTTAGTGCGTTGCTCCGCCGTGAAGGCCGCCAGCCCGAATAACCCCAGACAGGCAACGATCACAGCCAACCCGGCAAACACTCCAAACAGACCGCTCAGCCGTGCCTCAGCCCGATACAGCGCGTTGAATTGCTCGTCCAGAAATCGATATTCAAAGGGGCGGTCGGGATTGAACTGCGCCCACGCCTGTTCCATGGCGGCCAGCGTCGCCGGCATATCGTCCGGACGGAGACGCACCGAGACATAGTCGTAGTACCACGAGTTGGGGAAGATGTGAAAAATGATCGGGTCGATGGCCTTATGCAGCGAGTTGTACTGGAAGTCTTTGACTACGCCGACCACTGCGCCGGTCTTTTTGATATACCGCCGGAACCACACGTCGAGTGTCAGCTTCTTGCCGACCGGGTCGAGCCACCCCAGGCGACGTGCGGCGCTCTCATTGAGCAGAAACGCCTCGGTGGCATCGGTTGAGAAGTCCTCGGAAAAATCGCGCCCGGCGACGATGTCCAGCCCGTAGGTCTCGGCATAGTCGTGATCGACCGTGAGGACCATGAGCGTCAGGCTGTCCGGGGAGTTTTCCGGTCGGACGTACCAATCGTAGATCCCGCCGTTAAGCCCCGGCATGCCGGACGAGGCCGTCACGGCGCGTACACCCGGAAGCTGCACCCAGGTGTCCTTGAGCGAGGTATAGTTGAACTGATTCTCCAGATCACGCAGAGGCACGAGCACCACGTGCTCTTTATCAAAGCCGAGCCGCTCGTTACGCACATAATCGAGTTGGCGATAGATGATAGCCGTGCCGATAATCAGCGCGATGGAAATGACGAACTGGAAGACCACCAGCCCCTTCCTCAGGAACAAGGCCGCCGCCCCCGGTCCCGTCATCCCTTTGAGCACGCGCGCCGGGCGAAACGCCGAGAGATACAGTGCCGGATAGCTCCCCGCCCCTACGCCTACCACTACCACCGTAGCGACGAGCACGAGCGGAACGCCCCAGTGCATCAGAATACCCGCCGACAAGGTCTTGCCGGAGAGGGTGTTAAAAACGGGGAGAAAGGCTTCGACCAACACCATGACCAGCACCAACGCCAGCATGACCTGAAGCATCGACTCGCTCAAGAATTGACGGATCAGTTGTCCCCGTCCGGCTCCCAGCGTTTTCCGCATCCCCACTTCTCTGGCGCGTCCGGCGGCGCGCGCCGTCGCCAGGTTCATGAAGTTGATACAGGCAATCAGCAGAATAAAAAAGGCGATCAGGCCGAAGAGATAGACGTAGACGATGTCGCTGCCGGGTTTCAACTCACCTTCGCGGCCCGAAAAGAGGCGGATGTCCGTCAACGGTTGCACATGGAGGCTACGGGTAGCGGCCCGATGTTCCCCCATGCGCTGGAGCGTGAAGGCCGGCATGTGCGCCTCCAGGGTCTCCACCTCTGTGCCTTCGGCGAGCAATGCATAAGTATAGAGCGGCGGGTGTTCCCAGTTTCCGAGATCCTCCACCCAGGTACCGTAGATCGTCCGCATACTGGCAAAGGAAGCCAGGAAATCGAAGCGGAAATGCGTGGTAGAGGGCAGGTCCGGCATGACGCCGGTGACGGTGAAGTCGTAAACCCCTTCGTCGTCCCGCGCCTGGAGCACCTGCCCCATCGGGTTCGCCTCGCCGAAGTATTTGCGCGCGGTGGACGCCGTGAGCACCACGGCGAAGGGCGCGTCGAGCGCCGTGCGCCGGTCGCCCTGGATGAGAGGAAAGGAAAACACGTCCAGGAACGTCGAGTCTACGAAAACGAACCCGCTTTCCTGGATTTTCTGCGCTGCATCCCGGCTGACGAGCAGGCTGTAGGGTAGCACACGCACCGCATGCTCCACGGCTGCGAAGTCTTGCTTCAACGACGGAGCCAGAGGACCGTAGGTCACGGCAAGCCGGCTCACGCGCCCATCAGCCACCTGATCTTCGACGACACGCACGATGCGGTCGGCGTGTTCGTGGAAACGGTCGTAGCTCAGTTCATCCAGCACGTAGAGCGCGATGAAGGTGCAGCACGTCAGCCCGACCGCCAGCCCGGTGATGTTGATGAAGGCGTACGTCTTGTCCTTGCGTAGATTCCGCAATGCGACCTTGAGGTAGTTTTTGATCATAGCTTTTAGCGGTCAGCGATCAGAAGCTGAAAGCTGACGACTGATTGCTGATCGCTCTATTCATACCGCAGACTCTCAACCGGATCGGCCATGGCGGCTTTGACGGACTGATAGCCGATGGTGAGCAAGGCAATGATGAATGCCAACAGAATCACGCCGACGAACAACAGCGGACCTACCTCGATGCGATAGGCAAAATCACGAAGCCAGCCAACCATCGGGAAGTAGGTGAGAGGTACTGCGATCACCGCCGACACCAACACGAGCACGAGAAATTCTCGGGACAACAACGCAAAGATGGTCGGTACACTGGCGCCCAGCACCTTGCGGATGCCGATCTCCTTCGTGCGCTGCTCGGCAGCATAGGCCGCCAGGCCAAACAGACCGAGGCACGCAATCACAATCCCCAGAAAAGCAAACGCCCCGATGATCTTCCCCACACGCGCCTCCTTGATGTAGCGGTTGTCGAGATCCTGGTCGAGGAAGGAGATCTCAAAGGGTTGATCCGGCAAGACGCCTTGCCACACCGCACGGAGCGCGTCAACCGTCTGCGCCTCACGATCGGGCACAACCTTGACCAGGGCCCAACTGACGTAGTGCCCAAACGCCGTTTGAGAAACCGAAAACATGGCGGGCCGGATCTTGTAGTGCAACGGGTTATAATGATAGTCTTGCACAACGCCGACGACGGTTCCCCGGACGTCGGTGAAGTACGTTCCGTTCTCCAGGGCATAGACGCGCATCTTCTTACCAAGGGCCTCCTCAGGCGACCATCCCGCCTGCCTGGCAGCGGCCTCATTGATGACGACGCCCCGATCTAAGAGATGAAAAAACCGGATATCCTCAGGGCCGGTGCCTACGTCGGAAGGATAGTCGTGTGAGAACGAGCGCCCGGCTACCAGTTCCAGCCCCAGCATCTCGAAAAACCGATAATCGACGAACTGAAGGCCGATCTGAGGTTCTTCGCCTTCTTCAAAGAGCGCGCCCTCGGCTTCGTAGGGCAGGGTCGTACCGCGTCCAAACCCAGGCCGTACCGTGGAGGCGCTCACGTCGAGTACTTCGGCCTGGGCCAGCAGTTCGTTCTTAAGGGTTTCCCATTGCTCGCCATCCGGCAAACGAAGTGACACGACCTGTTCCTCTTCGAAGCCCTGTTGAGCATTCCGCATATAGTTCAACTGAGACGCGGCAATGAAGGCCCCTGCGATAAGGGCAATCGAGATGGCAAACTGAAATACGACGAGCCCTTTGTAGGCCCAGGTACGTCGGCCTTTGAGCGAGAACGAGTTTTTCAGTACACGGACCGGGCGAAAGCCCGAGAGCACCAGCGCGGGATAGGAGCCTGCTACCAGCCCGGTAAAGACAATGAGAGCGACGAGACCACCCCAAAACACCTTGTTGCCGGCATAGCCCACGGAGAGATTCTTGGCCGTCAGATCGTTGAAGAGAGGGAGCAACAACTCGACGAGCCCGACGGCCAGCACCAGAGCCACCAGGCTCATCAAGAGCGATTCGCCCAGGAACTGAACAACAAGATGTATACGACGCGCACCAATGCACTTCCGAACACCCACCTCGCGAGCCCGTCGCGCCGAACGCGCCGTGCTCAGGTTCATAAAATTGATGCAGGCCAGCAACAGAATCGCCAGGGCAATAAGCGTGAAGGTGTTCACCATCGCCTGGCTGCCGCCCGTCCCTGCTCCGGCTTCCGCTTCGCTCCGCAGGTGAAGGTCATACAGAGGTTCAAGAGCGGGGATGAAGGTACTTGCTTCTTCGGCGTCGCGGTGTCGCGCACTAAAAGCAGGAAGCTGTTCCTGGATCTGCTCGGCGGATACGTGCTCAGATAGCAACACGTAGGTATACACCGAGGGCCACCAATACGAGCCGAGTTCGCTTTCCACAGGAATGCCGTGGTGCTGCTTAAAGGCTGCAAAAGGAGCGAGCATGTCGAAACGTAGATGGCTGTTCAGCGGCACATCCTCGATCACGCCGGTCACCTGAAGAGGGAGCCGCCCATCATACATCAGCGTCTTGCCCATCGGGTCGCCGTCACCGAAATAGCGCGTGGCGGTCGAACGCGTCAGAACGACAGACCCCGGTTGTCGAAATGCCGTGGCCGAATGTCCTTGAAGGAATGCGTAGCTAAAAACGTCGAAGACCGTGGTATCGGCAAAAAAGAAATCTCCTTCGCGGAAGCTGCGGATTTCGGCAGGCTCCTGATCGGTGATATACTGTACCACACCGCCCCGCCGGTGAAAACGCACGACGGCTTCGAGGGTAGGGAAATCGTTGCGCAAGTCGTTGCCCAGGCCAGCACCCGTCCAGTTCCATACCTCTTCGGCACCGGGACGCGCCACCCGCTGATTGATCCGATAGATGCGGTCGCCTTTTTCGTGGAAACGGTCGTAGCTCAGTTCGTCCTGCACGTAGAGGCCGATGAGCAGGCAGCAGGCGATGCCCAGGGCGAGTCCGGCCACATTGATAAACGCATAGCCCGGGCTCCGACGAAAATTTCGAAGCGCTATCTTGAAATAGTTCTTCAGCATACTGCCCCGCCCGTTTAACGATCGACACCATCGGAAAAGACAAAGGCAATGCCATTCAACACACTTTATTCAATAACAATAGCTTACGTAAAATTAAATATATCGAGCAACCCGTCCTTCTGTCCGCTAATGATACAGCCCATGTGCGCCAGCGGACAGTGACAAGACGGTATGCTTGCGCTATCCCTGATCAAGGGTCGCTTCGATGGTGGATCGTTCCTTATCAATCCGGCCATCGAGCAGTTCGAGGATCCGGTGACCATAGGACGCATATTTTTCGGAATGCGTCACCTGAATGATGGTCACGCCTTCTTCTTCATTGAGGCGTTTGAGCAGGTCCATGATCATGTCGCCCTGGCTGGAATGCAGGTTGCCGGTCGGTTCGTCGGCCAGGATCAGGCGGGGCTGGATGATGAGGGCGCGGGCCACGCCGACGAGTTGCTGCTGGCCGCCCGAGAGCTGGCTCGGGAAGAGGTCTTTCTTGGCCACAATGTTGAAGCGGTCGAGCATCTCGGCTACCAGGCTCTTGCGCTCGGAGCCTTTCACCTTTTTGTAGAGCAGCGGCGTCTCCAGGTTTTCGTAGACGGTCAGGTCGTCGATGAGGTGGTAGGCCTGGAAGACGAAGCCGATGTGCTGCCGGTGCAGGTCGGTGCGCTTGCGATCGCTGATTTTATGGACCGGCTCGCCCATAAAGAAATACTCGCCGCTCGACGGCTCGTCGAGCATCCCCATGATGTGCAGGATCGTCGATTTGCCGGACCCCGACGGCCCCATGATCGAGACGAATTCGCCCTCGGCAATATCGAGGCTAACGCGGCGAAGAACGAACGTGCGGCTAAACCCGTGCGAGTACGACTTGGTAATATTACGCAGGCTAATCATGGGAAAAGGGGTCGTCTGTGAGAGGAATGCGCCGGAGCGAAGTATCGTATGCGGCCCTCGCTACTGTCCAGCAGGCTCGGGCGGCGCTTCGGAAAAGAAAACCAGCACGTGCAAATCCTCCATGATGGTATGGAAGCGATGCGCGGCGTGGGCTTCCACGAAAATCACGGAGCCGGGTTGTACGATGTATTGGTCCTCTCCTACGGTCATCGAAGCGCGGCCCTGGATTACATAATACACTTCATCGCGGTCGTGAGGTTGCTGCCGGTCTTCGGCCCCTGCCGGGAGCACGTAGAGCCCAGTGCGGAGGGTAGGCTTGTTCAGGAAAGGTAAATAGGCACGCCCGGACGCCTCAAGCTGCGACAGCAGTTCGTCCAGTTGGAAAATCTCGCCGGGGGGATCCGCATGGGAGAGGGCTTCGGAAGGTGCCGGAGCTGTTCCCGCCGAGGCCGACCGGTTGATGTTTAGCGAGAGCAGCCAGCTTCCGGTTAGCGCGGCGAGCAGCAGCCAGGGCAGCAAGTCTTTCATGACCGTGTTTTTTTTAGGGTCGCTCATGGTTCCTTCCTCGTCTACTCATTGCGCAGCGAATCGGCCTGTATTTGCCCAGGGACACCCTGACACAACACAGCCTCCGCCGTTTTGCAAAGAACAACGACGGAGGCTGAAGTAAGTACACCCAGACCTGTTACTCCTGAACCTCCGGGGTGTGTGCGTACTTCTTCGTCATGAAGTTTTCCGTGACGACGTGGCCGTCGAACAGGTGGATGATGCGATGGCTGTATTCGGCATCGGCAGGCGAGTGCGTCACCATCACGATGGTGGTACCGGCCTCGTTGAGTTCGGTGAGCAGCTTCATCACCTCCTCGCCGTTGGTCGAGTCGAGGTTGCCGGTCGGTTCGTCGGCCAGGATCAGCTTGGGGCTGGCAACGACGGCACGGGCCACCGCTACACGCTGCTGCTGACCACCGGAAAGCTGCTGCGGGAAGTGATCCTTACGATGGATGATCTGTGTGCGCTCCAACGCCGCCGACACACGTTCCTGGCGTTCCGCCGTGGAAGCGCCCAGGTAGAGCAACGGCAGTTCCACGTTTTCGAAGACGGTCAATTCGTCGATCAGGTTGAAGCTCTGGAAGACGAAGCCGATGTTTCCCTTGCGCACCTGCGCGCGCTGCCGCTCCGACATGTTGGACACGTCTTGTCCGGCAAAATAATACTCGCCTTCGGTGTTGTCGAGCAGGCCCAGAATGTTCAGCAGCGTCGACTTGCCGCAGCCGGAGGGTCCCATCACAGAGATGAATTCGCCGGCCTGAATCTCCAGGTTTACGTTGTTGAGTGCTGTCGTCTCGACCTCGTCGGTGCGATAGACCTTTTTGAGATTAACTGTTTTAATCATGGCGTTTCTGGAAAAAGGTAAAGGGTTCGCTTTGTTTTCGTTGGTCTATCGTTGCTGGTCGCCAGCCATTCGTTCTTCCAACCAATGTCTCGTGACAGGCAACCGTTACCAGACCAACCGGTCGGCATCACCGAAGGTATCGTAGCTGGAGGTTACCACCTCATCTCCGGGTTGAAGTCCTTCGAGCACTTCGTAATGTTGCGTGTTTTGTCGGCCTATGCGGATGTCGCGTTTGACTGCGAAGTCGCCGGATTCATCGACTACATAGACCCAGTTTCCGCCGGTTGACTGGAAAAAGCCGCCTTTGGACAAGAGGATGGCTTCAGCCGGGTCGCTCATCTCCAGTAAGAAACGGATAGTCTGCCCTCGGCGGATCCCGTCGGGCACGTCGCCCTTAAACTCCAGGTCGACTTCGAAGCGACCGTCCCGCACTTCGGGATACACCCGCGTAATGGTCATCTCGTACTCCCGTCCGGCGATGGGCTGCGTCATGGCCGTTTGTCCCCGGTTCACGCGGGCGATGTAAAACTCATCGACTCCGGCGCGTACTTTGTAGCCGTCGAGCACATCGATCTGCCCGAACCGGGAGCCCGATGTCCGCAGTTCGCCGATCTCCGCGTTGAGGGCCGTCAGGTGGCCGGAGACCGGGGCGCGTACCGTGAGGTTGTCCATGATGCGCTGGAGCACCGCGTAGTTTGCCTCCATGCGCCGCACCGAAGATTCCATCTGGCGCAGTTGCGTCGCCATCTGAAGCGAATCCTGGCGGTACCCTTGCAGCGTCAGATCTTTGTTTCGGATGTAGAAGTCATACTCATCCTTTACCTGGTAGTATTCCCGCTCCGAGATCGTCCCTTTTTCGAACAACTCTTCGTTGCGCTGATGCTCGCGATCCAGGCGTCGGATGTTATAATCCATGTTGATCAACTGCTGGCGCAGATTCAGCGCGTTCTGCTTCATACGGAAGCGGATGTCTTCCAGGCGGTTGATCTGCTCGATCCGCTGTGCGTCGGCACTGATCAGGCTGAGTTCCAGGTTGTTGTTCGAGAGCCGGAGCAGCGGCTGCCCCTTTTCTATCGTGGTGCCTTCGAGCACGTAGATCTCTTCGACACGCCCGCCATCTACCGCATCGAGAAACACCGTCGTGCGCGGCAGCACGTTGCCGGTGACGGCGATGTTCTCCTGGAACGGACCACGCGCCACCGTGGCCACCGTGATCTTGTCCCGGTCGACGTTGAGCCGACGACCACCGGTGGTCGTTGCAGCCCCGTAGATGACGAGGATCAAAAACACGACAATGGCCCCGCCCATCATCATGCGCTGCTTCGTCCAGAATTTCTTCTGAATCTGGCGATCCACTCCTTCCCCCGACCGCTTCGTACCGGAGCCGTTGTGCAACTTCTGAGTGAGAATAGATGCGCCGGTTTTTGGTTTTTGCTCCAATTCGGAATCACTCATGAGTTTTAGTGTCTCATCCACAAACAGGCTCTGGTGAGCCCCCTGCTGCATGATAGCCAGGCAAGGGGTATGCCATTCGGCAAAAAAGCAAATCGCGCCTCCTCAGGTGGGATAGAGCCCTGCCTACCGCAACTTCGAGTGTTCGCTGTAGTACAGGAAGTGTCCGCAGGCGGACAGTTGGAGTGCTCTTTACGGCAGTTTCCCGCCTTTGATTCACTGAAACCAATCAGGAACGGTATTTGGCCGGTCGCCGGGTGTCCTTTGTCTGTCTGCCGCGTCAACGCCTGCCGCAAAACGGCCCCTTTCCCACCGACAACGACCCCACCCGAACCAAAGACCCCTGCGCCCCCATGAGTACACTCTTTAGCAAGATTCTGGTCGTCGATGATGATGAGGACGTGCTGCATGCCTTACGCCTACTGTTGAAAAAACACAGCCGCCTCGTCCACACCGAAAAAAACCCGGAGCACATCCCGACCCTGCTGAAGAACGAGGACTACGACCTCATCCTGCTCGACATGAACTTCAAGCAAGATGTGACCAGCGGCCGGGAAGGCTTTTTCTGGCTCGACAAGATCCTGGAGGTCGATCCCTCCGCCGTCGTCGTCTTGATTACGGCCTATGGAGACGTGGAGACGGCCGTGCGCGCTATTAAAGAAGGGGCCACGGATTTTGTGCTGAAACCCTGGCAAAACGAGCGCCTGCTGGCCACGCTCTCGTCGGCCATGAAGCTCCGGCAGTCGCGCCGGGAAACCACGCGGCTACGCTCCCGGCAGCGCCAACTCAGCGCCGACCTCGACGTCAAGTACCAGGATTTTGTAGGGGGGGCCGCGCCCTCGATGCGCCGGGTTTTCGAGACGATTGACAAAGTAGCCGGGACCGACGCCAGCATCCTCATCCTCGGCGAAAACGGCACCGGCAAGGAACTGGTGGCGCGCGCCCTACACCGCGCCTCAACCCGCCGCGACGACGTGTTCGTCACTGTTGATATGGGAGCCATTCCCGAGACGCTTTTCGAGAGCGAACTCTTCGGACACGTCAAAGGGGCCTTTACCGACGCCAAAGAGGACCGGGCCGGGCGCTTCGAAGTGGCCTCCGGCGGCACCCTCTTTCTCGACGAGATCGGCAACCTCTCGCTGCCGTTGCAGGCCAAGATCTTGACCGCCATCCAGCGCCGCGAAGTGACCCGCGTGGGCTCGAACAAGTCGCTGTCTACCGACGTGCGGCTCGTCTGCGCTACCAACATGCCCATCTACGAGATGGTGCAGAACAAGACCTTCCGGCAGGACCTCCTCTACCGCATCAACACCGTCGAAATTCGACTCCCCCCGTTGCGGGAGCGCCCCGAGGACATCCCGCTCCTCGTCGATCACTTCCTCGACCGGTACGCGCGGAAGTACCAGAAATCGATTAAGGGCGTGCAACCGGCAGCGCTCAAAAAGATGGAAAAATATCACTGGCCGGGCAACATCCGCGAGCTGGAGCACATGATCGAGCGGGCCATCATCATGACCGAATCGTCGATCCTTCAGCCCGAAGATTTCTTCTTTGCCGGGCACTTCGAGATGGACGACCGGCACGACGGCCTCATCTTCGACAGCTACAACCTGGAAGAGGTCGAGAAAATGGTGATCCGCAAGGCCCTCGACAAACGCGACGGCAACATCAGCCAAGCCGCCCACGAACTCGGCCTGACACGCGCTTCACTCTACCGCCGCCTGGAGAAATACGGCCTCTGAGAAAGGGAAAAGACTAACTGAGATACAATCCCTTGAGGATCGGCTATGACTATTACACGATTCGAAGCGTTGCGGGTCTATCGATCCCTCCTAAAATGGTGCAACTCCGCCCAAGGCGTAAATGAAGACGATGCGGTCTACGCCACCGATTCCTCATCTCCCATTCCCCCTTTCTCCCCATGATCTTCCGCCACTTTCGCATACAATGCACGCTGCGCGTCTTGTTGCTCGGTGCCACGATGCTGCTGGCGTTGTTCATGTTCTTCCGAACGACATCGTACGTGGCCGCCGGGATCATCACGATGGTGGTGATCTACGAACTGGGGGCGCTCATTCGCTACGTCGAAAAAACCAACCACGACCTCAGCCGCCTCTTGCGCTCGATTCGCTACTCCGACTTTTCGCAGAGTTTCACCGGGGAGCGTCGTGGAAAGGCCTTTTCCGAACTGGGGACGGCCTTCCGCGAAGTGATGGACGATTTCCGCGCCGCCCGCGCCGAGAAAGAAGAAAACTACCGCTACCTCCAGACCGTGATGCAGCATGTCGGCATCGGCCTGATTTCGTTTAAGCTGGACGGCACGGTCAACCTCATCAACACGGCGGCCAAGCGGATCCTGCGCGTGCCCTATCTGAAGAACGTGCAGGCGCTCAACGTCTTCAGCCCCGCCCTCGTCGAAACGCTGCTCCACCTCCACTATGGCGAACGCGCCCTCGTCAAAGTGGTCGACGGCGACGAACTGCTGCAACTGGTCGTCTATGCCACCGAGTTCAAACTGCGCGGCGACCTCTACAAGCTCGTCTCCATCCAGAACATCCAGAGCGAGTTGGAAGAGATGGAAATCGAGGCCTGGCAAAAACTGACCCGTGTACTGACCCACGAAATCATGAACTCCGTCGCGCCGATTGCGTCGCTGGCCTCGACCGCCAACGGTCTCCTCGAAGAAACGGATATCCCTACGAACGGCGTGCCATCGACTGACTGGGCCGATACCATCGGCGACGTGCGCGGTGCCATACAAACCATCGAACGACGCAGCGAGAGCCTGCTCAAATTCGTCAGCGACTATCGCCGCCTGACGCGGGTGCCGAAGCCCGACTTTCAGATCGTCCCGGTCGCCGCCCTGTTCAGCGCGATCACGGAACTGCTCCAGCCGCAAATGCAGGCCGGGGGCATCCATTTCGAACAGTCGATCCAGCCAGAGCGCCTGGACATCACCGCCGACCCCGAGTTGACGGAGCAGGTGCTGATCAACCTCGTCAAGAATGCAATGCAGGCCGTCGAAGATACGCCTGACGCAACGGTCCGTCTTCGTGCCCGCATCGACGACCGGGGCCGTGCCGTCATCCAGGTCATCGACAACGGACCCGGCATCGTCGAGGAGGCCCTGGACAAAATCTTCATCCCGTTCTTTACCACGAAAAAGGAGGGGTCGGGGATCGGCCTGAGTCTCTCGCGCGAGATCATGCGGCAGCACGGCGGCACCATCAGCGCCGTCTCCTATCCCAACGAGCGGACCGTCTTTACGCTGCGGTTCTGAATCGTCCCCGAAGTACGGCGTAGGGGGAACAGGGAACGCGGGAGAAGCTTCCATTCTTCCACTCAGGGCGGGCAGAGCGGGTTGCTGAACTGCTCGTCCACCGTCCTCAGCCACGACACCAATGCCTGCGCACTAGCCGACCGGTTCGCTTGCGCCACGTCGCCTTCTTGCTGAAGCAGCACGGGCGTATAGTGCTCTGTCGTCGCATCATACCGAAAGGCGCGAAAAGCGACCACACCCGCATCGGCACACCGATATACCGGCTCGGACAGCGCGCCTTCGCCGGCTGCCCGAATCAGCGCATAGTGCGTGGCAAGCACCTCCGCATCTACCTGGCCGATGCGTTCCTTATGATGACTGTATTTCTCCAGCAGCTCTTCCTCTGTATAGGTTTCTCTGGGTACTGGCATCGTGTCTTCATCGCTCAGATCGTAGCGGTACACGCTGCCTTGCCGGTCGATGTAGAGTCCCTGCCAGGTAGGAACCCAGGCAAAGTTGACGTACTCTACTTCGAATAGAATGGTTTGCACGATGGGCGGATCGCTGCCGGGAGACGAGGCGTCGCATCCGGATAGCAACAGGGCGGCGAGCAACCCTCCAAGAAGCCTTCTCATGACGCTGACCGTGAGATGGTGACCGATACATCTACTCCTACCCCCGGACGGCTACACATACCCAACGCTCACCGTCCCTCCCCTGCGCCGCTTCAGGGAATGGAGCCTTTTCTTTTCAACAGGATGGCGATGATCCCCGCAAACTTCCCTTCCCGATCGAAACGGCTGAGGGTGGGAGCGTAGAGACCGGAGATGGCACCGTCGAGGTAGAGGGCATCCCGGCAGCCGAGCTCTTCTTTAAAGAAGGTCGCAAAATCATGGAAGTTCACGGCACCGTTAGAGATGACGAGGTACACGGTGCCGTCGTCGCCCACGCCGATGCCGCTGCGGAGCCTGCAATTTTGAGAACCGGGCGTGAAGGCGGGATGGACGCCCCCCCCGGAAACCAGCAACGGCCCGGACTGCGTGGCATACCGGACGGCCCCGGCCACCTGCTCGAAGTGCGACGATTCTACGATACCTGCGCCATCGTCGGTGATGAAAAAAACGCCGTTAGGTTTGAGAAAAAAGTTGCCCCGGCCCTCGTCGAGGTTGAGGGGACGCCGCACGTCGCCGTCTTCGATGAAGAGGCCCGTGGGGAAATAGCCCGGCTCGTAGATCCCCGCATTGGTGACGGCAATGAGGCTGTCACCCCGATCCGCCACCCACGCCCGCACCCGGTCGAATGTGAGGAACGGCGTGCCGTCCGGCTGTTTCCAGAACAGGCGCAGGTCGTGCCGGTCCAGATCCACCGCTACCACGTCGAAGGAACGTCCGGCAGCCGGCACGCAGGGCTGGTTTTTCAGGGATTGCGTCAGCGAGGCACACCCTGAGAGCATCCCCCCGAACAGGAGGATCAATCCAGGTAAGACGGCGCGAAGGGATCGATGCATCGAGGGCGTTTTACCGTGTCTTGTTGTTGGAAGGACACCCCGCCAAGGATACGAGGAAACGAGGCACTTTTTCACCCTGGCTCGCGGCCCGGTACCAGAAATGACGTAAAAAGGAGCGCGCTTCTTCTACACGGCTAGTATATTGCGTACCGAAACGCAGCGGTTCGACGTCGTGTCGTTTTGACCCTCTCTCCACCAGTCTTCGATACTATCATGAACCTCCTCCGCTTTGCCCCCCTAGTCCTCTGCCTGATCGCCCTCGGCTGCGAATCCGGCCCCATGCCCCCCGACCCGGAACCGCCCGTTCCGACCCCGGAATACTTCCTCTCCGCCGACCAGACGCACA
>JBHHWM010000019.1:0-35733 GCA_046756545.1 Rhodothermales bacterium | reverse complement strand
GCACGGGTCAACAAGGTGACGCCTGCTTTATATGAAGCCTTTCCGGCGCTCGAAGACCTGGCGGCGGCCACGCCCGAGCAGGTCTATCCATACATCAGATCCGTGTCGTATCCTAATAACAAGTCGAAGCATCTGGTGGGGATGGCGCAGCGGGTACGGGACGACTTCGGCGGACGGATCCCACAGACGCTCAAGGACCTGGTGAAACTGCCGGGCGTGGGACGCAAGACGGCGCAGGTGGTTGCTTCCGTGGCCTTCGACGTGGATGCGCTCCCGGTCGATACGCACGTTTTCCGCGTAGCCAACCGTCTCGGCCTGGCCCGCAAGGCCGAGACGCCGCTGAAGGTGGAACGGCAACTCAAGCAGGTCATTCCCCGCGAGGCATGGAGCGAAGCCCACCACCTGCTGATTTTGCACGGTCGCTATACCTGCACGGCTCGCAGCCCGAAGTGCGACGCGTGCCCGGTGGCGACGGCCTGCCTGTACTTCGAGCGGTTGCAGAAGCTGCCCGGCCCACTCGCCCGTCTCGACCCGAAAAAGGGCACATACTACTGCAAGACAAAGCATCACTACTTCGACGAGCCTGTTACGAAGGTGGATCGCTACGGTACCGAACAGATCGCGTGCCCCGCCTGCGGTTCGATGAATGTGTTTCTTGCAAAGACGGGTGAAACGACGAAGAAAGTGCCGGACTTTCGAGTAAGCTAGGCATTTTCCACCAGTCGCCGGGTTTTCCAGGTCAACCTGTTCATGGAGCGTACACAACGGCACCTTCTTATCATCCTCGATGGCTACGGCATCGCCGAGGATCCCTCGGTCAGCGCCATCGACCATGCGAGAAAACCGTTTCTGGATTCGCTGTTTGCAACGTATCCCCATGCCGTGTTGCAGGCGTCGGGGCGGGCCGTCGGGTTGCCGGAAGGACAGATGGGCAATTCCGAAGTGGGGCACATGAACCTGGGGGCCGGGCGCGTGGTCTATCAGGAAATCACGCGGATCGACCTGGCCATAGAGCAGGGGCATTTTTCCGACGTGGACGAACTGGTGCAGGCGGCGCAGCATGCCCGGCGGGAAGGCACGAAGTTGCACCTGCTGGGCCTCTTCTCCGACGGCGGTGTGCATAGCCACAACCACCATCTCTATGCGCTGCTCGACCTGGCCCGGCGACAGGGGTTGACGAAGGAGCAGGTATGCGTGCACGCCTTCACCGACGGGCGCGACACCGATCCGCACGGCGGCCTCGGCTATGCGCGGGCGTTTCAGGGAAAAGCGGACGAAATCGGCGTGGGGCGGATCGTGTCCGTCGTCGGGCGCTACTATGCCATGGACCGCGACAACCGCTGGCCGCGCGTGCAGAAAGCGTATCGCTTGCTGGTTGAGGGCACAGGCGAAGTGTTCAGCGATCCCATGACGGCCTTCGAGGCGAGCTATGCCGACGGCGTCACCGATGAATTTATTGAGCCGCGCCGCATCGACTACGGCGATGGCCGGAATACCCGCGTCGAAAGCGGCGATACCGTCCTCTTTTTTAACTTTCGCGCCGACCGTGCGCGGCAACTCACCCGCGCGTTTACACAGGACGACTTCGACGGCTTCGCACGCGGCGAAAAGCTGGACCTGTTGTACGTCACCTTCACGCCCTACGACGAGACGTTCGATCTGCCCGTCGCTTTCAAAAAAGTCAACCTGACCCGGACCCTTGGAGCCGTCGTTTCGGCGCGGGGAGGCAGACAACTCCGGACGGCAGAGACCGAAAAATATCCGCACGTCACGTACTTCTTCAGCGGCGGGCGCGAGGAGCCGTTCGAGGGCGAAGACCGCATCCTCGTGGCCTCGCCGAAGGTGCCGACGTATGATCTCCAGCCCGAGATGAGCGTCCCCGAGGTCGCCCGGCGTTGTGCCTCAGCCCTTGCCGAAGAGAAGTACCACTTCGTCTGTCTCAACTTTGCCAACCCCGACATGGTGGGGCACACCGGCGTTTTCGACGCAGCGGTACGCGCCATCGAAGCCGTAGACGCGGCGACGAAGGTGGTGGTCGAGGCAGCGCTGGCGCACGGCTACAGCGTCAACATCATCGCCGACCACGGCAACGCCGACAAAATGCGCAACCCGGACGGCAGCCCGCATACGGCGCACACAACGGCGCTCGTCCCGCATCTCATCATCAAGGACGGCTTCGACGGTCCGATTAGAGACGGCAAGCTCGGCGACATCGCCCCCACCATCCTGGCCCTGCTCGGCGAGGACGTGCCGGAAGAAATGACGGGCGAAGTGTTAATCTGATCCTGTTCCCGTTCAGTGCCTTCACGCGGTGCTGGGCGTCTCTGCGCGGTAGATCTGCTCGATGTAGTCCACGACCATGCGCGTCGCGCTGAAGCGTCCGGGGAGGGTTTGCATGGCATGGCGCATGCGGGCGATCCAGGCGCGGGGCAGGCCGTCGTCGCCCCGGTCGTAGAAGGTGGGGATGACGTGTTGCTCCAGCATTTTGTAGAGCGACTGCGCATCTGCCGGGTCTTGCTTTTCAGGGTCCTCGTATTGCCCCGTCGGAGGGGTGCCGATGGCCCAGCCGTTCTGTTCGTTATAGCCTTCGGGCCACCAGCCGTCGAGGATCGACAGGTTCATGCCGCCGTGCACGGCCACTTTCTGGCCGCTGGTACCACTGGCTTCCAATGGACGGCGCGGGTTGTTGAGCCAGATATCGCAGCCGGAAACCAGCATCCGCCCGATTTCCATGTCGTAGTTTTCGAGGAAGATCACCCTGCCCCGGAACGCAGAGTGTCGGCTGGCTTCGTAAATCTGCTGGATGAACCGTTGGCCGCCCTCGTCCGCCGGATGGGCCTTTCCGGCATAGATGACCTGTACGGGCCGGTCCGTTTGCGAGAACAGGCGGACGGCGCGGTCCAGGTCGTGGAAGAGCAGGGGAGCCCGCTTGTAGGTGGCAAAGCGCCGCGCAAAGCCGATGGTGAGCGCATGGGGATCGAGCGTTATCGGTTGCGCGAGGGTCTGCTGCGGCACGCGATCCTGGATGAAGTCGATCAGGCGGCGGCGTAGCAGGCAGCGATAGGCCCAGAGGTCCTCGTCCGCGATGTCTGCCACAGCGTGCCAGCACGCCGGGTCGTGGCGGCGGGCGATCCAGTCGCCCAGGTGTCGGTGGAGGAAGGCGTGGGCGGGCGGGGCGGCCCACGTAGGGAGGTGGACGCCGTTGGTAACGTGGTCGATGGGAACCTCGTCCAGCGGGCGATCAGCGTAGAGAGGATGCCACTGTTGCCGGGCCACCGTGCCGTTGAGGGCGGAGACGCCGTTTGCTTTGCGGGAGAGTTTCAAGCCCAACACCGTCATCGTAAACGATTCGTCGGCGGTGTCGGGATGGATACGGCCAAAGGCCAGCAGGTCTTGCTCCGACAGCCCGATTTGATCGCGGAAACCGGCCATCTCTTCGGAGAAGAGGGAGGGGGCAAAACGGTCGTGCCCTGCCATGACCGGGGTGTGGGTGGTGAAGACGCAATGCTCCTGCACCCATGCCTGTGCATCCTGAAGGGAATCTCCCGCATGCAGCCGTTCTCGCAGCAGTTCGAGCATCAGGAAGGCACAATGGCCTTCGTTCAGGTGATACACGTCGCTCTCGACGCCCAGGGCTCGCAACAGGCGTAACCCTCCAATGCCCAGGACGATTTCTTGCCGGAGTCGCTGTTTGCGGTCGCCCTGATAGAGCGTGTGCGTGAGCCCGCGGAGCGCCACCGGGTTGCCTTCGACGTCGGCGTCGAGCAGGTAGAGCGGGACGCGTCCTACGTCGAGCCGCCAGGCGCACAATGTCAGCGGCTGCCGACCGAGGTGGACCGTGACGGTGACGGCCTGCCCGTGATCGTCGGTGACGAGCCTGAGGGGATGATCCTCGGGGCGAAGCGTGGGATAATCGGCCAGTTGCCGGCCGTCGGGGTCGAAGTGCTGTGTGAAGTAGCCGTTTTTGAGGAAGAGGCCCGTGGCGGTGAAGGGAAGGCCGAGGTCCGAAGCCGCTTTTGTATGGTCGCCGGCCAGCACGCCCAGGCCCCCGGCATAGAACGGCAGGCTCTCGTGCAAGCCGTATTCCATGCAAAAGTAGCTGGTGCGAGGTGCCTCGCCATAGGGAGGCGTGTCGTTCAGATAGCGCTGGAACGTGGCATAGACGGTGTCTACCTGCTGCGCAAAGCTTGTATCTTCCGGCACCGCGGGATGGGCAGCGCGTAGCGCGGCGAGCGGGTTGTTGCCCGTTGCGTGAAAGACGTCGGGGTTGAGACGGCGAAACAGATCCTGGGCTTCCGGATTCCAACTCCACCACATGTTGGCGGCAAGGGCCGCGAGCTTCTCCTGAGTCATCATCAAAAAGGACGAGCCGGTGAGGGCAGGTTCATGAATCGAGGGACATCAAGCGCCGGCATGTAAACGCTTACATGCCGCGACAAAAAGACTTTCGAACGGATATGTTCCTGTGCTCCTCGGATGGGACGGGAAATCCTCTGTCGCGACCGATGCTTCGATGTTCGACAGGATGAATCTATATGCTGGATGTAAACAGACATTGGACGGCTGGGGCGCTGCTTCGTGAAGCAACGCGGGTGTTGGAAGCGAAAGGACTTCCAGAGGCACGCCGCGCCGCCGAATGGATGCTGGAAGCTCTTTTCGAGTGCAGCCGGGCACAACTCTTTGCCTATCCTGAGCGTGAGGCGACGCCCGAGCACATTCAGGGGCTCGCGACTATGTTGGCGCGGCGGGTGCAGCGAGAACCCGTGCAGTACATCCTGGGGCATGCCGATTTTTATGGGATGCGCCTACGGATCACGCCCGACGTACTTATTCCGCGACCCGAGACGGAACAGGTCGTCGAGGCGGCGCTCGGACTCGTGCAGGATGGACCTCCTGCTCGGTTTCTGGACATTGGCACGGGCAGCGGTTGTATAGCTCTCGCGCTCAAACACGAACGCCACGATGCCGAAGTCCATGCCTGCGACGTGAGCGAAGCGGCACTGGCCGTAGCGCGAGCCAATGCCGCCGCCCATGATCTGGACGTACTCTTTTTCCAGGCCGACGTGCTGGCCTCCGGCTTTGCTGAACGGGCTCCCGGCCGGCTCGACCTCATCATCTCGAATCCGCCGTACGTTCCTGTCAACGAAGCCGGCGACCTGGCTCCCGAGGTGCGCGACTTCGAACCGCACCTGGCGCTTTTTTCCGGAAACGACCCGCTGCGATTCTATCGAGCGATTGTGCGCCATGCCTGCTCGTTGCTTGTGCCGGGCGGCCTCCTCGTTTTCGAAACCCACCGGGACCATGCACCGGAAGTTGGCGATCTGTTGGACGGGGCAGGCTTCGACGACGTGCAACGCAGGCGGGACCTGGCAGGCTGCCTGCGCATCGTCTACGCCCGGTTCCATCCATAGCTTTCCCTCCTTGCTCACGTGGGCCGGGTGGATCCGAAAGGTAGGGGCACCGTCCAACAACATCGATCCCGATCCCCCACCCGTTCCGACGGCGATCTTGGCTTCCCTGTGCCGGGTGGTTCCAAAAGGTAGGGAGTCGTAGATTGTGGAGGATACCTCGTGTTCGTTTGGAACGACAGCCCCAGGTAGATTCTCCGTCAGATCATCACCCGGTTTTCCCATGAAAATAGCGCTCATCCAACAGCAGCCTACCGTCGACCTGGCACGGAACATACAGCGTGGCCTTACCGCGCTCGAAGAAGCTGCTGCGGCAGGGGCCGACCTCGTCGTCTATCCGGAGCTGGCCTTTACGCCGTTTTATCCTCAGCATAGAGCGGGTCACCATGTCCTCGATCTGGCTGAGCCGATCCCCGGACCGACGACCGACCTCTTTTGCGAAGCGGCCCGGCGGCTCGGGGTGGTCGTCGTGCTCAACCTGTATGAACGCGACTTTGCTTCTGCGGGGGCAGGGGGCGACCGCGCTTTCGATACCTCGCCCGTCATCGATGCCGATGGGACCCTGCTAGGCCGCACACGCATGATGCACATCACGGACTACGAGGGCTTCTACGAGCAGGGCTACTATACACCGGGCGACACCGGCGCGCCTGTCTACGACACCGCCGCCGGGCGTATCGGCGTAGCCATCTGCTACGACCGTCATTACCCCGAATACCTCCGTGCCCTGGCTCTCGGAGGGGCCGACCTGGTGGTCGTTCCGCAGGCCGGAGCCCTGGGCGAATGGCCGGAAGGGCTATTCGAGGCCGAGTTGCAAGTCGCTTCCTTCCAGAACGGCTATTTCATGGCGCTTGCCAACCGGGTGGGGAAAGAAGACGTGCTGGAGTTTGCCGGAGGGTCGTTCGTCACCGATCCCTTCGGCCGGGTTGTGGCGCAGGCCCCCGAACAGAAAGAAGCGATTTTGTATGCCGAGCTGGATCTAACGCAATGTGCACAGGGAGCGGCACGACGTCTGTTCTTACAGCATCGCAGGCCCGATCAATACCAAGGCGGTGCGGTGTGGCTGGCGGAAGATGTGACAGCCGGTGCTTAAGGCCCCCCTTCGGCATTCAACGACTCCAGATATTCGTCGTAGTTCTGATTGTGAAAGGCTTTGGAGCCGATGTAGCGCAGCACGGTGCCGAAGGTTTCGAGGTCGGCAAATCCCGGCAGGCGGGTAATATACTCGCCGTTAGCTTCGAGGAAGACGGTGGTTGGCGTGCCCTCCGCGCCGAGGGCATAGCCTAATTCCTGTGAGGTGATGTTATAGCCCTGGAAGTCGTGCCGGGTCTCGCTGTCGTCGATGTTGAGGCGGCCAAATTCGAAATGCTCTTTGAGGTACGCCTGAATGTCTGCGTCGGTATAGACCTCGGCCTGCATCTTTCGGCACCAGCCGCACCACGGAGCATAGATGTCGACCAGGATCAGCTTTCCGCTCTTTTTGGCCGCTGCTACGGCCTCGTCGAACGTGGGCCATTCGAAGGCCGCGAAGGCGGTTGTGGCTTCCGTCGCAGGTTCCGCCGGTGTATTCTGCGCCTCGTCGACGGGCTCCGACGCGGACTGAGCGCACCCCAGCGAAAAAGGCGCGACAAGGAGAAGAACGACAAAAACGGTGCGTTTCATGAGGGTTGGGAGCGGGTAAGAAGGTCCTGATAGGTCCGTGTTAATCGTTGAGATGCCGTTGACCAGTTGAATGTTTCAAAAACCTGACGGGTTTGCGCCGACCAGCGGGCTCGTGCCTCCCTATCATCGACCATGCGTTGGAGCGTCTTAACAAGCCCGGTCCGGTCCGCTGGATCAACGAGGCATCCGACGCCGAAGGTATCAACGACCCCTCTAATTTCGGGCAGGTCGCTTGCCAGCACCGGCAACCCGGCCATCACGTATTCAAACAGCTTGTTCGGCAGGGCAAAGCGGTGGTTGAGGCAGGTGTCCTCCAGCAGCGTGATCCCTATGTCGGCTGATGCCGTTATGGGCAGTAAGGCATCAGGGGGTACGGGATCGAGGAAATAGATCCGGTGATGTAAGCCCGTTGTCTCGACCTGTTGTTGCAGCACCGGCTTGAGCGGGCCACCACCCAAAAAGACCAGTACCGCTCCGGGTATGTCGCGCATGGCGTCGGCCAGCAGGGCACAGCCCCGCCCTTTTTGGATGTGTCCCTGGTGCAGCAACACGACCGTTTCGGGCGAAGCACCGGTCTGCGCACGCAGGTAGTTCGAGGGCGTGACGTCACGGTTGACGGGGACGTTGTGAAGCACCGTAGGCCGGGGCACGCCGTACATCCGGCTCAGCTTTTCCGCAATACTATCGCTGACGGTAAAAACGGCGTCGGCACGATGTATATGCCGCCCTTCAACCATACGCCAGAACCACCGCACCCATGGGCGTCCCGCCGTTGCCGCGACGAACGGATACAGTTCACGTGCGTCGTAGACGAGCCGGCCGCCCTGTTGGCGGGCTGCTGCGTGCATGGCGGGCAGCGTGTAGAGGTCGCTGGCATGGTAGATGCGGGCCGGGGTGTGCACTGCCGCTTGCCTGAATAGCCGGTGTATACGGGCAAAGAAGCGCGGTCCGCTACCCGGTGGCCGGGGTATCACGTGAAGGCGTACACCTTCTTCCAGCCACGGAGCCCTTGCCGGAGGACCCAGGGTGAGCGCCTCTGTCGTAAGGCCCAGCGCCGCCAGTGCACGCAGTTGCTTGAGCGCCCGCGAATTGCGACGGACATCGCCCGTCAGAGCGAAGACCACATCAGGAGAGATCATGTAAACATAACTGGTAGGCCGACAAGTACGACGTCCGTCAAGATAGGCGGTATGGTTCTTTGGAATGTAACGACCCGGTAGAAGGGGACGAGGCACCAGGGAGAAGAAGATCGGCCCGGTCGATTATTCAATCAACCGGGCCGATCATCCCTATAACAAGGTAGCTACAGGAAAAAGGACTGTGGGGAAGCAGTCCGCGTATTAGTTGCGGCTCGCACTCGATGTTGTCGAGCTTCCCTTGCCTTTGTTCGCCCCCTCATTGTGGGTTGCTGCCGTGTTGGTCGAGTTATCATCGACCTGGGTGACCTCGTCGGAAGGGGCGAGGTCAGGCCCGCTAATCGTGCTTGCACTGCATCCGGCCAGCGCCAATGCGGCGACGAAGAAGAGCGCGACGAAAAGGGTGGCGAGAGGGTGGGTGAGGGTTTTCATGATGGTACCTCCGGTTTGGTGGATTGTGGTGGGAGTAAGTGACCCTGGGAATGACATCGTGGGGAAGTTGACTGCACGCGCCAAAGGGCCATTATCGATGAGCAAGCTAGCACGCTATGTTCGGTGCTAACGGTGCTTTTTCTCGTGCCGGGTATCCGGCATCACATTCGGCGTTTTCAGGGCGCATCCCATGAAGCGGGCGGAACAGCCGCAGAGGAGGGGCTTGCGGTGCCGAATCGGAATGCGAAAAAGGGGAGAAAGGAAAGGAGTCTCGAAGGAGGGGGGAAGCAAGGTGAGTCACCGGGTTGTTTTTATGAAGCAAATTCTTAATTCATAGAACATTGGTTAGGCCGCCCGATCACAAACAAACTCCAACAAAACAAAAAAAAAATCACTACTCAGGTGTGAAAAGATTGTGAAGCAGCATCATGGATGTGTCTTTTCTTCTGCTATTGAGAACAACGTAGAACCTGCTAATAGCGTTCAGACAGCAGTGGGGCAGAGCAGGCTCTTTCCCTGGAAGAGTAGGTGCCGAAACGATTAAGAGCGGGGGATACATAGGCAACGTATTGTGCGTCAAAGTTGATCTTCGTTGTCAGGCTTACGACCTTATAGTCGTATGTTTCCAATCTTGAATCCCCACCACGTCTAAAGCTATTCTCGGATTACCCATCCAAAGACATGTCTGTTATCAGCAGATATTGGGTGTTTTGCCTCCTTTTCCTGGGGTCTCAACTCGCCTGGGGACAGGTGCTGCAGAATCAGGAAGAGGTGCCCTCGTTGGCGTTGGAGCCCGGGGCGGAGGTGGGGTTGCCCTTTTTCTACGAGCATTTTTCCCGCCAGGATTATAAACAGCATCATCAGAACTGGGCCGTTATTCAAGATCATCGCGGGATGATCTATGCGGCCAACTACGACGGTATCCTCGTATACGACGGCGCAAGCTGGGACATGATTGAAACCGTCACCAACACCGTCGTACGTTCGCTCGCGATGGATTCCAACGGGGTCGTCTACGTCGGCGTGCAGGGGGATTTCGGCTATCTTCACCCTGATTCGACAGGGACGATGCAGTACACTTCCCTGCGCGACGAGGTGGATCTGGCGGCCCACGACATCAAGGCGGATGATGATGTGTGGGGGGTGCATGCGACCGACGACGGCGTGTATTTCCAGATGCCGGATCGTCTCTTTCGCTGGAACGGGAAAGAGATGAAGGTCTGGGAGAGCGAGCATGGATACCATACCTCCTTCGTTGTTCGGGGACAACTCTACGTGCGGGAATTTGAGGTGGGCCTGGTAGAGCTGGTGGATGATGTGTTCCAACTCGTTCCCGGTGGCGAGCGGTTTGCGGACCAGCGCGTCTACATGATGGCCCCTTACCAGGAAGATCGGGTGCTGATGGCTACGCGGGAGCGAGGGCTGTTTTTGTTTGACGGTGCTTCGGTGATCCCGTTTCCCACCGAGGTCGACGATTATCTGAGGGAGCATAGGCTCTATCACGGGAGTGCGGTGCCGGGAGGGCTTTTTGCCCTGGCCATGCTGGACGGCGGTGGCGTGGTGATCATCGACGAACGCGGGCGGCTTATCCGTCTGCTGAACGAGCCGGAAGGGGTGCTCGACGACTGGGTCAACTATGTGTATCCCGACGCGCAAGGAGGACTATGGATGGCGCTCGACAATCAGGGCCTCGTGCGTGTCGATGTGCCTTCGCCGTTGTCGCGTTATGATTTGCAGCGCGGCTTGGATGGAACCGTCAACGACATTTTGCGGCATCGGGGGCATCTGTATGTGGCTACGAGTAAGGGCGTCTATGTCTTGGAGGAGTCACCCCTTCCTACGGGACAGCCGAACCATGTCCGTTCGTTTTTCAGAAAGGTCTACGAGGAAACGTCCTGGGCCCTGTTTTCTGCCGATAGTGTGTTGTTTGTCGGGGCGGAAGAAGATCTCTTCGCGATCCGCGATACCGGAACGGAAAGGGTGGCTTCGCAACAGGTCCGGTCGTTTCTTGAAATAGAGCGGGCCGATAGACAGATCATCCTGGGCAGTAATAACGGCCTTGCTCTACTCAAGCACGCTCCCGACGGGTGGGAGGTTCAGGACCTCGATACCCCGATCCAGGAGCAGGTTCGCTCGCTGGAATTTGAAACGGATAGCGTGCTCTGGGCCGCGACCGTTAATGGGGACGTTGAGCGTCTATCCCTGTCTGCCGAAGGATCCTTCTCGGATGTTCAACACTCCATATCCGTACGGTTTAGCGAACAGGACGGTTTGCCGAAGGAGGAAATGCAAATCTATGTCGTCAACAGCGACGTGTTTTTCTCTTCCAGGAGCGGGATGTATCGGTTCGATTATGCTTCGTTCAATAGGGATGGAGCAGGGAAATTTATTCCCGATACCACCTTCGGGACGGGGTTGTTATTGTCCCTTTTCGTAGACGAAGAAGCAGGCAAGTTCTGGTTGGTGTATCCGGATCGCGTAGACATCGCCACAATGCGAGACGACGGCATCGAGGTGCAGGAAGCGGCTCCCGTGTTACGTTTTCCTAAGGCGAATCAGGTACAGATCTACGTCGAAGAGGAGGGGATCGTCTGGATCGGGAACGGTGCAGAACTGGTTCGCTATGATCCCCGGCTACCGAAACCGTATGACGCGCCTTATGCCGCGGCCCTTCGAAAAATTACGATAGCCGGAACGGACCGGGTGATATATGGAGGGGTACCGGGGGACGGGGGAGGAGAGCGGAAGCTGCCGGCGGTGGACTATGCGCAAAACAATCTCCATTTCGAGGTCGGGGCCCCGACTTATAATGATGTTGAAGCGACGCAGTATCAGTATTTCCTGGAGGGCAAGGACGAGGAATGGTCGGAGTGGACCGGGTTGTGGAGTTATCGGTCCGGCGGGTTGAGAGAGGGGCGCTATACGCTCCGGGCGCGGGCGCGTAATGCGCAGGGTGTTGTCAGCCAAGAGGCGCGTTTTTCGTTTCGCGTGTTGCCGCCGTGGTATCGGACGTGGTGGGCCTATGCGCTGTATGTGGGGATGGTTCTGGTCGTAGGATTGTTGTATCGGCGATACCATATCATCGTGCAGGAGAACAAAAAAGCCCAGGATCAGGCGCGCGAACTGGCCCGTGAGCGGGTAATTAACGAGCGATTGCAGCAGGCCAATAAGCGTCTCCAGGAGGCGAATGAGGGCCTCGTGCAAGTGAATCGACTCAAGGACGAGTTCCTGGCAACTACCTCGCATGAGTTACGCACACCCCTGACGGCCATTCTGGGCTTTACGTCCATCTTGCAGGAAGAACTGCCGGAAGATTATCTGGAATTTCTCGACCCGATTGAGTCGAACGGGCAGCGGTTGCTGCACACGGTCAATGCCTTGCTCGAACTGGCTAAGTTGCGGGCCGGTATGCTGGAGCTTCGCCGGGAAAGGATACACATAGGCGACCAGATCGACGAAGTTATCCGACTGTTGCGTCCGCTCGCAGAGCAAAAACAGATAGCGCTCGATCTGGTGCATCCCTTACAACCCGTCTATGTGAACCTCGACCGTCGTTTTCTGGAGCAGGTTTTCTACAATCTAGTGGGTAATGCCATCAAGTTTACCGAGAAGGGCGCGGTACGTGTAACGGTGGAGCAGGAAGGGGAGGAGGTTGCCATCTGCGTGGAGGATACCGGGATTGGCATCGACGAGAGCTTTATTCCGCACCTGTTCGATGAGTTCAAGCAGGAATCGACGGGCCTGGCGCGCTCGCATGAGGGCAGCGGCCTGGGATTAGCCATCACGGCGCGTCTCATAGCGATCATGGAAGGACGCATCGACGTGAAGAGTCAGAAGGGAGTAGGCAGTGTTTTTAAGGTCACGTTCCCTGTGTGCGAGCCGCCGGTTCATGAACCCTCTTCGACGGCGTCGGACGCTGCATTCATGAGATAATACGCTCGACAGCACGATTGCATACCTTTTGACCATACGATCTACTATGTTGGTGCGCTTTCATTGGTTGTGGATCTTCGTACTCATCATGCCCATGTCTATCGCTTGTGATCAGGCTCCTGATGTCGTCTATACGAACGCGCTGATCTGGACGGGCCGTGCGGATCAGCCCTGGGCCGAAGCGCTGGCCATTCGCGACGGGATGCTGCAAGACGTGGGACCCGCTGCCCGAATCGACGCCTTGCGGCAGGCCGATACCCGTGTGGTGGATCTGGAAGGGGGCTTCGTGGTGCCGGGGTTTATCGATAACCACACGCATTTTCTGAGCGGCGGCTTCCAACTGGCGAGCGTCGATTTGCGCACAGCCGATACTCCGGACGAATTTGCCCGGCGCATCGGTGCGTTTGCGGCGTCCGTTCCGGAAGGCCGGTGGATCACCGGGGGGGACTGGGATCATGAACGCTGGGGCGGTGCTCTTCCCCGGCGCGCATGGATCGATGAGGTGACGACAGAGCAGCCGGTGTTCGTCAGCCGGCTCGACGGGCACATGGCGCTGGCGAATTCGAACGCGTTGGCCCTGGCCGGCGTTACCCGCGAGACGCCCGATCCAGAAGGCGGCACCATCGTCCGGGATCCCGAAACAGGCGAACCGACAGGCATCCTGAAGGATGAAGCGATGAATCTGGTATGGCGCGTTATGCCGGACCCGTCCGAAGAGGAACTCGATGAGGCGCTGGGCCGGGCCATGGCTCACGCGCTCTCGCTCGGCGTGACCCAGGTGCACGATGTGGGGAGCTTCGGTGGCTGGATGGATCTGGAAACCTATCGCCGGGCGCAGGCCGACGGACGGCTCAAGCTGCGCATCTACTCGTTCGTTCCGCTTCGTTCCTGGTCGCGCCTGGCGGCGTTCATCCACGAACACGGCCGGGGCGACGACTGGGTGCGCTGGGGCGGTCTCAAAGGCTTCGTCGATGGATCGCTGGGCTCTACGACGGCGTGGTTTTACGAACCCTACATCGACGAACCGGAGACGGCCGGGCTCATCGTGACCGACACGACCACCTTGCGCGACGACCTCCTGCGGGCCGACGCCGAGGGATTGCATCTGGCCATTCATGCCATCGGCGACCGGGCCAACGACTGGCTCCTGGATCGGTTTGCCGAGGCCGACGCGCAAAACGGCCCGCGCGACCGCCGCTTTCGCATCGAGCACGCGCAGCACCTCTCGCGGGAGGCCATAGAGCGCTTTGCCGGCCAAGGTGTGGTTCCTTCCATGCAGCCCTATCATGCCATCGACGACGGACGATGGGCCGAGAAACGCATCGGCCCGGAACGCATCCAGACGACCTATGCGTTCTGCTCGCTCCTGGACGCCGGAGCCCCGCTGACCTTCGGCTCTGACTGGACGGTGGCCCCTCTCAGCCCGCTGGAGGGAATCTATGCCGCCGTCACGCGTCGTACCCTCGATGGCGCAACGCCCGGCGGATGGGTGCCGCAAGAGAAGATTACGGTGGAGGAAGCGTTGCGTGCCTATACGGCGTCCAATGCCTATGCCGGGTTTCAGGAAGCCCGCCTGGGGACGCTCGAACCGAGAAAATGGGCCGATTTTGTAGTGCTCTCCGGCAACCTCTTCGAGATGGATCCGGTAGTAATCCGAACGGTCCGGGTGCTGCGCACCGTGGTGGGTGGTCGGGAACAGTATCGTGCGGAATGAACGGTTTTGGATGTTGACGCCCCCCTTATTCTACACCCCACCCTTGCGACTGAAACGGATAACATTGGCTTTTGGATGATACGTCGAATCTGGCGACTCTTGCGTGTATTGGTCGTGACCGTCGTGCACACGGCCTATTCGAGTCTGGCGGCACGCCTGCGCCCTGCCGCCCAGCGCCCGGCGTTCCGGGCCTATCGCCAGCAAATCGGAAGCCGGGCGCTGTGCCGGGCGCTGGGCGTGCGCGTGTCGATGCGGGGCACACTTCCGCCCGAAAAAACGGTGCTCATGGTGTGCAATCATCTCGGCATTCTCGATCCGCTGGTGCTGTCTTCTCAGTTGTCGGTATCGTTTGCGGGGAAAGCTGAAATGGGGCGCTGGCCTTTGATCGGGTGGGTGTGCCGCACGATGGGCATGTTACCGGTCCATCGCGAACGCCCTACCCGGACCAGTATGTTCGTCCGGCAGGTACAAGAGAAGCTGCATGCCGGCGTGCCCGTCCTCGTATTTCCGGAGGGAACGACCAGTCGCGGAGACGGCGTGCAACCCTTCAAAACCGGGGCGTTTCAGGCGGTTGCCGAACGCGACGACGAGGCCGTGCTGCCCCTCTACCTCAACGTCCTGGCCGTGGAGGAGGAACCTGCCGCCCTGGGACGCCGCTACGAAGTGACGTGGGCCGACAATACCCAGACGTTTCTCGAACACTGCTGGCACCTGCTCGGGTTGAAAAGCGTGGAGATGGAAGTGTGCATAGGCAAACCCATCACCACGGCACGGCGCGACCGCAAAGAGCTGGCGCGTTTGACCCACCGAGAGGTCCGAAAACTCGGAGAGCAATCCTTCGGAGAACCAGGGCGGTGAGGGTCCTGTGCAGACCGGACCGGGCGTCACCGATCCGAATCCGGGCTTGATTTTTCGGGTAGGCAACCGATGTTTCCTTTGACGCCGGGAGGTGCACAGGGGAATCAATGGAGCGCAACAAGAGCCTGGATCTTGCGTTTCGATACTACTTTCCTTGCATAAAAGGCCAGCCATAAGCGAAACAAACCCCCTGATGGCGGGTCTCTGAAAAAGAGCAAGAGCATCATCTGGTAGCCGGGTATTTCATGGATAGACCACGTCGTATTCCTCATACATCGATCCTGATCGGGATAGGTCTGGTGCTGATAGGGCTGCTCGGAGGGATTCTGGTCATGCTGTTTGTCGTGGATGTGCCTCCACAGAGAACAGTAGTTCCCCGCGTGGTGGAGCGTGTTGAACTCGGAAGTGCTCAGCCCATGCCTTCGAGGTCTGTGCCCGACTCCGGAGACGGGGCGGCATCGGTCGATATGCTCTCGCTCAATCGCCTGTTCAAAGATGTAGCCGAGCACGTAACGCCTGCGGTCGTCTATATCCAGGTCGATGGGCAGACCACCCGCGATGTGCCGCGCGAATGGTTCCATAATTTCGACGATGAAGAACTCGACGATCAACTATTCCGTGATATTCCGCGTCAAAGCGTCGGCAGCGGCGTGATCATTAGCAAACAGGGCTTCGTGGTTACCAACCACCACGTCGTCGACCGTGCGCGTCGCATCCAGGTGACGCTGTCCGACAAACGGCAGTTTTCTGCCAGCGTTGTCGGGATTGATCCCTCGACAGACCTGGCCGTGATTCAGCTTGAGAACCCCGAAAACCTGCCCGTTACCGCCCTTGGAGATTCGGATGAAGTAGAGGTGGGTGAGTGGGTGCTGGCTATTGGCAATCCCTTTCGTCTGACCTCGACCGTGACGGCGGGCATCGTCAGTGCGCTCGGGCGTCAGGTCCGCATCATCGATGATCCCCTTGGTATCGAGGATTTTATCCAGACCGATGCCGCCATCAACCCCGGCAACTCGGGTGGGGCGCTGGTCAACTTGCAGGGCGAACTGATCGGAATCAGCACAGCCATTGCCACCGAAAGCGGGTCGTATGAAGGCTATGGTTTTGCCGTGCCCGTCAACCTGATGGAGCGGGTCGTCCGCGACCTGATTGCGTTTGGAGAAGTACAGCGGGGCTACCTGGGCGTCACGATTCGCGGCATCGATGCGGCGGCTGCCGGGCAACTCGGCCTGGACCAGATCGGGGGAGTCTATCTCCTCGGTGTAGAACGCGACGGAGCGGCAGACCGGGGCGGACTGCATCAGGGCGACGTGGTGATCTCAGTCGAAGGGCACCAGGTGAATGCGCCCAATGAATTACAAAGCGTCATTGCCCGCCATCGTCCGGGCGACCGGGTCTCGCTCGAAGTCTGGCGGCAAGGAACGACGCGGCATCTCCAGGTCGAATTGCAAGGGAAAGAGCAGTTCCGCAGCCTCGAACCGACCCCTACGGTTGTTCCGGAAGGAAGCGATTCGAGCCCGACGCTGGATGTCTTCCAGCTTGAGGGATGGGGTGTTGGTCTCCGAACCGTCACCGACCGGGAGCGCGACGGATTTGATCTGGAAGACGGTGTCTATCTGGCATATGTCGAAAAGGGGACGGTGGCCGATAGCGCCGGACTCCCGCGCGACGTAGTGATCGAACGGATCAACGGCGAGGCCGTCGCCTCGGTAGAAGATGCGGTGCGTCTGTTCGCACAGGCCGCCGAGGCTTCCGAAACCGTGCTTGTGCGTGTCCGGCGGCGCAGCGGCCTGGCCGCGTTCTACGAGTTGGATGTGCCGGAGCGCGAGTAACACATTTTCGATTGTCGAGTCTAGCTTTTAGATTGCAACCTGTATCAGGCCCAGAGCCAGGTCGGCGGCGTGCCGGTCTGGCTTTCTTTTACGCTCGGTTTTGGACGAACGATTGGCATGATTCGCTATCTGACAGCTGGAGAGTCGCACGGCGAGGCGCTCATCGGCATCGTGGAAGGCGTACCGGCAGGGATTCCGCTCACGCCGGACGATCTGAACCATCATCTAGCACGGCGCTGGTTGGGCTACGGCCGGGGCGGACGCGCCAAGTTTGAGCGCGATAAGGTGCACATCTATTCCGGCGTTCGGTTTGCCAGGACCATCGCCGGCCCCATTGCCTTGCGCCTCGATAATGCCGCCTACACCCGCGACCGCTCGGGATGGCCCGAGGTCATGGCCGTCGAAGGATCGAGCGAAGGGATCGAGCCGGTGACGCTGCCCCGGCCCGGCCACGCCGACCTGGTGGGCGTGCAAAAATATGGATTTTCCGACATCCGGCCCGTGATCGACCGGTCCAGCGCGCGCGAGACGGCCATGCGGGTGGCCTGCTGTACGGTAGCGCGACAGGTGCTGAAACAGGTCGGCATTGAGGTGGGCAGCCATGTGATCCGGATCGGCGAAGTGGGCTATGCCGCCTCCGAGCTGTGGCACGCGCGCGCCGCGGCGTTGATCGGCGACGGGGCGGAAGCGCTGAACCGAGCCGCCGACGAGAGTGACGTGCGGATGCTCGATGCTGAACTGACGCAGCGTTGCATTGAGCATATCAAGAAGACCAAGAATCGGGGCGACTCGCTGGGCGGCATCTACGAGGTGATTGTGACGGGCGTGCCGCCGGGGCTCGGCTCGTACGTACACTGGGACCGCCGGCTCGACGGGCAGCTTGCCCAGGCGATCCTCTCGATCCAGGGGCAGAAAGCGGTAGAGATCGGCGATGGGGTGGAGGCGGCCTCCCGGCCCGGCTCCCTGGTCCACGATCCGATTATGCTGGAACATGGCACGTACCGGCGACGGACGAATCACGCAGGCGGCGTCGAAGGGGGCGTTTCCAACGGGATGCCCATCATCGTGCGCGGCTACATGAAACCCATCCCGACGCTCATCAAGCCGCTCGATACGGTCGATATTGCTACGCGTGAAGCCCAGCCGACGCGCTACGAACGCAGCGACGTGACCAGCGTGCCGGCGGCCTCCACCGTCGCCGAAGCCACCGTGGCTTTCGTCCTCGCCAACGCCTTCCTGGAAAAGTTCGGCGGTGATAGCCTGGACGAGATTCGGCAGCGATATCAGGGGGAAGCGGGCTAAGCAGGTCGAGCGGAATCAGGACGTCATCGCGCTTCGGAGTTGCCCCGGCGAAGAAGCAATGCTATTATCTCCCTGTCACTCTCCTCCGGTGAAGACAACGCGGCATCATGGAATCACGTGAATCTCTTGTCATCCTGCTGGCCGAAGACGACCCGGATGATCGCCTGTTGACTATGCGGGCGTTGACCAAGAACCGCCTGTCCAACACGATCAAGTGGGTGGAAAATGGAGAAGAGTTGGTCGCGTATCTTTATGGTCGTGGCAAGTATGACAAGCCTGGCAGTGCGCCGCGTCCCGGCCTCATCCTGCTGGACCTGAACATGCCGCGCATGGACGGGCGTGAGGCGTTGCAGATCATCAAGGCCGATCCGGCCCTGCGGCGCATTCCCGTGGTAGTGTTGACGACCTCGCAGGCCGAACAGGATATTTTTCAGAGCTATGAGTTGGGAGTCAATGCGTTTGTGACCAAACCGGTCACTTTCGATGGGCTGGCCAAGGCCATTAAAGTGCTCGGGGATTTCTGGTTCGAGATTGTGAAACTGCCGCCACGCGAGACGTGAGGGTATGATGAAGGAACCGCTCAAGATCCTGCTCATCGACGATGACGAGGATGACTTGTTTATCACGCAGCGTCTGCTCAATCAGGCGAGCGGGGTGCAGGCCGGCATCGATTGGGCGAAGGGCTACGAAGAGGGGCTCAACGCGGTCACGTCCTATCCTTACGACATTGCCCTGGTCGACTATCGGCTCGGGTTGCAGAACGGACTGGATCTGCTGCGCGAAGCTGTCGAACAGGGGTGCCGCACGCCGTTCATCTTGCTCACAGGACAGGGCGACCGCGAGGTAGACTTGCGAGCTATGGCCGCCGGTGCAGCCGACTACCTGGTCAAGTGGGAGTTCGATGCCCAGTTGCTCGAACGGTCGATTCGCTATGCCCGCGAGCGCAAGCGGGCCGAGGAACGCATTCGCGAGCAGGCGGCCCTGCTCGATAAAGCCCGGGACGCTATTTGCGCCTACGACCTCTACAACCGGGTGATCTACTGGAACAAGAGCGCCGAGCGGTTGACCGGCTGGACGGCCGAAGAGATGATGGGCCGCGTCGTCGACGAATGGCTCTTTGATCCCAACGAACCCACGTTGAAGACGGCACATGAAGCCGTCCGGGAAGGAGGCGAATGGTCCGGCGAGTTGCATCAGAAGACCAAAAAGGGAGGTGTGATCATCGTCGAGAGCCGGTGGACGCTCGTGCGCGACAGCGCGGGACAGCCTCGTTCCATTCTTGTGATCAACACCGATGTGACTGAACATAAGCTCTTAGAGTCGCAAATGTTGAGAGCCCAACGGATGGAGAGTATCGGGCGGCTGGTGAGCGGCATTGCGCACGACCTGGGGAACCTGCTGGTGCCTATCCTGCTGGGCGTGAAGGTGATGCAGCAACGCTATGCCGACGATGAGAAAGCACAACGCACGCTAGCGATGATCCAGCAGAGTGGGCAGCGGGGGGCCGAGATGGTCAAACAAGTGTTGGCCTTCGCGCGAGGGGTTCAGGGCGAACGCGTGCCGCTACATCTCAAACACGTCATTCGCGAAGTGGAAGAGTTGACCCGAGAAGCGTTCCCGCCCACGGTCGATGTCAAAACGTACATCCCGGACGACCTGTGGGTCGTCCACGGAGATGCGACGCAGCTACAGCAAGTACTCGTCAACCTGTGTGTGAATGCCCGTGATGCCATGCCGCGTGGAGGGCAACTCACGATTCAGGCCGAAAACCTGATCGCCGATACGCAGTTGGCGAAGCGGCATCTCGAGGCGAAGCCGGGCGCGTACGTCAAAGTGTCGATCACCGATACCGGGGTGGGCATTTCTCCCGATGTGCTCGACAAAGTCTTCGAACCGTTTTTTACGACGAAACCGGCGGGCAAAGGGACGGGGCTCGGGCTCTCGACCGTCTACAGCATCGTCAAGAGCCACGGCGGTTTTGTCGGTGTCGAAAGCGACGTGGGGGCAGGGACGTCCTTTTACATTTTCCTTCCGGTGACCGTGAAAGATGCCGCCATCCACCCCGAGGGGTTACCCTCCCACGTCCGGGAGGGCGAAGGCGAACTCATTCTTGTCGTTGATGACGAACCGTTTATTCTGGATACGGCCCAGGAAACGCTGGAACGGGCCGGATACCGCGTTTTATCAGCACCGAACGGAGAAAAAGCGCTGGCGCTTTTTGCCAAGCACGAGGACGAGATTGCCGCGGTTGTTACCGATCTGGTGATGCCCGAAATGGGGGGCGTCGAAACGATCCGATTCTTACGCCAACAGCAATCTAATCTTCCGATTATCGCCACGAGCGGCATGGCCGACAGCCGAACGCAAGAAGCGCTTGCCGCCGGAGCCAGTCTTTTTCTGGCCAAACCCTTCACCGCCGAGATGCTCTATGCGGCGCTCGATGAACTGTTGGCCGAAGAACCGACAGGGTAGGAAACCGTGCAGGACCCGGAGAGACAAGGAATCGACGAACCGCGCCATCCGCAGGGTGTCGCCAGGGGGTGCCGTGTCGTTTGTTGCTGGAAGGTGTACCTTGTGATACCTCCTTGCCTTTGGTCGACCCCCTTGGACATAACTCGCCGTCATTATGGAGCCGAATGAGAATCCATCGGACCCTCGGTCGTCTCAGTTGCGTGACTATGCGCGCCGGTTTGAGGCCGTCAAAGGGGAGGCACGGACCCTGGTAGCCGGGTTGGACGAGGCGGCGTTCAACTGGCGTCACGACCCCGAGCACTGGTCGGTAGCCGAATGCCTGGATCATTTGAATACGGCTGGCAGGCTCTTGCTTCCGAAGCTGGACGAGGCGATTCGGCGGGGACGCGCACGAAAGATGGAACGCGACGGACCGTTCGATTACGGGTGGCTCGGTCGATGGTGGATCGAGGCCATGCAGCCTTCGTCCCGCCGCCGGTTCAAAGTGCCGAAGGCGTTCGAACCGTCGTCTTCAAGCCTCGCTAAAGAAGAGGTGCTCGCGACGTTCCTGGCGCTTCAGGACAGCCTGGTGCAGCGGGTCCACGAGGCTGATGGGCTGGACCTTCGGCGGGTGAAGGCCCCGTCCGCCGCGTTCCCGTTGATTCGCCTGCCGCTGGGCGTCTGGTTTGAATCGACGGCGGCCCACGAACGACGGCACCTGGCCCAGGCCCGTCGCGTCATGGCGCACATCGACTTCCCGGCACCGTAGGAGCCCTCCTGCGTGGTCGTCCCCGAACCCCGTCGTTATTTTCCTAATTCATCCGGTGTCAAAGCGATATGGCCGAAAAATCAGGAAAAGAGGCCCGGCAACCCGAAGCCGTGAGCAAGAAGGATCAGATCATTTCGCTGTTTCTTTCAGGGGTGGGGGAAGTCGAAGACCTGGCGATGCTCACCGGCACCCGGCCTACCTACGTCGCCTCGGTCCTGCGCGACGAAAACCTGAGGCAGGACTACTTCGACCTCTACACCTCCACAGTGCACCCGATGAATGTGTATTCCAAGTTTTTTGCGGGCAAGCTGGGGTTCAAAAACGTCGAGACGGCGCAGCGGAGCGTGGCCTTGATCGATCAGCACTATCATCATTTCGACGTGGCGCAGGACCGGGCCGGTCAGCATCACGCGCTGGTGATGGCGCTGACGATGTTCAACCGTGCCCGTTGGACGGGCAAGCGCCACGAGGCCGAGGTGTACCGGCGCTGGCTCGTAGCGCAGCTTGGCGTCAGGATACCGCAGGGTGATGAAGAAGAAGGCGACGGCTGACAGCCCGCGTTGCGGTCAGGAGGTCGGTTCGGCAGGGGCCTCGGCGGGTAACAGGCCCGCCGCTTCCAATTCTCTGAGGTATTGCTTCGATTCCTCAAAGCCGTTCGAAGCGCCTCGACGTATGCCATGAATCAGTCGGTCCAGGTGCGTCTGTGCTTCCGTGTTGCCCAGCGCGATGACTTCATGGAGTAGTTCGACCGCCTTCACCACGTTTTGCGGAACGCCCTTGCCCATCAGGTAAAGGTGTGAGAGCTGTCCGTAGGCGGATTCATGGCCCAGTTCGGCGGCTGACTGATACCATGTTACGGCCTCTGTATGGTTCTCTTCTCTCTGGCTTAACCAGCCCAGCCATAAGTGTGCCCGGGGATCTTGTTGATCAGCCGCCATGCGCCAGAATCGACGGGCCTCGTTCCAATCTTCATCCACGCCGGCTCCTGCATAGGATAACTGGGCGAGGGTGTGCTGAGCTTCTACATCGCCTGCGTAGGCTTTTTTTCTGAAAGCAGGCACAGCCTCACGATACCATTTTTCTGCCAGCGGCTTATCCGCGAAACGCCCCCCGCAGGTATGGCCCCCGGAGGAGCACCACAACGAGCCGAGACTGCCGCAGCAGTAATAGCCGGCCAGGGCTAACTGGGCTTCGGCGTGGCCTTGTTGAGCGGCTTCCTGGTATAGTGCCAGGGCCTTTTCTTTATTTCCAGCCTCTTGCTTTTTCTGAGCTGCGGTGAATAGTTCTTCCGGGGTTCTTGTTTCGTTTCGGCAGGCTGTGGGGGTAAGCGAGATCGCAAGCAGGAAGATGAAGGGAACGATGCGTAGTCTCATCATGGCAGAAGAAACGTGGAGGAGAATAGTACAGATACCTGGCTCCTACATCGGCTGAATGCGGAAAAAGTGAAGCCTGCCGCATCGTAGGAACTCCGCCGGTTCAGTCGGGTTTTTTTAAGTTCACGCGCCCGAGTGTTCAGCGGACAGCTTTCAAGCCATCCGCTTTTTTTGTTATCGCAACGATCTTGACGACGAACCCCTCGTTATGGCTACACAGGCGACCCCAACCCCGGCAACCGGCGCGAGCAAGGTGTACGATCCTACCGAAATTGAAGAGCGGTGGTATCGATACTGGGAGGACAACGACTTCTTCCGCACCGAGCGCAGCGCGGGCAAAAAGCCGCACGTCATCTCGATGCCGCCGCCCAACGTGACGGGCCGGTTGCACATGGGCCACGCCCTGCAAGATACCATCCAGGACGCGCTCACCCGGCTCCGGCGCATGCAGGGTTACGAGGCCCTCTGGATGCCCGGAAAAGACCATGCCGGCATCGCCACGCAGAACGTCGTCGAGCGCGTGCTAAAGGAGCAGGAAGGCAAAGACCGCCACGCCCTGGGCCGCGAGGCGTTCGTCGAGCGGGTCTGGGACTGGGTCGGCGAATACGGCGACATCATCCTCCAGCAGAAACGTCGCCTGGGCGACTCGTGCGACTGGCGTCGCGAGCGCTTTACGATGGACGAG
The DNA here is from genome assembly GCA_046756545.1 of Rhodothermales bacterium. Lineage (GTDB taxonomy): Bacteria > Bacteroidota > Rhodothermia > Rhodothermales > JBHHWM01 > JBHHWM01. The sequence continues at coordinate 12,178 of JBHHWM010000019.1, read as the reverse complement.
CGCTACGTGCATGCCGTGCAAAAGGTCTTCGTCCAACTCTACGAAGAAGGGCTTATTTACCGGGGCAACTACCTCGTCAACTGGTGCCCCGTTGATAGAACCGCACTCTCCGACGAAGAGGTGGACAACGTCGAGCGCGACGGGCACCTGTGGCACATCCGCTATCCCCTGGCCGACGGCAGCGACCATCTTACCATCGCCACTACGCGGCCCGAAACGATGCTGGGCGACACGGCCGTGGCCGTCCATCCCGAGGACGAACGCTACCGGCACCTCATCGGCAAGCACGCCGTTCTGCCGCTGATGAACCGCGAGATCCCCATCATCGGGGATACGTACGTCAAGATGGAGTTTGGCGCGGGCGCGCTCAAGGTGACCCCGGCGCATGATAAGAACGACTTCGAGATCGGCCGGCGACACGCTCTTGAAGTGGTCAACGTGATGAACCCGGATGCCACCATCAACGAGAACGGCGGCCCCTATGCCGGGCTGGATCGCTTTGCGGCGCGGGACAAGATCGTCGAAGACCTGGAGGCCCGGGAGTTGCTGGTGAAGGTCGAACCGTACAAGGTCAGCGTGCCGATTTCCAGCCGGTCGAAGGCGATCATCGAACCGCTCATCTCGCGGCAGTGGTTCGTCAAGATGAAGCCGCTGGCCGAGCCTGCCCTCGAAGCCGTGCGCAACGGCACCATCACGTTCTATCCGAAGCGGTGGGAAAACGAATACTTCCGCTGGCTCGAAAACATCCGCGACTGGACGATTTCGCGCCAACTCTGGTGGGGGCACCGCATCCCGGTATGGTATTACACCGACGAACTCGGCGAGATCGACGAGAGCCGTGACTTTGTGGTGTCCGTCGAGCAGCCGGAGCCGGGCATGGTGCAGGACGAAGACGTGCTCGATACGTGGTTTTCGTCGTGGCTCTGGCCTTTTGCCACGCTCGGCTGGCCGCACACCGAGGACGAGGACGTCCGGCTGGACCTGGCGTATTTTCATCCCACCCGGGTGCTCGTTTCGGGCTACGACATCCTGTTCTTCTGGATCGCCCGGATGATTATGGCCTCGCTGCATTTTATGGGCGAGATCCCCTACCGCGACATCTTCATCACGGGGATGATCAAGGACAAGCTCGGGCGCTGGATGTCGAAGAGCCTCGGCAACGGCATCGACCCGCTGGAGATGATCGAGCAGTATGGGGCCGATGCGGTGCGCTTCTCTCTGACGATCCTCTGCGCGCAGGGCCAGGACATCAAGCTCGACCCGACGAAGTTCGAGATGGGGCGCAACTTCGCCAACAAGATCTGGAACGCGTTCAACGTGTTCGGCCAGTTCATGGAAGAGGGTAGGGACTATCGCCGCGCGCGTTCCTTCGACGAGTTGGAACTGGTGGAGCGGTGGATGCTGACCCGGCTCCATCGCACCATCGACGAGGTCAACGCGGATATTGCCCGGTACCGGCTCAACGAGGCCCTCACGAAGATATACACGCTGTTCTGGGGCGATTACTGCGACTGGTACCTTGAACTCATCAAGCCGGCCTACGGAAAGGCGATGGACGAGGAAACCATCGCGCTGGCCGTCGAACTCTACGAAAAGATGGTGCAGCTTCTGCATCCGTTCATGCCGTTCATCACCGAGGCGCTGTGGTGGCGGCTGCGTTCCCGTGAAGAGGGAGAGGCGTGCATCGTCTCGGCGTGGCCCGAGGCCGATGTCGCCGAGACCGACGACCGGGCGGCGGCGACGTTCTCTCTGTTACAGGAGATGGTCTCGGGCATCCGCAACGTCAAGAGCCAGTACGGCGTGGCACCGGGCAAAGAAGTTGCGGCCATCATCAATCTGCCGCAGGGTGCCGATGATCTGACGAGGGCGCTGGCGGCCAACGAACGCTATTTCGCCAAACTGGCGCGGGTGTCGGACCTGACCGTCGGGATCGGGCAGGCCAAGCCGAAGGCCAGCGCCTCGGTGGTGATTCGCGAGAACGAAGTGTTCGTGCCGCTGGCCCACATGGTCGATTTAGAGGCCGAGCGGGCGCGGCTCGGCAGGGAGATCGAGCAGAAAGAGACCTTCTTGATGGGCGTTCAGCGCAAGCTCCAGAACCAACAGTTTGTCACACGCGCCCCCGCCGATGTGGTCGAACGCGAGCGTCAAAAGGAGCGTGACGCCACCGCCGAATTGAACCGGCTGCGCGCCAATCTTGAAGACCTCGGCTGACACGGAGCCGAGGGTTCAGGTTTAACCTATGAGGGACAAGGATCTGGTGAGAGCCGTACTAGTATTCGTTATCCTGTGTGCGTTGTTTGGAGCGGCATGCAGCGGAAGGCAGGGACCCGCCGACGACGCACGCGAGCACGTGAGCGTGGAAGATTTCACCTATTCCCTGTTGCCCGGCGGTGCGCGTGTGGTGATGGGGAAACTCTATAATCCTACCTCGCAATGGATCCGGAATGCGCAGATCCAGATCGGCCTCTACGACGGCGATAACCGCCTCGTCACCACGATGAGCGTGGTCGTACGCAACATTGAGCCGGGGCAGTTCATGCCTTTTCGAAAGACGGTCGATGAGGACGTTGACATCCAGGGGGCCAAAGTGCGGAGTGTGCTGGTGCCGTGACGTGCCGGAGCGAGGGATGCCCGTCACAACTTTGTCGCTACGTATAGGGCGCTTTCCTCTTGATGTAGGCGTTGACTTACCCGACCTTACACCCCCTTGCTTGAAGAAAGACGCCGGAATACCTATGTTGGCTCGACAGTGTCGGTGCTGCCGGGTGCGTATTCCGACCTTGTGTTGCCTTGCCCGCCGTCTGAGAGGTAGAGATGAACCGGACTGTTTTGTTCGCCGCCCTGATGGTTGCATTGGGTCTCGGCTCGGGGTGTTTGGGCGACGCGCCGCACGACAATCCGCTCGATCCAAACTCGGATCAATTCATAGACGAAGGAGACCTTTCCGGGCACATCACGGACCGCACGGAAGCGCCGTTGGACGGCGCCGAAGTGCACCTTCTTCCGGCGCCGACCTCCGGGAAAGCAGAACGGGTCACACGGACGAATGCCCAGGGACGGTTCGAACTGGTGGGCATTCCATCCGGGACGGGCTATCAACTTCGTGTTCACAAAGAGGGCTATGCCGTCGGCATGCTCGATTCGCTCGCCGTTGAGGCCGGCTTGTTGCTCGCAGTGCCCGTCTTACGCCTGAACGCGCTGCCGGTCCTCACGAGCGTTACCTTCCACACCGTTCACATCAGTCGCTGGTGGCCGGAGAACGATCTGTATTTTCTGGAAGTCCAGACCGAAGTGCGCGATGCGGACGGCCTCTTCGACATCGCGGGAGTATGGGTAGAAATCCCCGATCTCAACTTTAGCTTGCCGCTGGAACCCCAGGCGGCCGGGCGGTTTGAGAAAAGCATCGAATCCGACTCGCTGCCCACCGTCAGCCTGCAAGCGTTGTTGGGCCGGACGCTCCGGTTGAACGCGCGCGATCAGCAAGGAGATAGCACCCGGAGCGCGCCGCAACAACTCGTGCGGGTCATCGAAGAGACGCCGGTGGCAGCCGGTCCGCAAGGGCTGGCCTTGCTAGAGACCGACCGACCGACGCTGACCTGGGAACCGTTCCCGCCCGCTTTCGCCTTTACCTACCGGATCGACGTGTTTCGCGATGAGGTCAATCGGACGGTGCTGGTGGAGACCGTCGAAGAGATCAGCAGCGACGTAACCTCGATGCGCCTGGAAAGCTCCCTGGCCTCGGGCGCGTACTTCTGGACCCTTTCGGTGATAGATGAGTTCGGCAATCAGAGTCGTTCCAAAGAAGCGGGATTCCGTATACCCTGACCATGGATCTTCAGACCAACGCCCTCCAGCATTCCCTGGAGGCCCTCTCCGAGATCGCCCTGACGATCAACACCATCCAGGAGCCGAACGCGTTGCTGGAAAAGGTGCTGGAAATCGCCATGGGGACGCTCGACGCCGAGCGCGGATTCATCCTGCTCACTTCGGAAGTGCATCCGGAAGGGTTCGAGGTCAAGGTGCAGCGCAACTTCACCGAAGAACAACTGGGCGACCTTGTGCGCCTTTCGACCAGCGTCGTCTACGATGTCTTGCGCAACGGCGAGCCGGTGCTGATCTACGAAGCCCTGGAAGATGATCGCTTCGGCGGGGCCGAGAGCATCGTGCTTCAGCAGATCCAGTCCATCGCCTGTGTGCCGCTTCGACTCAAAGAGCGCCAGATCGGCGCGATCTACCTCGACAGCCTCACCCGGCGCGGGCGTTTCACCCGCGACACGCTGCCCTTCCTCAACGCCTTTGCGAACCAGGCCGCCGTGGCCATCGAAAATGCGCGGCTGTATCAGACTCTCCGCGAAGAAAACGGGCGGCTGCATACCGAGATTCAACGCATCCACGGCTTCGATGAGATCATCGGCCAGTGTGACCGGATGCGCGACGTGTTCGAGATGATGTCGCGGGTGCTCGACAGCGATGCCACCGTGCTCGTCGAGGGCGAGAGCGGCACGGGCAAAGAACTGGTGGCTCGCGCGATTCACTACAACGGGCACCGAAAGGATCAGCCCTTTGTGGCCATCTTCTGCGGTTCTCTCTCCGACGAACTGCTCGAAAGCGAGCTCTTCGGGCATAAGAAAGGGGCCTTCACCGGGGCCATGGCGGATAAGAAGGGGCTCTTCGAAGCAGCCGACGGAGGGACTATTTTCCTCGACGAGGTGGGCGACCTCAGCCCGCGTATCCAGACCGCCCTGCTGCGCGTGTTGCAGGAAGGCGAGATCAAGCGCGTCGGTGAGACCCAGGTGCGTAATGTGGATGTGCGGGTGATCTCGGCGACGAACAAGAAGCTCCAGGATCTGGTCCGCGACGGCTCGTTCCGCGAGGATCTCTACTATCGGCTCAACACCATTGCGATCACGATGCCGCCGCTACGCCGGCGACGAAGCGACATCCCGCTGCTGGCTCATCATTTCCTGGACAAGTATGCGGTCGGTTCGCGCCACCATATCCGCGGGTTTACCCCCGAGGCACTGGATGCGTTACGCGCCTATGCATGGCCCGGCAACGTGCGCGAACTGGAAAACACCATCGAGCGGGCCGTCGTTCTCGCACGGACGGATCTCATTGACCAAACCGATCTCCGTTTGCCGGATCAACGGACGATGGAGCCTTTCGAACCGGGCCTTACGCTCAAGGAGGCCGAACGGCGCCTCGTCCACCGCACCCTCGACGACTGCGACGGCAACGTCTCGGAGACCGCACGGGTGCTGGGGGTGTCGCGGCGGTGGCTGCATTATCGATTGAAAGAATGGGAAGCCTCGGATGCATAGCGGACATCCAGCCGTTTGCCGAACTGGCGCAGGGCGTCTCGACCGTCGTCTATAAAGGCTACCAACGCTCTCTCGACCGGTTCGTGCTGCTGAAAGTGCTGCGGCCCAGCCTGAGCCACGACGAAGAACGGGTGCGCCGGTTTGAGGATGAGGCGCGGCTGGTCAGCCAGGTGCAACATCCCAACGTGGTGACGGTCTATGCATGTGGTCGGGATGCGGGGCAGGTCTATCTCGCCGCCGAGTACGTGGAGGGCGTTGATGTGCGGGCCTTGCTTGCGTCCGGGCCGCTGCCGGTCGAGTTGGCGACGTTTGTTGTGTTGGAAGCCGCTCAAGGACTCCAGGCCGCTCACGCCCGGGGCATCCTCCATCGCGACATCAAACCTTCGAATATTCTCGTCTCGTACGAGGGACAGGTCAAGCTCGCCGATTTCGGGATGGCGTCGCTGGTCGAGGACACTAGCCGGCCCGAAGTGCGGGGGACCCCCGGCTATCTGGCTCCCGAAATTGTGCGCGGCGAGCCCCCGACGCCTGCTTCCGACCTGTTCTCGCTCGGCGCGATGTTCTTCGAAGTGCTGACCGCCCGCCCTGCGTTTGTGGGGGCCGAGACCAGCGCTTTGCTCGATGCGGTGCTCCACCACGATCCGCTGCCTCGCCTCGACCGTTTCGCCGACCTGCCCTCCGGGGCCCGTGCGATCTGTGCGCGGCTACTGGCCAAGGACCCCGCCGAGCGCTATGCCGGGGCACAGGCGCTGATCATGGACCTGGAAGCTTTTCGGGCGGAGTACGGCCTGACGGCGGGTTCATCGGCATTGAAAGCCTACCAGGAAGATCCGAGTGCCTACCGGAGCACGATGCGGGCTCCCTCGTCTAGGGAAGAGACGCAGGACGTGCTTAAGCGGGACGATCGGAAGGCGGCACCGCCGGTTCGGCGCGTCCGGCACCGCCGCGTGCAATGGGTGCTCGGTATCATGACGACCGTCCTTCTCGTTGGGGGCATAGGGGGGAGTCTTTACTTCAGGGATGATTCGTCCGGATCTCCAACCGTCACTGTGCCGGAAAAGGGTCCCCTGCCCGAAGTCGATCCGGGGCAGCCGGTGGCGTCCGGTGAAATACAGGACGACGACACCGCGTCGGTGATCCTGTCGTCGGTGGAGCCGTCGGAGGGACAGGATCTATCGGCCTTGCCGTCCCAGGATGCTCCGCCTCCGGTGCCGGAAGTATCCGAAGACACGACGGCGCTGAACATCACGGACATCGGGGCACCGGTCATGACGGAGGGAGCCACGGATGCGCAGGGCACGCTCCGCATCGACGTGAAACCGTGGGCCGTGGTTACCATCGACGGCGAGGAGTTGGGAGAATCGCCGCTTCGCACGTCGCAGTCGCCCGGTACCTACGAGGTGGTGCTGAGACATCCCTATTTTCCTGAACACCGCGTTCCGGTCGAGATCAAGCCCGGTGAAGAGCAGCACCTGGATGTTTCCCTCTGGACCCTGGTAGGGCAACTCAATATTATCGTCGCCCCCTGGGCCGAAATCTCGATTGACGCCGCGGTGCAGGATACGACGCCCCTGGATCGTCCCCTCATCGTGAGGCCGGGGCGGCACGACTTGCGGCTGAGCCACCCGGACCTCGGTGTGCTGGATACCTCGTTCACCATCCGGGGCGGCGAGGTACAGACGCTTCGTTTTAACCTCAACACGTTACTCAGGCAGTAATTGGTATGCCGCTTGCAGTCTGCGTGCGGGGCGTCGCTGGAGGCGCTTCGTTGCGCACAGAATGCACAGGTTTCAACCCGCAAAGGGGCTGAGAGTATGAAATACCGGCAGTTTTTCTTTGCTCTGCTGCTATCTTGCAGCGCGACGTCGGTGTGGGCGCAAACCCAGTGGGAGTTTCGCGCACCGCTTCGCGCCGCGAGGGTCGGTGTGGCCGCTACCGAGCTGGATGGACAGATTTACGTGCTCGGGGGGCAGGATCGATTCGGGAATGTTCTCGATGCGGCGTCTCGCTATGATCCGGGAATTGATCAATGGACGGAACTCCCCGCCATGCGTACGTCCCGTGTTCATGCCGCCGCCGTGACGTTCGAGGGCAAGGTCTACGTGCTCGGCGGCCAGGATGAGAGTGGCAGGGTGCTCAAGGAGGTGGAATTCTACGATCCTGCCGAAAATCGGTGGCAATCCTTCGAGAGCATGGATGAAGAACGCCAGGGTCTCACGGCGGTCCTTCGAAAATCCAACATATTCGTTGCCGGAGGATCGAACGCCCAGGAACAGATTCTCGACACCATCGAATTCTACGATACCAACCAGGGCTCGTGGGTGGAATTCGAAGGAGAGGAAGACGACGGCGGCGATGATGACGACGACGGCGATGATGATGGAGGGGGCGGCGAAGTCGAGGTTACGGGTGCGATAGAGGCGCTGGATGCGTCGAGCATCACGGTGGGAGGGACGACGTTCGTGGTAGCCGACAGCACGGAGATTCTCGACGGGGACAACAACGCGATCACGCTGTCGGACCTGGCGGTGGGGATGGTTGTGGAGGTTCGGGGCGAGCGCAACGCGGACGACGTGCTGGTGGCGACGCGTATCCGGGTCGAAGACGATGACGGCGACGGCGATGATGACGACGACGGCGATGATGATGGAGGGGGCGGCGAAGTCGAGGTTACGGGTGCGATAGAGGCGCTGGATGCGTCGAGCATCACGGTGGGAGGGACGACGTTCGTGGTAGCCGACAGCACGGAGATTCTCGACGGGGACAACAACGCGATCACGCTGTCGGACCTGGCGGTGGGGATGGTTGTGGAGGTTCGGGGCGAGCGCAACGCGGACGACGTGCTGGTGGCGACGCGTATCCGGGTCGAAGACGATGACGGCGACGGCGATGATGACGGCGGCGACGATGGAGGCAATACGCAGGGTAAGCTGGAATTTTGCCAGGGGAACATCGATCTCAACATCGGCGATACGTTCAACATTCGCGACTATGTGCGGATCGGCGGGAGCAACGACCCCGTCGATTGGTCGCAGGTCTTTTTTACCTATACCGAGGCGGGCGCGAACGACCCGACCGTCCCGCCGGACTGGAACCTGAGCGCCTTCAACGCGGGAACGCCGGTGACCGTGGTGTCCGCCGATACGGCAGCAGGCACCGGGAACCAGGGACGGGGACAGTACCGCGTGTATGTGGTGCGGCAGGGAGAAGCGGCGTTCGACGACGACGTAACCTTTCGCATCGACGACGAGCGTGATAGCGAAGCCGAAGATGCCCGTTGCGACCAAGGAGGCGGCACGGCGGCGAGCAAAGGCGCGAGTTTCGGAAACCTGGGCATTCCTCGTGCTTCTTTTGCCGCCGTCACACTCGGCGACACGGTGCTCTACATCGGAGGGTTCAGCCGGTTCGGTCCGCTTGATCTGGTGCAGCGGCTCCGCCCCAACGGAACGTTCGATTTCTTGCCCGTGCTGCCTGTCTCGCGAGGGAGCCTGGCGGCGGCGGCGATCAACGACACGGTTTTTGTAATTGGGGGGCGCGATGCGAACAACAGCATCCTTGCTGATGTGCAACGGCTGGCTCCCGCTGCCGGGGCGTGGCAATCGATGCCGCGCCTGAACATCGCGCGGGAGAACAGCGTTGCTGTTGCTGTTGACGGAGTGCTCTATGTGATAGGCGGGCGCGATGCCGGGGGGCGGGTGTTGGATTCGGTCGAATCCTTTGGCATTCGGAACGTGGCTTCAGAGCTACCGATGACTCCCCCGGATTTCTACCTCGATCAGAACTATCCAAACCCGTTCCGATCCGGTACCACGATCACGTTCTCCGTCTCTGCTCAGCCCTCTTCGCGCCGCGTGATGCTTTCCATCTACGACATCCGGGGACGGCGTGTGGCCACCCTCATCGACGGCATGCTGGCCCCCGGCATGCACCAGGTACGGTGGGAGGGCCGAGGGCAAGGCGGCATGCCCCTGAGTAGCGGCGTCTACTTCTATCGCCTGCAACAAGGCGATCTCGCAGCGCGGAAAATGATGGCTATTATCCACTAGTATGAGATCTCTGGTGCGTGTTCTCATCGTGAATGCCGTCCTTCTGGGGGTGGCCGTGCCGGTCTGGAGCCAGTCAGCCCCTGTTCCGCGCGTGGAGGACATCTGGAGAGCCTACCAGCAACTCGACTACACGGCTGCCGCCGATTCGGCCCAGGCGGCGCTGGAAGCCTTCGAGCGGTATACGCCTCAAGAACTCGCCGACGTACATACCATCCTAGGGCTTCTCGCTTTTTCTCAAAACCCGTCGGAGACCCGCTATCAGTTCACCCAGGCCCTTAATCTGAACCCGCGCCTCGCGCTCGATTCTCTGATGGTCTCGCCCAAGATCCTGACCTTTTTCGAGCAGGTAAAAAGTGAACTGGCGCAGGCGCGCCCGGATGAGAACACGACCCCGTCCGCCGTTCGCTATGTCATCGTTGAGGATCGACGTGTGGAGGCGGCGTTGCGCTCGATGGTGCTGCCGGGGTGGGGACAACTCCACAAGGGCGAGCGCACGAAGGGGCGCATCTTGCTCGGTGTTTGGGGAGCCGCTGCGGGCGGGCTCGTCACCACGCACCTCCTGCGTCGGCAGGCCGAGAATCGGTATCGTGCAGCCGATACCCCTGCCGATGCCTTAGCACGATATGGCCCATTCGACCGATGGCACAAGGCGCGGAATGCGTTTCTGCTCGGAGCCGCCGGCGTCTGGATCTATAGCTACGTCGATGCGCTGATAGCCGGCACGCCCTCCGAACGCCGGCATCGTTTACTCATCACGCCGACTGTCTCCGAGCGCCGGGTACACGTCGTCATGCGCCTGCACTTTTAGCTCCCTTTTTCCGGCAAAATCCCGCTGTGCATTTCTTGCACAGCCCTGTGCGTTCTCTGCGCAGGTTTCGATCAGGGTAGAATGGATCCCTGTAATAATTGTGCGACGCAATACGTCGAACGGCTCCGTTCGTGGCCTTGAGGCCCCCGTGATGATAGCGATGGCCGAGGCTGGCATTTTTATTGAGTAGAGGATCGGAGAGAGTAGTGTGGAGGATTTGGCCGGGCACGTCCGGGAAGGAACCGAAAGGGGCTATCCTGGAGTGCGGCTGGTAGTAGATCCTGACGTCCAGGGCGCACCCCACCGAAAGCGCCGTACCTCCTTGGCTGTTAGGTAAGGATCATGACGCCGGGGTATAGTCTCTACCACCGCTTGATGTGCTCGACGGTGTACCCATCGTATTATCACACAGACCGTCGGAGGATGCTGCTATGACATCGTTAGGTTTTCAATGCCGGGGGCGCGACACGTTGATACCGTGCGTCCATATGCGCTTTGATCAATGGGAAAGAGAAGCCACCTTGGCCCCACCGCTTGATCAGGACGCTTTCCATCGTGCCAGGCTGGTGGTGCACGAATGGCTGGCCAACCTCATCCAGCACGCCCGGTTCGAAGAGCGTATCCCGACTATCACGGTACAGGTTCGCATCACGGAGTTCATCGTTCATTATATCATCGAGGACAACTCCGAAGGGTTTGATCTGGAGGCCCGGTTGGGCACCGAGGCGAGGCAGGAGGCGTTTCCTGAACGGGGCTTCGGGTTGCAAATCATCCGGGCCTGCACCGAAGCGCTCACGTACCGTCCGCTCGAAAGAGGAGGACATCGCCTGGCGTTTTACATCGCGCCGCGCCAGGATCCGCAGGTTATTCTGCCCCTGGTGGGGTCGTCGGAAGACCGGTCTATCCGGCCCCGGTTGGTGGCGTAGGAGGTAGCTCCTTGCTGGAGCAAGAAAAGGCTGAGGATCGGATGTGATCTCCAGCCTTTTTCTGACTTGAACAGGGTGGGCTCAGTACGTCGGCACGGTCGGGTCAATTTCCTCGCTCCAGGCCAGGATGCCGCCCCTCAGGTTCACGGCGTGTGTGAATCCGGCCTCGTGGAGCAGGGCCACGGCCCGGGCCGAACGCACACCCGAACGACAGACCACGACGATTTCCTCCTCACGATTTACCTGGACCTCACCCAGTCGTTCAGCCAGTTCTTCCACCGGAATCAGTTGATCGGTTCCCAGGTCGGCAATCTCGGCTTCGAAGGGTTTGCGCACGTCGAGCACGAAGGGCGCGTCGGCGCGGTCTCGGCGGGATTTGAGTTCAGCGACGGTCATTTCGGGGATGCCCGGTTCGCGGTATTGGGCGGTTCCGTTTGTTTGAGGGATGCCGCAGAAGGCTTCGTAATCGATCAAGGCCTTGATCGTCGGGGTGCTGCTACAGAGGGGGCAGGCAGGATCCTTGTGCGCTTTGAGGGTGCGGAACGACATCGAGAGGGCGTCGAAGAGCAGCAGGCGTCCTACGAGCGGTTCACCGATGCCGAGGACGAGTTTGATGACCTCGGTGGCTTGCAGCGTGCCCACGAGGCCCGGCAGGATACCCAGCACGCCGCCTTCGGCACACGAAGGCACCAGCCCCGGCGGCGGTGGTTCGGGATAGATGCAGCGATAGCACGGTCCGTCCGGCATGCCGAAGACGGAAGCCTGTCCTTCGAACTGGAAGATCGAGGCATAGACGTTGGGCGTGCCCGTCAGCACGCTGGCGTCGTTGACGAGGTACCGGGTCGGGAAGTTGTCCGTCCCATCGGCCACGACGTCGAAATCGGCGATGAGGTCGAGGGCGTTTTCGCTCGACAGCCGGGTCTCGTAGAGGTCGAGGTGCAGGTGGGGGTTGATGTCGAGGAGGCGGTCGCGGGCCGAGGCGAGCTTGGAGCGGCCTATGTCTTTGATGCCGTGCAGGACCTGGCGTTGCAGGTTCGATGCATCGACCACGTCGAAATCGACGATGCCGAGGCGGCC
>JBHHWM010000018.1:0-36036 GCA_046756545.1 Rhodothermales bacterium | reverse complement strand
ATAAGATAAATGATATTGCCATCTGCATTAGAAGCATCTCTGTCGTTGAAGCTAGTAACTTGGATACCTGCCTTCTCGAATGCTTCAGCCAGTTTGTCTTTTTGTTTCGCATGTTTCTCAGCGTAAATAATGGAAACATGAGGGGTATCCAGGTTCTGAACAAGCGTAAACATCTTCGAATAGAAGGTCGCTTTCATCTCGGCCGGAATATCCTGGGCCTGGCACACATTCTTCAGGGGGAGGGCAAATAAGACAACCGAGGCAAGTATATACAGGTGGGGTTTCATGGGACTATAGTTTTGGGGAAGATGGCGGCGGATTGAAGGGGGCACCGTGGGTTCTCAGGCCGGTTAGAAATACCAACTCCATTCCAGGTAGGTGCTAAAGGCATAATCTGTCTCCAGTTGGGGTCCTTCCAGATGTTGGTAAACAGGTTTGCTGAATTCCAACGCAAAGGCGACCCCCTCTAAAAAACCGCGTGGTATGTGTAGCGTCAGATTGAACGTCATATCGATGCGTTCACCGCTGCGGAGGTTCGGGTCGGCCGTGGGGACCATAAACATGCCGTTGGGCATCGGCATCAATTTAGGGTTACGGCCTCTGACGTCTCCCCAGGTATACCCATCGACCCGGATGCCTGGAATCAACCAGTCGGATCGCGTATACAACGCTTCAGCGGACACCGTGAATTGGTTTCCCAATCGGTAGTTGTTCTCGTTCTCATTAAGCCTGAACACGCCGGTCGTGTGCGCGCTCCAGGCCCAATTTCCGCCATAGCCGAAGTAACTGAGGGTCGGTGCCACGTCGAAGGAGCCGGAGCCCAACTGCATGGGATAGGGCAGGCTTACTTGCTGCCCCTGGCTCATCGGGGTGATTCCCTTCTGGTCGATGGAGCCGGTCGGTAAGCTCACAGTACCTTTGGCCACAAAACGGTGCTTTTCGTTCAGGTTGAACAGGGCTTGCTGCGCCGTCAGTTTGATGTCGGCCAAGCCTGAGGCCTCGGCAGTGAAAGGCATGCCCATACGCGTTTGATGATCCATCGATAGGATCCAATACGGGATCATGGCCATGAGCGTAAAGTCATCCGTTACCCCGTACATAAAATGCAGCATGTGCATCTGCATGGTCATGTCGGTCGGAGCCACCATGTACTGGTCAAGGACCGCATCGGTGGCTATTTGATCGGTTCCATTGCGGTTCCCGCTCATGTTCATGACCATGTATTTATGCGAGACCATCCATTGCCCCTTCGGATGCACATGATGCAGGAACTGTATCTTACTGAACCTCGCATTGAGCGTCTCCAACTCATCCAAAAGAGATAGGCCTTCGAAGTCAGTAACCTGGGCAGAAACCGGACAGGTAATACTGAGCAGGAAGAATCCTGCAATCATTGCATGTTTCATCGTGGTGGGGGGGTATGTATTGTGGAAAAAACCTTTTGCAATCGTAGTCAACAAACACAATGCCCCGGATCATCATCGAAGGATACGTTCAACGAAAAGGGTCAAATGGAGCTACAATAGGCGGATGAGAAGATTCAGGGCCGGGGTTGTTGTGAAATGCCAGGCGCATTCGTGCCGGTAAGAAGGCAATTATTTCCGTGGGCTACGTTCGGTTGTGAGCCGGAAAGAACGCCGGTGATAGGGAGTGGGGCCGTACTCGGCCAGCGCGGCGTAATGCGCTCTGGTGGGATACCCGACGTTTTTTGTCCAGCCGTAGGCGGGAAACTCTTCGTGCAGCAGGTGCATGATGCGGTCGCGCGTGACCTTGGCTACGATAGAGGCTGCCGCGATGGACTGGCTGAGGGTATCGCCTTTAATGATCGTCTGAAAGGGCCACGGGGAGTCGGGGAAGCAGCGGTTGCCGTCGATGAGCAGGTAGTCGGGAGCGGGGGTGAGGTCGGCGGCAGCGCGGCGCATGGCTTCCATCGCAGCCCAGAGGATGTTCATCGTGTCGATCTGCTGCGGCGAACACAGGCCCACCCCGACGGCTATGGCGTGGGCCTGGATCTCTTCGAACACGGCCTCGCGGCGGGCGGCCTTGAGTTTTTTGCTGTCGTTCACGCCCGGAATCGTCATGCCCCGGGGGAGCATCACGGCGGCGGCCACCACCGGCCCGGCCAGGCACCCGCGACCGGCCTCGTCGATGCCTGCCACATAGCGGTAGTCCCGGTGCCAGAGGCGTTCTTCGAGGGCGAGACTGGGCGGCATGACGAGGATTGAGGATGGAGGGGTCGGGTGGAAGATAGGGAGCGCACTACGATCCTCGCTCTTCGTTGTACTGGTCCGGCAGGTCGTTTTCGTAGAGCACCACGTCGCCGGGGCGGAGGTAGGCTCGGAGAAAGGCCTGGGCGTCGAAGAACGAAGCGAAGATCTTGGTCTGCTCGTCCGGATAATGCTGGAGGCGCAGCCCTTCCTGGATCGGTCGGGTTTGTTGCCGGCCAATGAGGACGGCGAGGTCGGCATAGCGCGCGATGTGTTCGCCGAAGGTCTTGTTTTCCTCCCACTGCCGTTCGCCCAACTCGATCATGCCGGGCGTGACGATCACGCGGCGGCCCGTGTCGAATTGTCCCAGAATCTCGACCGCGTTGCGCGCCCCCACCGGGTTGGCATTGAACGCATCGTCGATGATGGTGACGGCCCCTTCCTGACGGAGTTGGAGACGGTGTTCGACAGGCTCGACGCGGGCGATGGCGTGGGCTATCTGGCGCAGGCGCAGGCCCATCGCACGCCCGACGGCGACCCCCAGCAGAATGTTGAGCACGTTGTGCCGGCCCAGCAGCCTGGTCTTGAACGTGGCTTCTGCCCCTGTCTCGTCCCGGACGGTGAATGAAGCGCCTGCGGGGCCGTAGCCAATGGCGCGTGCTGTGATGTCGGCGTCGGGGTGATGGTCGGTGGACACGCGCCAGACCGTGCCGGGAGCCCGCTCGGCCATCTCCGCCACGTGCCTGTCATCGACGTTGAGGATGGCGATGCCGCCGGGCTTCATGTGGGCCGGCAGGTCGCCTTTTTCACGGACAATAGCCTCGATAGAGCCCATCGTCTCCAGGTGCGCCACTCCGACGGAGGTGACCACGGCCAGGTCGGGCGGAGCCATCTCGCACAGTTCCCGGATATCGCCCCGATGGCGCATGCCCATCTCCAGCACGAGGACCTGGTGTTCCGGCTTCAGCTTGTTATTGACGACGAGGCAGATGCCCATCGGCGTGTTATAGGAACCGGGGGTGGCCAGCACATTGAAACGCTGCCTGAGGATTTCGGCCAGGATAAACTTGGTGCTCGTCTTGCCATACGATCCTGTAATGCCGATCACTGTCAGGTCGGGCCGGTTCTGAAGGGTCCGCCGCGCCTGTTTCTTGAAACCGCGCTGAAAGGTTGATTCGACCGGCTGCATGATGAGGGCGGCCAGAACGACCCACACCGGAGCGCCGAAGTCTGCCGCGAAGAAGCCGATCAGATAGGGCAAGAAGCCGAGCAGGCCGTCCTGCCGGAGGCCGAAGACCAGCCCGATGGCCGAGGGGAGGACCGCAAGCACGACGGCAGTACCCAGGAGCCGCTTCAGGCGATTCGTGTAGACGAGCGGCTTCTTCTGCCGGTCGCTGCGATAGAGTCGCGACGAAGCGAACGTGACGGCCCAGGCCGGAAATACGAAAAAAACGGCCCAGAAAGGAGAGAGCAAGAAATAAACACCCGTTGCCAGGGCCAGGACTCCTACGGCGATTGTGTGGGAGAGCCGTAGGAGGTGCCCGAGGTGACGGCTCAGCCAGCGCAGGTATGGACGCGGCTTGTAGCCTTCGAGCTGGAACAGGTGCAGGAAAAACCGCAGCCGTCGCCAGGCGCGCCAACCGGCAAATAACGTGGCGATGATCGCAAAGACGTAGATGAAGACCATAGGTCAATAATGCACAAGGCGAAGGTCGAAATCCAGGACGATGCCCTTATTCTGTTTGCGGGGACGGTTCCTGCGCATGCTCTAAAAAATATCTTGTGGCGGCGATAAACGTGTCGGGGTCGTCCAGGTAGCCGTAGTGCCCGGCCTGGTCGAGGACGACGAGGCCCGCATCGTCGATGGCGTTCTCCAGCACGCGCATCTGATCGTGCGAGACGGCCTCATCGCGGCTGCCCCAGAAGATCAGGGTCGGCACGGCGATGCGGTGGACGCGGTCGTCCACGTAGCCGTTGACCGTTTTGACGAACGTGTCGCGCATGACGCCGTCGAGGGCACGATAGTCCGAAGAACCGAGGGCTCGCCAGACGATGGAGTGCTTCAGCCAGTCGAGACCCATGGCGCGCAGTGGTTTCGGCAGGATCTGGAAAGGGGCCTTCAGCACCCTGGCCGTGTTTTTCTTTAGGTGGTATTTCCAGGTGCGCCGGGGAGGGATGCCGGAGGGACTGATGAGGATCAGGCGTTCGATGAGTGCCGAGGGTTCCGGCTCGCTGGCCAGATACAGGGCAATGCGCCCGCCGTTGGAGTGGCCGATGAGGGTGGTCGGTGCGGCGATGTCTTCGAGCAGTTGGCGGACGAGCGCCGCGTGCTCGGGGATGCCCCACGGTTCAGGCGGCGGCGGCGAAAGGCCGTGACCGGGCAGGTCGAGGTTGTAGACGCGGTAGCGGTCGGCCAGGGCGTCAGCTATCGGCTGCATGAGGCGCGCGCTACTGCCCCAGCCATGCAGGAGCACGACGGGAGGACCCGTGGCAGGGCCGCTGAGGTCCAGGTGGAGGTGTTCGTAGCCCAAGACGGCGTGGGTCATGCAAGCGAAGGAGAACCTGGTTTTAGAACGGAAAAATGTTTCATTGGCGTTACAATGCGTACCCGGCTTGACGCCTTCCCGGAAACCATCTATCTTAGCAGTCGTTCCACCCTGAACAAAGTCGTGCTCTTCTCCCGGGCAGTGTCCCACCAAGCGTTTCATGCCCTTGTTTTTGGTGCATCATGGGGCATGTACTTCGACGAAGATATAGATTCGTCCCGTTGGTCTCAGGATCTGCTGTGTATCACTAGCTTTTGGATTGGGTATTTTGCTTGATTCTTAATGAAGACCTGAGCCTGCGCGCAGGTCTGTCTTTCCGAATCCTGGCGGCGATAAGCAACGTAGCCGGAGAGAGGTCTGATCCTTGCAAAGCACCTACATGTGCGAACTTTCGCGCCCGTGCTTGCCAGTCGCCCTGTAACGGATGCACGCATCAGGTGCATGGCTGTAGGGCTCTTTGAGGGAGGGGTGCGTTTGTGAAAAGGCTCGTTTCGCTGCGTCTCGGACGATTTTTCGGGACATCTACGGAGAAGTACGGCGTGCTGTGTTCCTCCATGTGCGTGCCCTGTTACACCTTAGTTTCTATCGTTACACCCATCGCTACCCGTTTGTATGGCAGAGAGAACCTTTCGCGGACTGCTCGAAATCATCGGCGATAAGAAGTTCGGCTTCATTCGCGAGTTGCGCTCCGACGTACCGAAAGGCACGAACGACCCCTTCTGTTCGCCGCCCATTGTCCGCAAATTCAAGCTGCGCGACGGTGTCTTACTCGAAGGCACCCTGCGCCCCGGTCGCAAAGGCGACATGCAGGTCCATCAGATCCATTCCATCATGGGCGTTGCGCCCGAGGTCTGGACCAAGACGAATCCTTTCGACTCAGGCCATATTGTCTATCCTGACGAAAAATTCGATCTGATTAAAGGTCCTCGCGACATGACGATGCGCGTCGTCGATCTGGTGTCGCCTATCGGGAAAGGCCAGCGTGCCCTCATCGTCGCGCCGCCGCGTACCGGCAAGACCATCATCCTCAAGGAGATGGCCGAGGCCATGACGCAGAATCACCCGGATGTCGAACTGGTGGCGTTGCTGGTGGACGAGCGCCCCGAAGAAGTGACCGACTTTAAGCGTTCGACCAAGGCGATGGTGTTTGCCTCGTCCAACGACCGGGAGAATGATAACCACGTCCGCGTCTCGGTGCTGGCGTTGGAGTATGCCAAGCGCCTCGTCGAGTTGAAGAGGGACGTGGTGCTGCTCCTCGACTCCTTGACGCGCCTGGGCCGGAGTTTCAACCTCTGGGGCGAAGGCAGCGGTCGCACGCTCTCCGGCGGTCTCGACGCCAGCGCGATGAAGATTCCACGCCGTATCTTCGGATCGGCCCGTAACATCGAACACGGTGGTTCGCTGACCATCATCGCCACGGCCCTCATAGAGACGGGCAGCCGCATGGACGAGGTGATCTTCGAGGAGTTCAAGGGCACCGGCAACGCCGAAATCGTTCTGGATCGGAAGATGGCCGATAAGCGCATCTTCCCGGCCGTCAACCTGCGCAAGAGCGGCACGCGGAACGAGGAATTGTTGCTGGGCGACAAGATCGATCAACATCATCGGCTCTTCCGGGCGCTCAATAGCCGCACGCCTATCGATGCCATGCAGGCGCTGCTCCGCCACATGCAGCAGTTCCCCACCAATGATGCTATGCTCGACGAACTCGTCCCGGCGTATTAATCCCTTTGATACTGGGAACGGAACGTCGAAAATTTCTCGCGCGAGGTTATAAAAAAGGACCGGATACGTCTTTATAGGTGTCCAACGCTCCTATCCGACCCGGCACGATGACCTCGCACGCCGCTGATCCGGCCCACGAGCCGGAGATTCGCTACCATGTCCCCATCAACCAGTGGGATGAGGCAGACCGCCCCCGCGAGAAATTGATGAAACGCGGTCCGGTCGCCCTCTCCGACGCTGAACTGATCGCGCTGATCTTCGGCAGCGGCACGCGGACCAAAAACGGCTCGCTCTCGGCGGTGCAACTCGGCCAGGCCGTGCTCCGGGCCTACGGCTCGCTCCACGACACCGCGAAGCGCGAATTAAAGGACTTGATGCGTGTGGCCGGTATCGGTCCGGCCAAGGCGGTGCAACTGGTGGCGGCCTTCGAAATCGGGCGACGCGTCGAATCGCAGCAGGGCGGGCGGCGTGTGCAGGTGTCCTCGCCCGAGGATGTGGCGGCCTATTACGGCCCCCTCATGCGCGATTTGAAGAAGGAGGTCTTCAAGGTCGTGCTGCTGAATACGGCCAACGTCGTCATGGGCGATTACACGATCAGCGAAGGGGGGCTGGCGGCGTCCATCGTCGAACCCCGCGCGGTGTTCCAGAAGGCGATACTGGAGAATGCGGCGGCGATCATCTGTCTCCACAACCACCCGTCCGGCAACCTGGAGCCCAGCCGCGAAGACATCCGCATCACGCGGCAACTCGTCGAGGCGGGGAAGCTGATGGGCGTGCCCGTGCACGATCACCTCATCATCGCCGGGGCGCAGTACACTTCCCTCGCCGAACGCGGCCTGATGAGCGGCTGAGGGCCGATCCGGCATAATCACCTACTTTTCAAGCAGGTTGCATTGCTTCGGAGGGCGATGCTCGGTAGCTTTGCTGTGCATCAGGCATCTCATGCGAGGTGCCTTTTTTTCATAGCGGTCGGTCCGCCGCCTGGTTCCGGCACGCCGGCCGCTACACGCAGAACGCTTTCCAACCATGAGCAGCATATTCGAGAAGATCGTCTCGTTGTCCAAACGGCGCGGATTCATTTTTCAGTCGTCTGAGATTTATGGAGGGCTCGGGGCCGTCTACGACTACGGGCCGCTGGGGGTCGAACTCAAGCGCAACGTCCAGGGGAGCTGGTGGCAGTCGATGGTCTACCAGCACGACAATATCGAGGGGGTGGATGCCGCCATCCTCATGGAGCCGACCGTCTGGAAAGCTTCGGGCCACGTCGATGCGTTCAACGATCCGCTCATCGACGACAGGCAGTCGAAGATGCGCTATCGGGCCGATGAGTTGATCGAGAACCACGTCGAGCGGTTGCGCAAAAAGGGGAAGCCGGAACGGGCCGATGCCGTGTATGCGCGCTTCGTCGAGGCGCTCAACGCCGACGACATGTCGCAGGCGCTCTACCAGATCATCATGGACGAGGAGATCCGCGCCCCCGAATCGGGTGCGTTCGACTGGACCGAAGTGCGCCAGTTCAACCTGATGTTCGAGACGCACATCGGCCCCATTCAGAACGTGGATAACCGGGTCTACCTGCGGCCCGAGACGGCGCAGGGCATCTTCGTCAATTTCCACAACGTGCGCGAGACGGGGCGTCAGCAGGTTCCGTTCGGCATTGCGCAGATCGGAAAGGCCTTCCGCAACGAGATTGTGGCCCGGCAGTTCATCTTCCGTATGCGCGAATTCGAGCAGATGGAGATGCAGTACTTCGTCAAGCCCGGCACCCAGATGGAGGCGTTCGAAGCCTGGCGCGAAAACCGGATGCAGTGGCACATCGATAATGGCGTCCGGCCTGCAAAGATGCGCTGGCACGGGCACGAAAAGCTGGCCCACTATGCCGATGCCGCCTACGACATCCAGTACGAATTCCCCATCGGGTGGCAGGAAATCGAAGGCATACATTCGCGCACCGACTTCGATCTGCGCCGCCACCAGGAGTATTCCGGCAAGAAGATGGAATACTTCGATCCGCAGACGCATGAGCACTACATCCCCTACGTGGTCGAGACGTCGGTGGGGCTCGACCGGACGATTCTGATGCTGCTGTGCGAGGCGTATCGCGAGGAACAGGTGAACGGAGAGCAGCGGGTCGTGATGAAGTTTCATCCGAAGATCGCCCCGATCAAGGCGGCGGTTTTCCCGCTTGTTAAGAAACAGGGCATGCCGGACGTGGCCCACGCCATCGAGAAGGATCTGCGCAAGCACTTCAACGCATTCTACGACGAGAAAGGCGCGGTGGGCCGCCGCTATCGCCGCATGGACGAGGCCGGCACGCCCTACTGCATCACCGTTGATGGACAAACCCTCGAAGACGGCACCGTCACCGTCCGCGACCGCGACACGATGGAGCAGCTACGCCTGCCGAAAGAGAACGTCGCAGCGTTCATTCAGGACAAGATGCACCACTGGCAGCCTATCGACTGAGCGCGGGGAAGGCATCCATGACACAGGGGCATGACGCACACACGCCATGCCCCTGTGTATTTTTCTGGAACTGCCTCCGGCTGTTCTACTGACCGCCGCGCGGAGTGCTTTCAACGGGCCGAGTCCGTTCGATCAAACCGGCCGGTTCGTTGCCGAGGCCGGGCTCCTGCATCAACGCCTCGATCTCGGTGACGGTGCGAGGGGCACCGGCAGACAGGACGACCGGGTCGCCCGTGGTGATGAGCACGTCGTCCTCGATGCGCACACCGATGTTCCACCACTTCGGGTCTACGTCGGGCGACGGGCTGATGTAGATGCCCGGCTCGACCGTGATGACGGTGCCGGGGGTCAGGTCGCCGCCGGTGCCGACGTCGTGCACGTAGAGGCCGAGATAATGGCTGGTGCCGTGCATGAAGAAGCGCCGCACGCCGTTATCATCTTGAATAAGCCCCAGTTCGCGCAGGCCCGCCGCGATGACCTGGGCCGCCGCCGTGTGGGGCGCTCTAAAGGAGTTTCCTGCACGCGTCGCTTCGATACCGGCATCCTGTGCTTTCAGCACCAGTTCGTAGATGGCGCGTTGCTCGGGCGAGAAGGTGCCGTTGACGGGAACCGTCCGGGTCACGTCGGCGGAGTAGCCGTGATATTCGGCCCCGATGTCCATCACGACCACATCGCCGTCCTGCATCTGGCGGCGGTTGCTTTCATAGTGCAGCACGACCGAGTTTTCGCCGCTGCCCACGATGCTCGGAAAGCCCGTATATTCCGCGCCGTTACGACGGAAGATGTATTCGATGAGCGCCTCGGCTTCGTATTCGTACATGCCCGGTTCGATGGATCTCATGGCCTCCCGGTGCGCCGCCGCGGTGATGTCGATGGCGCGTTGTAACAGGACCAGTTCTTCGTCGGTCTTTTCCATGCGTAGCGCATTCAGGATCCCGCTGAGCGTGGTGCCGTCGGCATATTGGGCATCGAGGTTTTCGCGTTTCCAGGTCTGCCATTCGTCGAAAGAGGCCGCATTGATAAAGGCCTCGACGACGGGTTGGAGAGGGGAGCCCTCCAGGTTTGCCGGGTCCAGCCGGTTCTTGGCAAAGGACTGAAAGCGGGTGAAGTTTTCCTCGGACGTCGTATTCTGGACGAGATACATGGCGTTCCGGGCCAGGGGGTTGCCGCCGATCTCCAGCGGGTGGGCGTGCTGCTTGAAGAGCGCGAGTTGCCGGCCGAGCGTGGAGCCGTCGCCGATGTCCGAAGGGAGCGGCAGGTGGAAGAAATGCGTGCCGTCGCGCGCGGCCAGCGCGGCCAGGATGTCTCCGAAGCGTTCGGTGGAGACTACCTTCTGGAGGCCTAACTGCTCCTGGGCACGTTCCGGGCCGAAGCGTCGCCCCGTCCAGATTTCGCTTCCGGGGTTTCGTGACGGCGTCATCAACAACTCGGTCACAGTTTCTCCGTCTACCTCCATGCCGCCCGGGGCCAGCAAGAGCAAGGAGGCCGGTTCGTGCATGCCCGTCAGGTAGTAGAGGTTGCTGGACTGGCGATACTCGAAGTTTACGTCATTTTCCCGGTTCCGAGCCGGTGCGCTGAAGAGAACGGCCACGGCATGGTCGGGCAATGCGTCGAGCACCGCGTTGCGGCGGTGCTGGTGGAACTCCGGCGGAAGCAGGTCGGTGTCGTAGCGAACGGGGGCCTCGGCGAGCGGGGCCGACTGGCCGTGGCTGTCCGGCACACAAAGGAACAGCAAGGCACTCAACAGAACAATCAGGTAGTGACGCATCGTAACAGGGTGGATTAGGGAAACAAAACGATACCTGTACGGCCCCGGCATGCGGGCAGTTTCAGGATAGGGAGCGCGTGTCGGGGAGGAACCAACAGGCGGGTGAAGACGATGCTGCTCACGGGGTTGACCTGCTCTGCTGCAACGCCTGCGCCGCGCGCTCGACTTCACTCCAGACGCGGAGGGCATTGCCGCCCAGAACCTTCTCGATGTCTTCGTCCGAGTAGCCGCGCCTCAGCAGTTCGGCCACCAGGTTGGGGTATTCCGAGACGTCCTGCAACCCGGCAGGTAGGGCAAACACGCCGTCGAAATCGGAACCCAGCCCGACGTGATCGACGCCGACGAGGTTGACTACATGGTCGATGTGATCGGCGACATCCTGCACGGTTCCGACCGGGTTGGCGCGTCGTTGCTCACGGAAATAGGCGACGGCTTCGGGATCGTCCTCCGACCACCCTCTCCGTTCTAACTCGTCTGAAATGCGCTGGCGAACGGCGTTGCCCTGTTCCCGGTATTCCCCTCGCAGGAACGACGAGCCGAAGTTGATCATAATGACGCCGTCGTGCTCGGCGAGTATCTTGATCAAGTCGTCGCTCATGTTGCGTTCCCAGTCGGGCGTAAAATGCCGGATCGACGAGTGCGAGGCGATGACGGGGGCTTTCGTCCGACGCATCACCTGGTAGAAGGTGCTGTCCGAGATGTGCGATACGTCGATGATGATGCCGAGGCGGTTCATCTCGCCGATCACCTGCTCGCCAAAGGGACTGAGACCCTGCCAGGTGCGCGTGGTGTCGTAGGAGGAGTCGCAGATTCGGTTGTCGCGTGCATGTGTCAGCGTGATGTAGCGGATGCCTCGGTCGTAGAAGTGCTGGAGATGGCCCAGGTCATCCTCGATGCCCGCGCCGTTTTCCATGCCCATAGGCAGCGAGATCAGGCCCTGCTCATGGTGGCGGCGAATGTCGGCCACCGATGTGGCAATGGCGAATTTTTCCGGCGCGTGCTGCACAAAGCCTTCGATCATGTCGATCAGCGAATCGGCAGCGGCTTTGGCCGCGCCCTCGGCATCCTGCCGGTCGGAGGGGATGTAGATCGACATGAACGGCGCGTTGAGGCCGCCGGCACGGGCCCTGGGATAATCGAAGTCGCCCCCTTCGGTTGCCTGAGAAATATCCTCTTCATGAAGCATCATCCGGTACGGCACGTCGATGTGGCCGTCCACGATGATGAACTGCTGCGTGAGTTCCTGGGCCCGTTCCAGCAGTGCCGGATCCGGGATGGATTCGTCAATGGGCGTGTCGGGCTGGCAACGGGTCATACTGACAAGCAGGAGGATGGTGAGTAGAGGAAGGGTGAAGCGACGCATCATGGCTCCGTTCGGGTTGGGATGAAGTGGATCGAGGCGGGGGCAGCCAAGAGGATAAGAAAAACGATGGGTCGGTGCAGCGTTTCCTGTTTATGCGCGGTGCCGGATCACACCGTCGAGGTCGGCACGCAGATGTCGCAGGTAGTCCGGCGTTTGCAGCAGCCGATGGCCGTACCACGAAAACAACGCGCCATCGACGAGGCGGATGGGCACACCGGGCAGGAAAACCCGGAACGCGCCGAAATGTTTTTCCCGAAAAGGAAACGGCTCGCTGGAGAGCAGCAGCACCTCGGGCTGAGCAGCAACCAGCTCGTCGGGCGTCACTTCCGGATACCGTGCTCGATGGCCGAAGACATTGACGAAGCCCGCCCGCGTCATCACGTCGTGTATGAACGTGTCGTGGCCGACCGTCATGTAGGGATCGTGCCAGATCAGGTAGGCGGCGTGTATCCGGCGAAGAACAGGTAGCGCGGCAAAGGCTGTACCGATGCCGGCGGCGAGGGAATCGGCGTCGGCGGCCCGATCCGTCAGCCGTCCCACCGTGCGGATCATGTCCAGCGCCTCGGGCACGGTGCCGACGTCGGTCACGTAGGTGGGTGCGAGACGGTCCAGCGCTTCCACCATCTCCTGCGTATTTTCTTCGAGGTTGGCGAGGATGAGGTCGGGCCGAAGCGCCTCGATGCAGTTCAGGTTCACCTGCTTTGTGCCGCCCACGATGGGCTTTCGGATCTTCCATTCGGCGGGATGCACGCAAAACCGCGTCCGTCCCACTACTTCATCGTCGAGACCCAGATGCGCCAGCAACTCGGTCAGGCTGGGCACGAGCGAGAGGATCCGGCGGGGCGGCCCTGCGAGCGTGAGGCGGTGTCCCCGTGCATCAATCATCGAGAGGGGAAACGACGCGGATGAAGGCATGGGGCCGGGAGGCGAAGCGGTCGATTGCACATATGAAGAGGGGGTGGCACTCTCGTGAAGTAGCTTAGTTTCAAGTCATTTGTGCTGCACTATATGTGTATTTGTAGGTACAGGTGCAGCGAGGCTTTTTCTTGTCATTTGCTCAATAACCAACCAGGGAGGCGGGATTATGTCACGAGTGGTGCACTTCGAAATCAACACGCCCGACGTCGAGAAGGCTACGGCGTTCTATGAAAGCGTCTTCGGGTGGCGTTTCCAGAAATGGGACGGCCCGGAAACCTACTGGCTCATCACGACGGGCGAAAACGGGTCGCCGGGCATCAACGGCGGCATGATGAGCATGCAGGAGGAATGGCCCCAGACCGTCAACATCGTCGGGGTGGATTCGGTCGATACCTTCACCGAGAAAATCACGCAGCACGGCGGAGAAGTCATCGTGCCGAAGATGGCGATTCCGGGAGTGGGCTACTCGGCCTATTATAAAGATCCCTCCGGCGTGGTCTTCGGCGTCTTCGAAGAAAACAGTGCGGCGGCCTGACGGGCTCGGCAGCCGTTGATGATAGCGATAGGGGCACGGTGCATGGCCGTGCCCCTACCGTGATTAAGGGCCGAGGCGTTATTTCGCGTATGAAACGGACCGCACCTCGCGGATGACGGTAATCTTGATCTGGCCGGGATACTGCATCTCGTCCTGAATTTTTTTCGAGATACCGAGGGCCAATTGTTCGGACTGGGCGTCGGAGACGAGATCGTGGTTGACCATCACGCGGATTTCGCGCCCTGCCTGAATAGCGTAGACACGCTCGACGCCGTCGAACGAGGCGGCCATCTCTTCGAGTTTTTCCAGGCGCTTGATGTAGGCCTGTAGCGCTTCGCGGCGGGCACCGGGCCGGGCTCCCGAGATGGCGTCGGCAGCCTGCACGATAGGCGAGATGATCGCCATCATCTCAATTTCGTCGTGGTGCGCACCGACGGCGTTGCACACGTCGTCGTCTTCCTTGTACTTGCGGCACAGGTCCATGCCGACGATGGCATGCGGTTGTTCGATCTCTTCCTCGACGACTTTGCCGATGTCGTGCAGAAGGCCGGCACGGCGCGCTTTGGTCGCATCGAGCCCCAATTCGGCTGCGATGAGCGAGGAGATACGCGCTGTTTCGATGGAGTGGGCCAGTAAGTTCTGGCCGTAGCTCGTCCGGTAGCGCATGCGTCCGATCAGGCGGATCAACTCGGGATGCAGGCCGTGCAGATTCAGGTCGATAATGGTTCGCTCGCCGATCTCGATCAGTTCCTCTTCCATATCGGCCTGTGCTTTTTCGACCACTTCCTCGATACGGCCCGGGTGGATGCGCCCATCCTGAATGAGTTGGTTGAGGGAGATCCGGGCGATTTCGCGCCGGACGGGGTCGAAGCCGGAGAGGATCACGGCTTCGGGCGTGTCGTCTACGATGACCTCGATGCCGGTGGCGGCCTCAAACGCCCGGATGTTGCGGCCTTCTCGTCCAATGATCCGGCCTTTCATCTCGTCGGATTGGATGTTGACGACCGAGACGGTGTTTTCGATGGCATGGCTGGCTGCTGTGCGCTGAATGGCCGTCAGGATGATCTTGCGGGCTTCCCGGTTGGCCGTCAGCTTGGCTTCGTCGCGGATTTCTTTGACGAGCGAACTGGCTTCGAGGCGGGCTTCATCGACCACCTGTTCGAGCATGGCTTCGCGGGCTTCATGCTCCGTCATGCTCGATACCTGTTCCAGCTTGCGGATTTGCTGCTCGATCATCTGATCGAGTTTCTGCTGTTTGGCCGCAATGCCGATGCGCAGGGCGGCCAGATCCTTTTCTTGCTGCTCGACTTCTGCCTGCCGGGTCGTTGCATCGTGCAACGTGGCATCGGCTCGGGAACGCAACTGATCGGCCTGGCGATGGTTTTGCTCGGCCTCTTTACGCAGCGTCTCGATGACCTCGGTGGCCTCGTGCAGGGCGTCTTCGCGTTCGTTGAGGCGTTGCGTTTGGCCGTTTAGCTTTTCGTAGCGTTGTTCGAGCTTCTCACGTGAGCGTCGCAGGTCGCGCTTGGTTTCCTCTTGTTCTTTCTCAAAATCCGCCTGTTGTCGGGACAGGGCTGCCTTTGCGTTGTCGATGTGCTCCTGACGGAAGGCCGCGGCTTCTTGTTTGGCATCGGCCAGGAGGCGGTCTGCCTGGTCTTTAGCGCGTGCGACTGCATTCCGTCCCGTACGGCGTAGGAGCCATCTATCAACAGCGATCCCGATTCCTGTTCCAAGCGCGACCATAGCGACGGCCCATAGCAACATTCCTGTCGTTCCGTCCATGGTCCCTCGTTTATGTGATTACAAGGCCCTCTGGCACAAGCTGCCGGTGGCGTCCTGAGCGCGTAAACGTCAGGATCAGCCCGGAGTGCTAGGCCAACCTCGTGTCTGGAGTAAAAAATAAAAAGCCCCGGTAGGTTCCAGCCCATCGGGGTATATCGCACGGGCTGGCCCGAATCCGCAACGGCGAGTCTAAAAGAACCCATTTTCACTACACGGTGGGTGCCGCTCAGGTTTTTCCACCTTCCTCGGTCTTCGTGGTGAACCACGGAGGGACCCCGACGTGGCCGAGGCTGAGGCCTGGTGTCCATACCTGAAGATAGGCTCCCTTCAGCTAAGATTGTCGGTTCTTATATGCCGTGTCCGTTGCGGATTCAGGCCAGACCATGCTGGCAAGCACGGCGTTACAACGAGGCTCCGGCGCGGCTGTTCCGTACCCCGAGAAGACGAGCGGCATCCCTCACGCAGGAGGGTCGGCCCCGTTCGACAGGGCTTTTTCGAGCTGCCGTTCGAGAGCGCCGAGTTCGTGTTCCAGGGTGTACAGCGCCACGTGTTCCCGATCCCAGGTGGTGTAGAGTTCTTCGGCCAGGGAGAGCGCCGTGATCACGGCCGTGATGAGGTCCGACTGATCGGGGTGCGCTTGTTTGAAGGCTTGCATCTTGGCATCGACGTAGGCTGCCACGTCGCGTGTAAAGGCTTCGTCTTCCTCACGCACCCGCAGCGGATAGTCACGATCCAGGATGCGCACGCGGATAGATTTTTCCATGCTATCCATTCTCCGTGGCGAGGTAGGCATCGATGGCCTGAATGAAACGCTCTACCTTTTGTCGAAGGTCTTCCGGGTCTTCATCGAACGAAAGCACTGTGCCCTCAAGGTCGATGGCAGGCCGGGTCTCGAGCTGCTGGATGCGCTCGGCGAGCACCGCATTTTCTTTGCGGAGCCGTTCGAGTTCCTGCGCGGCTTTTTTAACGCGATTGCGCAGGCGCTCCAGCGAACGCGGGCTTTTCAGATGAACCGGTCCTCTATGGGGGGTAGTACCTTCGTGAGGCGGTGCAGCCGACGGCTCCGATACAGGCGCGTGGCTGCCTGCATGGCCTTGCCCCGAACCGTTGCTCATAAGTCGTACGACGTTTGATTCATGAACCCTGGCTTACGCAACAATATAACACGTTTAACCGGGAAGTCCAGTCCTATTGCCGTAGCACGGCCTCGTGGGTTTTCCCGAGGCGTTTGAGGATGATCGCGACGCGTTTGTCCACTTCTTCATCCTTCAGGGTCCGGTCCGCGCCGAAGCGAAGCGAGAAGGCCACGCTCTTCGTATCCGGTGCCATGTGTTCCCCTTCGTAGAGGTCGAACACGTCCACGTCGCGCAGCAGGGGATGTCCGGCCCGGCGAATCGTCGCCATCATAGGCCCGACGGCCTGGTCGCGTCCTACGACGACGGCGATGTCGCGGTCGACCACGGGGAAGCGGTTGACGGCCTTGTAGGCGCGATTCAGGTTGGGAGCGGCTAACTCAACGAGGGCGTCCCAGTTCAGTTCGGCGAAGAAGGCCGGGATTTTCAAGTCGAGTTCGCCCGTCAGGGAATCGGCAAGACGAGCGATAATGCCCAGGTGTATCTGGCCGGAGGTAATGGTGAGATGGTAGGCCGTAATAGGCGTAGCCTCGTAATACGGCGTCGTCGTGACATCCGGCAGGCGGAGGGCGTTCAGCAATGCCTCGACGTCGCCCTTCAGGTCGAAGAAGTCGAGGAGTCGAGGTTGTTGGTCCCAGGCGCGGCGGGTGGCGGGGCCGGCGGCCATCATGATGAAGGAGGTATGTTCGGTGTAGCCCTTCACGGGCACGTCGGTGCGATGGGTGCGATGGTAGACATGCCCGAACTCGTAGAAGCGCAGCACCTCCTGGCCGTGATTCCGGTTGAAACTCATCACCCTGAGCATCTCGGGCAGCATGCTCGGACGCAGCGCCGACATCTCTTGCGATATCGGATTCAGGGTTTCGACGATAGGCTCGGCTTCTCCGCTCAGTATCGGGAGGTTGAACCGTTCGGCTTCCTCCTTGCGCAGCATGCTGTTGGTATAGATCTCTCGATAGCCCAGGCCGCTTATCATCATCCGGGCCGTGCGGCGTAGCACGTCCGAAGGAAGGGCGCGGGGTGTCTGGTTCGGGAGGGCGGTATGGGAGGGTTCCGGGATACGCTCGTAGCCGTAGATGCGCGCTACTTCTTCGATCAGGTCGATCTCGCGTTCGACGTCCGGGCGGTAGGTAGGTACGGCGCAATGGAACAGCGCGTCGTTCCCCGTTTCTACGCCGAAGCCGAGCGCGGTGAGGATGTGCGCCGCCTCGCCCTGCGGCACAGGGACGCCAAGGATCTTCTCGATCCGTGACAGGCGCAGCGGCAACACGCGGGACTCCGGCTTCGTGGGGTGGGCGTCCACCATGCCGGGTACGAGGTCGCCGCCGCCCAACGCTACCATCAACTGGGCGGCGCGGGCCGCTGCCCACACCTGGCCGTCCGAGTCGACGCCGCGCTCGAAGCGGTAGGACGCATCCGTCGAGATGCCGAGGGTCTTGGCGGCGCGCCGGATCGTCGACGGATCGAAATACGCACTCTCGATCAGGACGTTGGTGGTGGTCTCCGTCACTTCGGAGTTTTCGCCCCCCATGATGCCGCCGATGGCGACTTCGCGCGCGGCGTCGCAGATCATGATGGTGCCGACGGGCAGCGTGTGTTCCTTTCCGTCGAGCGTGGTGAATGGGTGCTCGTCGTGGGTGAGGCGGACGATGATCTTCTGCCCGGCAATCTGGTCGAAGTCGAAGGCGTGGAGCGGCTGCCCGCACTCATACATCACGTAGTTGGTGATGTCTACGATGTTGTTGCGCGGGCGCAGGCCGATGGCTGTGAGCCGCCGTTTCAGCCACGAGGGCGACTCTTTGATCTCGACGTTTCGTACCAGCAACGCCACGTATCGGTGGCACGCCTCCGGGCAGTCGATCTCGACGGCTACGTGTTCAGCCGCCCCGTGGCCGGGGTCCGGTAGCGCCACCTCGGGTTTTGTCAGCGCGATGTTGGTCAGCGCCGCCACGTCGCGGGCCACGCCGATGTGGCTGACGGCGTCCGGTCGGTTCGGGGTGATGGCGAGGTCGAGCGCGGTGTCGTGCGTGGCGATGCCTTGTGCGCGCAGGTGGGTCTCAAGCGGTTGGCCTATGGTGGCCTCTTCGGCCAGCACCATGATCCCCGAATGATCGTCGGAGAGCCCTAGCTCGTCCTCGGCGCAGATCATGCCTTCCGACGTTTCGCCGCGCAGCTTGGTCTTTTTCAGCTTGACAGCTTCTTGCTCGCCGGGGTGCTTGCGGCTCGGCAGCATCAGCGTGGTGCCCACCGTAGCAACGGGCACGTTCTGCCCCGCGGCCACGTTCGGCGCGCCGCACACGATCTGCACCGGCTCGCCGGTGCCCAGGTCCACCCGGCACAGCGTCAGCCGGTCGGCATTGGGGTGTTGCTTCACGTCGAGTACGTGCCCCACAACCACCCCGTCGAGCGAAACCCCGATGGTCTCTGCCTCTTCGAGTTCGAGCCCGCTCATCGTCAGCGCATCACCCAGCGCCTCGGGCGAGAGAGGGTGATCGACGTATTCTTTAAGCCAGTTGTAGGAGATTTTCATGATTAGCTGATCGCTCAATGACCTGCCTCGGAGCGTGCTCCGAGGTGTCGGCTGAGAAATCCGGTCGTTTTACTCTGTCAGTCGCCGTCGGCTCATGTCCGAAGCAAGCGTTGAGGAATGCGACCGGAAGAAGAGTCAAAACTGATCGAGAAAGCGTATGTCGTTCTCGTAAAAGATCCGAATGTCGTCGATGCCGTAGCGGAGCATAGCCGGGCGTTCGACCCCCATACCGAAGGCATAGCCCGTATAGCGTTCCGAGTCGATGCCGACGGCTTCGAGTACGTTCGGATCGACCATGCCGGAGCCGAGGATTTCGAGCCACTGACCGCCCCTGGGATGGTCGGGCTGCGGCCACCAGATGTCGACTTCGGCGCTCGGTTCGGTGAACGGGAAGAAGCTGGGGCGGAAACGGAGCTTCACGTCTTCGCCGAAGAATGCTTTGGCGAAGGTGTAGAGCACATGCTTCAGATCGGCCAGGGTGACGCCCTCGTCCACGCAAAGCCCTTCGACCTGGTGGAACAGGCAGAAGGATTTGTAGGAGATGGCCTCGTTCCGATACACGCGCCCCGGCGCGATGAGGCGGAACGGCGGCTCCTGCGACTCCATGGTTCGGATCTGCACCGGCGACGTATGCGTGCGCAGCATCACCCCCGTATCTTGCCCCTCGGAAGCTTCGATGAACAGCGTGTCCTGCATGTCGCGGGCGGGGTGATCCGGAGGGAAATTGAGGGCCGTGAAGTTGTGCCAGTCGTCCTCGATTTCCGGGCCGTCGGCCACCGTAAAGCCGAGCCGCTGGAAGATCTGCGTGATATCCTCCAGGGTCTTCGTAATGGGGTGTATCGAGCCGGTGAAAGCGCGTCGTCCCGGCAGCGTTAGGTCGAGGCCGGCCTGATCCTCGCGTTGTCCCTGGTGCAACTGTTCGCGGGCGGCTTCGAGGCGGGTCTCGGCCAGTTGCCTGAGCGCATTGAGCCGTTGTCCCACTGCCCGGCGCTCCTCTTTCGGGACGTCGCGGATGCGTTTGAACAGGTTGGTGACGAGCCCGTTTTTCTGCCCGAGATACCGAACGCGGAACGTTTCGATCTTTTCTTCGGAGCCGATGGTTGCCGCTTCGATTTCCTGTTGCAGTTCGTCGACGATCTCTAGCATGGTTTTCATCGAAACATGGGTCGTTGAGACAGAGCTTCTGCCGCGGGGGCTATAACAAAAAAATCCCGCCGGGCCTGTGTCGGTACAGGGGCGGGATTTCTCAGCGGGTTATGGACACACCGCAACCTTCAGCGCCCCTGGCTGGGAAACGCGAAGGTAAAAAATCGATATGCGCCGCGTGTCGGCATGATGTCTTGCGGGCTGGTTATGGGAAAGTAGAAGATGGAAAAACGTAATGGGTGTTGCAAGGCTCAACCCGTTCCTGTTTTCTCATCCCGTTTTCCAAAACCTACTAATTCTTTGTGTGTTCGACGACCTTGGTGAAAGCTTCCGGTTCGTGCATGGCCAGATGGGCGAGCACCTTGCGGTTGAGCGTCACGTCGGCCTTGCGGAGCGCGCCCATCAACTGCGAATACGTCGTGCCGTTGAGGCGGGCCGCTGCGTTGATCCGGGTGATCCAGAGCCGCCTGAACTGGCGTTTGCGTTGCCGGCGGTCGCGGTAGGCATACTGCAAGCCTTTCTCTACCGCGTGCTTGGCCACGGTGTAAATGCGATGGCGACTGCCCCAGTACCCCTTCGCCATGTTCAGAACGCGTTTGCGGCGGCGACGGGAGGCTACTCTATTTCTTGCGCGAGGCATGGTTCTTCCTTTTCGTCTTTAGCTGTTCAGCAAGCGGTTCATGCGCGGCTCGTCGGTTTGGTCTACCAGGGTGCTCTGGCCCAGCGCGCGCTTGCGCTTCGGATTTTTCTTGGTCAGAATATGGCTCTTGTAGGCCTTTTGGCGCTTGAGGCGGCCACTGGCCGTCCGTTTAAAGCGCTTCTTGGCACCACTGTTCGTTTTCATTTTCGGCATCAGAACACCTCTTGTTCGCTAACCTCCTCGGTTTCTAGCGGGAGGAGCGTATAACCAGGAAATAAAAGAGGCGTTCCAGAGAGGATCGCCCCTTTGCTTGTCCAAAGCAAAACAAGTCCTACAAAATAAGGCTTGCAGGCTGTATTTACAATATCTCGGACCGGCACCCAACAGAAGAGGGCGTGGAATTTCCCATGAAGTTATGTGGCGCTTTCCGTACTATTTGGATTTTTGCGGAGCCAGGATCGTTGTCATCCGGCGTCCTTCCATCCTGGGTGGCTGGTCGATCTTCGCCACGTCTTGCAACTCCTCGATGAAGCGGCGCAGCATTTCCATGCCCTGGTCCTTGTAGATGATGTCGCGTCCCCGAAATTGCACATAGGCCCGCACTTTATTGCCTTCTTCGAGGAATTCACGGGCATGCTTCGTCTTGAAGTTGAAGTCGTGCGTATCGGTGCGCGGACGAAAGCGGACCTCCTTCAACTGCACGTGATGTTGTTTCTTGCGCTGTTCCTTTTCTTTCTTCTGCTGCTCGTAGCGGTACTTGCCAAAGTCTACAATCTTACAGACCGGCGGGCTGGCGTCAGGCGAGATTTCGACGAGGTCAAGGTCTTGGCGGGACGCCATTTCGAGGGCTTCTTCGATGGAATAGATACCATGGTTGCCCTGCGGATCGACGACCCGTACCTGAGTGGCGCGGATATCTTCGTTTACGCGCGTTCGTCTTCGTTTAGCGATGGTGGTTTACCGTTTTGTGGGACATATGACGAGAAAAGATGCCGTTCCACGGCATCATGGTATTACGCATGAGGTGGTAGTATAGCCCATTTTATGGAGAGCTTCTCGCTACCTGATACGTCAACAGGCTAAGTTTACAGTGTTTTGGCATTTAAAACCATAAACACGGATCCCCTCGGTCTTAGTTCCGCCGAAGTTGCCGGGCTATTTCTTCCTGGATGTGGGCGATGAAGCCATCTAGCGGCACGCTGCCCTGATCGCCCTGCCCGTGCCGGCGGACAGAAACGGTGCCGTGGTCCTGCTCCCGCTGTCCGACGATGAGCATGTAGGGGGTTTTTTGCATCTCGGCGCTGCGGATCTTGTAGCCGACTTTCTCATTACGGTTGTCCACTTCCACTCGCAGCCCGGCCTCGCGTAGCCGCGCGCCGACGTCTTCGGCGTAGGCTTCGAAGTCGCGCCCGACGGGGAGGAGGCTCACCTGCACCGGGGCCAGCCACGTTGGGAAGTTGCCACCGCAGTGTTCGATCAAGACGCCGATGAAGCGTTCCAACGAGCCGAACGGAGCGCGGTGGATCATCACGGGACGGTGCCGCTGGTCGTCCGCGCCGATGTAGGTCAGGTCGAAGCGTTCGGGGAGGTTATAGTCCACCTGGACGGTGCCGAGTTGCCACTCGCGCCCGAGGGCGTCTTTGACCATGAAGTCGATTTTCGGGCCGTAGAAAGCCGCCTCGCCGAGTTCTTCGTAGGCGTTGAGGTCCATCTCGGCGGCGACCTCGCGGATCGCTTGCTCGGCCTGTTCCCAGAGCGCGTCGTCGCCCACGTATTTGTCCTTGTTGCCCGGGTCGTGGAGCGAGATCTGCGCCCTGTAATCCTGGAAGCTGAGTGCGCCGAGAACTTTCAGCGCCAGATCCACGGCGTCTTTAATCTCGTCCTTTACCTGGTCCGGACGGCAGAAGATGTGGGCGTCGTCGACGGTGAAGCCGCGCACGCGCGTCAACCCGCCCAACTCGCCGGACTGCTCGTAGCGATAGACCTGCCCGAACTCGGCCAGCCGTATCGGCAGGTCGCGGTAGGAGTGCAGGTGGTGGGCGTAGATCTGGGTATGATGCGGGCAATTCATCGGCTTGAGCAGGTAGCCTTCGTCTCCTTGCTCGTCGTCGACGTTCATCATCGGGGGGAACTGACTGTCTTTGTAGTACGGATAGTGTCCGCTGGTCTTGTAGAGTTCCAGCCGCCCGATGTGCGGGGTGATCACCGGCAGGTAGCCACGCTTGAGTTGCTCTTCTTTGAGATAGCTGACCAGGGTTTCGCGCAGGGTGGCTCCTTTGGGCAGCCACATCGGCAGGCCAGGACCGACCTTCTTGTTAAAAGTAAACAGGCCCAGCTCGCGCCCGAGTTTGCGGTGGTCGCGTTGTTTGGCCAGTTCAAGCAGTTCCAGGTATTCGTCGAGTTCCTTCTTTTTGGGGAAGGTGATGCCGTAGAGGCGGGTAAGCTGGGGCCGCTTCTCGTCGCCGCGCCAGTATGCGCCGGCAATGTTCAGCAGTTTAATAGCCTTGATCGGCTTGGTCGAGGGGATGTGCGGCCCTTTACACAAGTCGACGAAATCTCCTTGCTGATAGAACGTGATCGCCCCATCCTCCAACTCGTCGATGAGTTCGAGTTTGTATTCGTCGCCCTTCTCGGTGAAAAAGTCGAGGGCTTCCTGTTTCGAGACGGCGCGGCGTCCGTAGGGCACGTTGCGCGCGGCGAGTTCCTTCATCTTGGCCTCGATGATCGGGAGGTCGTCGGGCGAGAGGGTGCGGCCGCCGAGGT
Source organism: Rhodothermales bacterium (assembly GCA_046756545.1). Classification (GTDB taxonomy): domain Bacteria; phylum Bacteroidota; class Rhodothermia; order Rhodothermales; family JBHHWM01; genus JBHHWM01. Next base: position 12,514 of record JBHHWM010000018.1, on the reverse strand, counting down.
CCACGTCGTAGTAGAACCCGTTTTCGATGGGCGGGCCGATGCCGAACTTGACGCCGGGATAGAGCGCTTCGAGGGCCTCGGCCATGAGGTGGGCCGACGAGTGCCAGAACGCCATCTTGCCGCCGTCGTCGCGCCAGGTCAGGATGTGTACCTCGGCGTCTTCTTCGAGGGGGCGAGCCAGGTCGCGCACCTCGCCGTTGACGCTGATGGCGAGGGCCTGGCGGGCCAGCCCTTCCGAAATACTCCGGGCGACGTCGAGTCCCGATGTGCCGTTCTCATAGGTGTGAGAGGATCCGTCGGGCAGGGTGATCTTAATAGGATCAGCCATGATGGTGTGTCGGTTCAGGATAAAGCACAATGTAAAATAAAAAAGCGTCCCGTCATTGGAGGGACGCTTCTCGTGTTGCCCTGGTCGTCGGCGCGCTTTCATGCGCCCTTATGATTCTCAACCGTTGACGCAGCCAACGGTACGCGCGCCGTTGGGCTTCCACGTTCGCCTCAGAGTGACTATGTCGGAATGCATAAGGTTCATCTTGGCAATCAGGAGGTCTGGTGGGTCCTAATGGATTCGAACCATCGACCTCTACGATGTCAACGTAGCGCTCTAACCAACTGAGCTAAGGACCCGTTTCACAAAGGGCGTGCAATATATCGCAGGGCGTTGCCGCTTGTCAACCGAATAAAAGCAGCAGGCAGGCACAGGATCTCGATTCATCGAAACTTGAACCGCAAGATCGAATCTCATGAACGTCGAGCTAAACGAGAGGGTTCCGTGGGCGATGAGCCGGTGGGCACGGCGCGATTGCTTGAAAAGAACGCCGATCCTGACGCATGTTGGGGCGTATGACAAGGCATCTTGCGTGCGTCTCTCCCGTGTTTTCGTATTAAGAACGTGACCCCCTTTACTCGTCAGTCCCGGTCCGGCACCTCGCCGCTTCCCGATGCGGCTGCCACCGCCGCCTTGATCCGTGCGCGGCGCACCATTCATCTCTTCGAGCCGGACCTCCCCCCGCGCGAAGCCGTCTTCGAAGCCATCGACCTGGCACGGTGGGCCCCCAACCATCGCCTGACCGAGCCGTGGCGATTCTACGTGCTCGGGCGCGAGACGGCCGAAGCCGTCGCTCGCCTGAACGCGGGGGACGTAGCCGAACAACGCGGGCCGGAAGCGGCGCAAAAAAAGTTGGAACGCTGGCTCGCCATGCCCGGCTGGCTCGTCGTCACGGCTGCCGCGTCGGACGATCCCCTCATCACGCAAGAAAACTACGCGGCGTGTTGCTGCGCCATCCAGAACATGCAACTCTATCTGTGGAGCAAAGGCATCGGGATGAAATGGGGCACCGGCAAGGTGACGCGCGACTCGCGCTTTTTCGACCTTCTGGGCATCGATCCGGCCAGGGAGCACCTCGTGGGTATGTTCTGGTACGGGTATCCCGCCGAGGTGCCGGTCACCCAACGCAAGCCGGTTGAGGAGATCGTCACCGAGTTGCCTTGAGGAGGGGTTTCACCACCGCACGCTCAGGTGAAGGAGGGGCAGGTCGTCGCCGACGGGCGGAGGCGAGAAGGAGAGCGAGACGTCGGGGGCCGCCGCATTCGCGTGGCGTGCGGCGCGGAGGGCCGTCAGCCCGGCGAGGAGCCGGTTGGCGACGAGGACGGAGAGAAAAACGGTACGGCGGCGGCTCCATGCGTCGGCATCGTCGCGGAGTTGGCGGTAGTGCCGGAGGTCTTCTTCCGAGGCCCAGGCCCATTGAAAGGCCGGGTCGCTAACGTAATTGACCTGGTCCCAGGCGCGGTTGCGTAGCTGCGTCTCCAGGAAATCGTCCGACGACCTGAACGCGGCCAGGTTGAGAAAGAAGCGACGATCTTTGCCGTCGATGTGTGCCCCGGCCCGGCTGGCGGCGAGCGTTTTGTAATTCTCCACCATCTGGCCGTGCCGCCAGTCGGCTCCGACGAGGCCCAGCCAGAAGCTCGCGTCCGCAATGGCGAAGAGGGAGGCGGCACCGCGCCAGCTACCGTCGTGCACGTAGCGATGGCCGAGCCCCGGCAGCAGCATGCTCAGGGCCAGGGCTTTTCCGGGTGACTTATGTACCCGCTGTTCTACGTCTTGCATCTGGGCCGTAGCCGGGCAAGCAGCTATGAACGATACGGCGAGGAGGAACAGGGGAAAAAGAGACTTCATAGCAAAAAGGTGGAACGCTGTCGTCGTAGGTGCGCGCATCGGAACCCGCAGGTATGGCCGGTCTCCTTATCTTACACACCTGCTGCGAAGTACGACGTACGCGTAACCTGTCATTTGTATCCCAGACGAGGGCTCCACGCTATGCATTTCGATCTGCACCATGTCCATCGCTGGGATGTTTCTCCGAAAGAAGCCGTGGCGATCCAGCGCAGGCTGGCTCCAATCGTTCGCGAAGAACCCCTGGCCCGGCCTGTCAAGACCATCGCCGGTATCGACGTGAGCATCCGGGGCGACCGGGCCCAGGCGGCGGTAGCCGTGGTGCGCCTGCCGGATCTGGTCGTCATCGATCAGGCCGTGTGGCGCGACCGGGTGCCGTTTCCGTACGTACCGGGGCTGCTCAGCTTTCGCGAAATGCCCGTCCTTTTGCCGGCCCTTGAGCGCCTCACAGTTCGCCCCGATGTGCTGATGACCGATAGCCAGGGATGTGCACACCCGCGTCGCTTCGGGTTGGCCTGCCACCTCGGCGTGTTGCTCAACTGGCCTACGATGGGGGTCGCCAAGACGCGCTTCATCGGGACGCACGGCGAACCGGGGGCCGAGAAAGGCAGCCGGTCTCCGCTTTATGACAAGGGCGAGGTGATCGGCACCGTGCTCCGCACGCGGGCGAACATCAAGCCCGTGTACGTCAGCGTCGGGCACCGGATCATGCTGGATGAGGCGGTTGCCCTCACGCTGGCCTGTTCGCCGCGCTACAAAATCCCCGAACCGACGCGGCAGGCTCACATACTGAGCCGGGTTGAACCCTGAAAGGAAGAGGATCGTCGTTGGGGCATTCAACCCTCGACATTTTAAAGCGTGAGGAATTGCGAAGAATGAGCAGGTTTTCATACGTTTAAAAGACGGACTGTTTGGTAAGTTGGCCTGAAGGCGAGCGCGAGAAGGGTATTGGTCTTTAAGCGAGTTCATGCGGTGTCGGTGTTCTCATGTGTACGACGGTCTGGCCCCATCTTCAGCAAGGAGGCTCATGTTTCGAACCGCACAGATCATTCATCGACTGACTATACCGGCTGCGATGGTCGGGGCGGTTGCGCTGTTCGCGGGGCCGGTGTTTGCGCAGGCGCACGCCGAAGAAACAGCGGTCATTGCCACCGTGCAGCATCTTTTCGATGCCATGGCAGCACGCGACACCGTGGCCGCCCGGTCCATCCTTCTACCCGAGGGCCGGTTCTTTTCCATCCGCGAAGACGGGGATCGGGGTATCGTGAGGAGCACGACCCACCGCGCCTTCCTGGCGCAACTGGGCACGGCGGCGGAAGAGGCTTGGCTGGAGCGTATGTGGAACCCCAGGATCCTGATCCATGGCCGCATGGCGATGCTCTGGACTGCCTATGACTTTCATCGCGATGGGGCCTTCAGCCATTGCGGGGTGGATGCATTCAGCCTCCTGAAAACCTCCGAGGGATGGAAGATTGCCGGAACAACCTACACCGTAGAACCGACCGGATGTGAGGCGTCTCCGCTGGGACCACCGGGACATCGATAGAAGCGGCGCATGGGCAAAAAAAGACTCATTCAGGAGGGACGTCTCTACTCGGTTGCTGAATTGGCGGACCTGGCCCGGCGCGGACTCCAGAGCTTCGACGGCGGGGTGACGCGTGCTCAGGCTGCCGCCATTCTCAATAAACGGTATGCGGCCTCCTACACGAAGGGCGATATCCAGGCCGCCATCATCTATCCCGGACGCCATCCCCAACTGGTGCTCCGCCTCGTCGATACGTTTACGGCGTACCGGATCGTTGGGGAACCTCATTTTGAAATCAGGCGAAAAAACTAGACAACCCCCTCCCGGTTCGCGTGTTGCACATGCTGGCGGACGAACCCGGGAATAGACCTACACAAGAGCCCCCACGGACGATGATTCCCACAAAAAACCAGAGAAACCTGAGAGAACCTGCCTGTTGATTCTTTGAGATGGCCCACCGGAAGACGGGGCGCAGATTTATGGCCGGATACGGGTGATGGATGAAGTGTGCCCGGATGATGAAGCGAATGACGCCCGGTTCGGTATGTCGGTACCTCATACGCAGCAGGGAAAAGAGGCAGGGCAAGGCGGGTACGCTACAGACCGGATGCGGCTATGTCCTATGCAATCACCTTCACGCGAGAGACGGGGTACTTACATGCTCGTTTGGAACATGTTGAAGTAACCAGGGAGTCGGCTGAGCACATTTTCAGAGAAGTGGTTCAGGCCTGTACAAGCCTTCACTGCCATAAGGTGCTGATAGAAATCAAAGGGGAGAGTCGAAAGATATCGACCATGGAGATGTATGATCTCGGCGCACACCTGGAAGAGTTAGGACTTCGAGGCACCAGGATTGCGCTGGTGGTGGATCCGAGTATGCAGGATGCGGATGCTCGTTTTGCGGAAAACGTGGCGCAAAATCGGGGGTTCAGTTTCCGGTTTTTCGACCGGGCAGAGGAAGCGCGTCAATGGCTTCAAGATAACGGTGTATCCTGACTTATCCGCTACGTCTGAAGAAGAGGGGAGAGCCTGTCTAGAACATAACGCGCAGGCGGATATTGAACGTGCGTGGGGTCAGGCGTGTAGGGACGCGTTGCCAGACGCCCTGCGCGTCGGGAATCCAGGAGTAGGCCACCGTGTTGGTCATGTCGAACACGTTGAGTAACTCCGCCGTCAATTCCACTTGTAGCGGGTTGTTGAGGGCCTTCTCCAGCACGGTGATGTACTTCGTCACGCCGAAGTCGATGCGGCGGAACTCGGGATAGCGGGCCGAGAACCGGTCGCCGGGTTGCTGGATGACGAGGTTGCCGACGCGTTGGCCGGGCACCGGCGGCGTGTAGGGCAGGCCGCTGCCGAAGAGGGCACGCATGTGCAACTTCCACGTCGGGTCGGTGGGGATGTAGTCCTGGATGAACAGCGAGAAGGTATGTCGCTGGTCGGTGGGGCGCGGGAGGAGCCCTTCGTTGAAGGCGTTGCGGAACTCGGGCAGGAATTCCTCCCGGGCGACCATAAAGCTGTAGTTGATCCAGCTTTCGAGGCCGGGGACCAGTTCGCCCCGTACTTGTAGATCGAGGCCGTAGATATGACCGCCTGCGTCGTTTTGGCCCGAATACTCGACGCGCACGTTTTCGACGGTGTAGGAGATCAGGCGCGACAGCTCTTTCCAGTACGCCTCGCCGCGCAGGTAGAGACGGCGTTTAGGCATGAAATACTCGGCCCCTGCCACCACTTGCATCGACCGCTGGGAGCGCAAGGTGCGGTCGAGCGTGCCGAGGATGGACTCGCCGGGCACGGGGGCACCGCGCAGTTCGCGATAGGTAGGCGCTTGATGATAGAGCCCCCACGCGCCGGTCAGGGTCAGCCGATCCGAGGCACGAAAGCGGGCCGAAAGGCGGGGCGAGACGTCCCATTCCTCGTTGAACGAGAAATAATCGGCACGGAGCCCGACGGTGAGTAGGAGGCGATCCGGTTGAGGCAGCAGGTCGATGGCGTCCTGGACGTGGAAGCCCGCCTGGTGCTCGTCGAAGGAGGCGCTATCGTTGAGGTTGTTGACGATCAGGCGCACGATGTCGCCGTCGGGGCTGCGGCCCTGAATGGCGGAGCTTTCCCGGAGTCGGTCGTCGAACTGAAGCCGGCGGACGAACCAGCCTGCTTCGGCGGCATGATGCTGCAAGCTCAATCGCCAGCGCCCCTGGGCCGTCCAGGTGCTGACGCCGACGAAGTTGTCGGCGACGTCCTCTTGCTGGGCGTTGCCCCGGGGAATGTTGCCTTCGTTCGAACCCGGGTCGCTGTTGAGATCGACATTGTAAATAACCGTCGAGCCGATCAGGTCGAAGCGTTCGGTTTCTTCGGTCTTGAAGTAGGCCAGATCGTGCTCGGCCTGGAGGCGCGACGAGAAGCGGGTTTTGAGCCGAATGCCGGCAAACCCGGTCGTGTAGCCGTCTTTTTCCAGGCTTCGGTCGTCGTAGTCGATCCAGACTGACCGGAGGTCGGAGGGCTGGGTGGGGTCGGTGCTGACGATGCCGAAGAACGTTCTCCGGCCCCGTGGATCGAGGCGGAAGGTGTGGTCGGCCCAGAGCCCGAGGATTTCCACGTCATGGCCCGGTGCCAACCGGTAGGCCAGCATGCCTTGCAGGTCGAGGTAGTCGGGCTGGTAGTTGCCCTTGAGTTCCTGCGTGCTGAAGAACCGACGCGCCTGGGCCTTGCGCACCCCGAAGAGCCACCCCAGCCGGCCATCGAGCATCGAGGCACCGGCAGTTGCTCCGGCATCGAGCAGCGAGACGTAGGCCGCGCCGCCGAAGCGTTCATTCTCGGGACGGCGGTACTGGATGTCCAGCGCCGAAGAGAGCTTACCGCCGTAGCGGGCCGGGAAGCCGCCCGTGTAGAGGGTGATGCGCTCGGCCAGTTCGGGATTAAACAGCCCCAGCCCTTCCTGCTCGCCCTGCCGGGGGCGGAAGGGCATGTATACCTCGAAGCCGTCGATGAAGATCAGGTTTTCGTTGAAGCCGCCGCCGCGTACCGAGTACTGATTCGATAGTTCGTTATTGGTGGCGACGCCCGGCAGCGTTTTGAGGGCCTGGAATCCTTTGAACGGGGAAGGCATGTTGCGCACGGCCTCGGGCGTCACTTCGTGGACCCCGGCTTCGGGCGGCGTGGCCGATTCTTCCACCACTACCCCCTCCATTTCGATGACGTCTTCCGCCATGACCACGTCCAACCGGGTGACCTGATCGCGGCGCACCACGACGGAATCCACGCTGGGCCGGTAGCCGATAGCCGAAAAGCGGAGGGCAAAACGACCTGCCGGAATGCGGAGGGTGTATCGCCCGTCGTCGTCCGTGGCCGTCCCGAAGTTCGTCCCATGTACGACGATGGTGATGCCGGGCAAGGTTTCGCCGCTACCGGCTTCGGTCACACGTCCTTCGACGCTACCCCAGCCCTGGGCCCAACCCACGTCGGGGGTAAACAACCACGATCCGATGCATAGAAGTAGCCCGGCAAGCAGGATGGCAGAGTGCGAGCGCATTCCTGACACTACGTCTTTGGGTGAAGAGAATCAAAAAATCGCGTAGTATCAGTTGGTAATGCGCAGCCGGACGATTTGTTTGAAGAGTAGCATGTTGGGTATCAATTCGCCCAAACGCAGCCCGGCCTTCGACGTTCCCAGGTACCAAAAAAGGGCCCTGAGCCGGGGAGGAGGAGAGAAACCGGCTCAGGGCCTTTGTGCGGCGGTGATATGCGGTGGGGGGCAGGGTGTCACGCTGAGGGTCTCGGCGTGTACCCCCCTGGGTGATAGCGCCACGGTGAGCAGGGCGTTTCGGACGCTCTAATCGGACGCGGGAAACGTGATGTTTCCGTTGTAGGAGACGGAAGTTTTCACAATGGTGGCTCCTGAAACATGGACGCGAACGCCGATGTCGTCATAGTAATCACTGACGGCTGTAACCTCCAGGCTATCCCGGCTGGCAAAGGTAATGCGCACGATGCCCGGAGGGCGGGTGTCGGCCAGGGCCAGCTTGCGCATCCCATTCGTCTCCAGGTTTACATAACTGTCTCCCCCGCCGAGGAAGGGAGATTTGCTCCGCCATGTCGTCGCCTCAGATGCTACATACACGGCATGACTGACAAGCAAATCGGCGTGCTGCTGGCGTTTGGAACGCATGAAAACCTCTGCACCGGTGTACACGGCCAGTCCGACAAGGGCGATGCCGAGCACAAGTACGAGAATCTGTTGCTGCCCCATGGCTCCCTCCTCTTCTTCGTAGCTGCACTCTCCACAAGCACGACGTCAACACACAGGGCCGTCTTGGTATCAGCAAGGTCTGTTTCACCGTTCAACGGTTTGGCTCTCCACAAAAATGCTTCCAGATGGACCGTGAAAAGATCCCTTTTGGCGATAATCGTGCGGTGTGCAGCAGAGATGAAAGGCCCTTCCGTTTCAACATGTCTGCATCTCGCAGGGTATCCGACTACGTGCCGGAGCGAGACGGTGCGGTCCAATTCGGACGAAATAGAATCGAGGGGAGACAAGAAGTAAAGGCCGGGGAAATGCGTTGCCAGGTGTCTATCCGGTCATGATGAATCAGAAAAATAACCACAAAACCAGGGCAGGTTGATGCGCGGGTCTCGCTGAAAAACTATGGGTAGCGTGCTAATAATCTCTAAATGAGTCTCTCCTTGCAGAAGAGTGGAGCGATTGATCCCGACGTGTGGGATGAACGGTCTGAGAGTCGCACCGCGTGTTGCGTACTGCGTGGTATGGGTAGAGGTCCACATCACGCAGCACACAACACGCCCTGGCATGGGTCGGGGGGATGCTCTGGGATAGCCGTTTTGCGGCAGCCAAGCGTTCAGTCTTCGTCGTCCTGTTCTTCTTCGCCTTCCTGGGTTTTCTTCCTGTGCTGGTGCGCCCAGGTTTCGATGTTTTCGCGGATAAACTCGCCCAGGTCCTCGATGTCTCGGGCTGATTGCCGCCAGAAATCTTTGAACGAGTCCGAATCGAAGGCTGCTCCGTAGACGCGGCCCCATCCTTTGGAAGCGCGGACCTCGTCTTCATAATAGGCGGCGAGTTGGCGGCAGGCCAGGGCCACCACGGTGAGCGAGGCGTCGGGGGCCAGCGGCTCGAAGATGATGGCCGTGCTCTCGTCGAGTTCGATCAGGCGGGCCAGGACGCGGTTGTACTGTTTGACACAGAAGGTCTGTGCCTCGTCGCCGTTGCCGGTCCAGTGGGCCTGTTGCGCCATGCGGGCCGTCCGGCGCAGCACGTTGACGAGTTTGGCGATTTCTTTCTTCTGTTCCATAGTACCCTCTTAGCAACAGTCAACCTTCACGGAAAAGCACGGCAGGGGGATGTCGAGACACCGCATGTCCACCCAGTCAACGTCCTCTTCGTAATAGGCGGCGAGTTGGCGGCAGGCCAGGGCCACCACGGTGAGCGAGGCATCGGGGGCCAATGGTTCGAAGAGGGGGGCGGTGTCCTGGTCGAGTTCGATCAGGCGGGCCAGGACGCGGTTGTACTGTTCGACGCAAAAGGACGCGGCGTCGTCGTTGGTGCCGGTGTGCCTGGCTTGCCGTGCCATGCGCGCCGTTCGGCGCAGCACGTTGACGAGTTTGGCAATTTCTTTCTTCTGTTCCATGGTTTTCCTCTCAGCCTGGGTCCAATTTCAGGGAAAAGCACGACCAGGGGAAGCCGAAGCTTCCGAAGTCGAACCAGGGGCGCTCTTCTTCCCGGTGTCGTTTTTCTTTGATGTAGGCAGCCAGGGTGCGGGCCAGGATGCGCACCTCGCCTGCCGGGGCATCGAGGGGAAGAGGGGCGACCCGCGCGGTAAGTTCCGGATCGAGGGTGCCGAGCCGTGCATGGATGCGGTTATATTGTTCGATGCAAAACCGGGCGCTCTTCGGATCGCTCCGGCACAGGAAGACGTAGCCGGCGTCGTAGGCGATCTGGCGCAGCAGCGTGGCGAGTCGGGTTAGTTCTCTTTCCATGGTGTATCGGGGAGGCGGTAGCGTTCAAGCTGTTGGCGCAGCACCTTTTTGCCCTGGTGAACACGCCACTTTACGGTCGAAACCGGGACATCGAGGAAGGCCGCGATGCGTTTGAGCGGTACGCCGTCGAGGAAGCGCAGGCGTAACACCAGCGCATACTCTTCGGAAATAGCGTTGAGGGCGAGGGTGACCTCTTCGTTGATCTCCTGCTGTTGGGCGAGCGGTTCGCTCAACGCGCCCATCTGTTCGAGGAGCACCTCGTCCAGGGCAACGTGCCGGTCGCGGTGTTTGCGCTCCTGCTTGTTGAAGCGCAAGGCGCGGTGGCGCGTGATGACCATCAGCCAGGAGGCAAACTTGCTCGGTTCCTCGATGGAGGGCAGGGCTTTGAAGGCGAGCAGCAACGCATCCTGGGCTACGTCTTCGGCGTCAGCAGCGCTGACGATGGTTTGTGCCGTGCGTACCACGGCGGCCCGATACCGCGTCACCAGCTCGTTGAACGCGTCAAAGTTGCCCAGGATGGCGGCTACCACCAACACCTCGTCGGGTGTTTCTGACGTTGTGTGTGCCATCCTGTGCGTACTCCTTGTGCCTGCATCAAACGAACCAGGCCGTCCTCTATTGTAATAGAGACAGGCTTGACGCATAAGGTTAGCGGTCCGGCGAAAAAAAGAGAGGGAGGAGCGGAGAAAAAGCGCCGAAAACGCGCGGCGTTCCTTTTTCCAGCCTCCCCAATATTCTGCCGCTCATTCCGGTAGCCATCGAAGGTCTGCGCCGTCCGGGGCGTTTGTCCGAAGATAGTCGGCTACGACCTGGACGAACTCTACGTTGGAGAGGTCCTCGCCGGGCCGCGTCGGGCTCGATCCGATCCAGCAGTGCGGCTTCCGGCGTCCGTATTCCACGGAAGCCTCGGCGCGTGGATTATCCGCCGACTCCAGGAATTCTTGCAGCAGGTAGACCGCCTCTTCCAGGTAGTACGTATCCATGTCGCCGACGGTGATGTGGAGCTTGCCCCGAAGCTCCGGTCCCACCGTTTCCCAGTGGGTGCGCAGATACTGGTGCAGGTCGTAGTTGGCACGCCAGTAGCCGGCGGTTTCGTGGTCGACGGCACCGGTGACGGGGTCCCAGATGGGGCGGGGATAGCCGTCGGCACCGACGGGGCCGAAGACGGCCTCCCAGATGGCCCATTGCCCCCCGGAACGGCTGTTGGAACCGCTGGCCAGTTCCATGTGATTTTCCTGCCGCACCGTGGAGCGGACGTTGCCGTCGGGTCGCCGGGCGTTGGGGCGTTCAATCCGGTGCCATTCGTTTTCGGTGTAATAGGCGTTGTCGTCCTCATAGACATTGACGATCTGGTAGTAGTTGAAATCCACCGGATCGGGGCACCAGCCCCATGCCCCGCCGAACAGGTCGGGATAGAACACCTGCATGGCGAGGGCTTCCCAGCCTCCCGTCGAACCGCCGGCCAGGACGCGCGCCCACGGTTCTCGGATCATCCGAAAATGCGCTTCGAGGTACGGAATCAACTCCTCCGTCAGGGCGTCGCCGTAGGGACCTACGTTGGCGGAGTTGACCGAGTACGAGGTGTCGTAGTACGGGTTGGCATCGCGGAACGAGACGGCAATCATACGGGGGGGCTCGTCCGACGTCCAGAAGTCGGCAAACCCTTCGGAGCGCCCGCGTCCCGGTGCGTCTTCCCGAAAGCCGAACGGGGCGCGCCGTCCGGGAAAGTGGCCCTGGAGATAGATGACGGGATACTGCATGTCGGGGTTGTCGTCGTAGCCTGCGGGCAGCAGCACGTTGGCCCCGATATACATGGGGTGCCCCCAGAATTCGGAGAGCCGCTCACTCTTGATTTTGACGAACTTGACCCGGTCCGTGTCTCGGGGGTTGCCCTGTTGCAAAACCTCGCCTTCGGCCAGGGGTTCGATAGGAGGAATCACCGTGTCGAGCGACAGGGAGATGGTTTCGCTGCGGGCCGGGTTCAGGGAGAGGCGTTGCACGGGGCTGTGCGCATTGCCGGGCGCTTCCCACAGGTCTTGCCCGGCCCCGGCATTCAAGTGCATCTCCACCGTATGGCCGTCGGACCGGTGAAACGTGGTGTAGACGTCGAGGAAGGCCTGTACGTAGTAATCACCAGCCGGCAGGTCGGCGATGATCTCTAACGGATAACCCCGAACGGACGCCTCCTTCGTGTTCAGGATGACGGCATCGCCGCTTGAAAGGCCGCGCACATCCAGGCCCCAGAACGGCACGCCGTTGACCCCGACCTGCGCGCGCGGCTCTCGTTCGTCATCCCGTGACACGATGACAAAGACACGGCCCGTGACGGGCGTTTCCAGGCCCAGGTCCGTAATACCCTGTGCGGCGTCTTCGGTCAGTTGGATCTGGAATTGCAGGTTCGCCTCGTTTGCGGAAGGCGGGGCCGGGGAATCGGAAGGGGAACAGTTGCTCAAACCAGCGGAGACCATCAGCGAAAAGCAGGCCGCCAGGAGCGGTGAGAGGGCGAAACATGGGCGAAGAGGCATGGGCGAATCTCTGTCTTTGTATAGGTCGCATTCCCCGATGCTCGCATCGTAGAAGCCTTCAGGCTGGAGGCAAAAAAGGAATGCGTCGGGCGGTCGTCTCGTCTAAAAAGAATATAGCCCATCCACGCATGTACATGAGAGGTGGCCTTCATGAAATACTTCGTTGCCTTGCTGTTGCTGCCCCTGGTGTGGACCGGGGCCCTCCAGGGGCTAACCGTCGAGCCGGTCGAGATTACCGAATGGCCGGTGCCCCGCATTGACTCATTGAAAATCTTACTATGACCTAGTCGTTGCCTCATCCTACAT
>JBHHWM010000017.1:0-36696 GCA_046756545.1 Rhodothermales bacterium | reverse complement strand
CGGCGACCTGGATTTTACGAAAGAGTTTCTGGCGCTCGTCGACACCCGGACGGTAGCCACGAAAGAGGCCGTTACGCCCCAGGTAGCCCGGCTCCGCCACCCCGACCTCGTGCGCGCCGACCTTGCGGCGACGACCAAAGACGCCCTGCGTGATCTCGACCGGGCGGCGGTGTTCGGCGTGGGGAAGCCAGTACGCATCAAGATGCGGTTTGCCACCACGACGCGGCCGGACATCCTCCAGGCGATCCCCGGCATGCAGCGCCTTGACGGCTTCACGGTCGCCTATACGGCTCGCGACATGGTCGAAGCGTACAAGCTGATTCGCTTGATGTATAAGTACGTCAGCTTTTGAGCTTCATTGCGCGCTTCTTCCGGAGCCAGATCAGGGAGAAGGGGAGTCCGGTGGCGATGAACGCGAGATCGACCAGGGATTTTTCCCACTCGAAAATCGCCCGGAGAACGACCAGCGCCAGGATACCCGCCAGGTAAAGACCGGGTAGCCACGGGTAGAGAGGGACGCGATAGACATTGGCTCCGCCCACCTCGTCTCTGCGAAGCTTGAACAGAGCTAGCGTGGTGAGCGCATAGAAAATGAGGACGGCAAACACCATCCCGGCCACGATGGTCTCGAACGTGCCCCGCACGATCAGGATCACCGCGCCCCAGACGCAATGAGCCAGGATGGCCCGCGACGGGGTCCGAAACCGGGGGTGCACGAAGTTGAACCACTGGAAAAACAGATCGTCCTTTGCCATCGCGTAATAGACGCGCGGGGCCGACATCATCGTTCCGTTGATGCTTCCCGTGGCCGAGATGATGACGAGCAGCGCAATAAAACCGGCTCCGAAGGACCCCATCAACTGGATGGCCATGTCGGAGGCGACGAGGGTACTCCCGCGCATGCCCTCCATGCCCAGCGTCAGGTGATAGACCAGGTTCGTCAAAGCATACACGGCGATGACCAGTCCGAGGCCGACCATCAGGCTCAACGGAATGACACGCCGGGGATGCTTCATCTCGCCGGCCACGTAGCCCACGCGGTCCCACCCGAGATACGAAAACACGATCAACATCAGCGCGGCGACGGTGTTGCCGACGGGGCCGAGCGCGCCGGTCGGTGCAGCGCTGGTGCCGAGCAGGTTCTCCTGTCCCTGCACGAGGATCAACGCCAGAGCTACCAGGAGGAACAGACCGCCCACCTTCAGCACCGTGGACGCTTTCTGGTACAGGCTGGCCCACTGGACGCCGACGTAGTTGAGCGCGCCCAGCACGACGATGACGCCCAGCGCCACGGCGGTATGTGCCACGGGGCTCAGGTCTACGAAGTATTCCAGGTAGTTGGCCGTGATGATCGCAAGGCCGGCCGCCGGGCTGGTTCGGATAATGAAAAGCTGCGCCCATCCGAACATGAACCCGGCAAAGGGGCCGAAGCACCGGCTGATGTAGATGTACTCGCCGCCGGTGTTGGGTAGCCGGGTGCCGAGTTCGGCGTAAATCAGGCCGCCCATGAACACGAACAGGCCGGCCAGGAGCCAGAGCAGAAGGATGGGGGAGAACGAGGCCTGGTAGGTGGCGATGATTTGCGGCGTTGAATAGATGCCTGCGCCAATCGTAATACCGATCAGCAGGGCCACGCCGTCGAACACGCCGAGGGTCTTTCGGAGTGTAGGCTGTTGAGACACCGAGTCTTCAGGTAGATGCGCCATGGAGTGCGAAGCCGTTATCGCTACCTTAGTGAGATTTCTTTTCGGGCGATGCCGCCTTTTTCGGAGTGGACGGCGATGGAGAATGCGGGGCGGGGGCCGGTACGCCGAACGACGTATTCGAGGATGCGACGAGAGGCACTGGTGCCGGTTGGTCCCTGAGAGTCTCGTGTCCCTTGCAGGTGGCCAATGTCGGTACGGGAAGACCCTGTCACCAGGTCGGCATCGGTGAGGGTTACCATGGCGCGTACGGGAACGGCGACCTGGGCGTCCAGGGCGCGCCGGGTGATGTTCGTGGGCAGATAGCCCTCGTTCTCGACGACGACCGTTACCTTCACCACGTCATTTGAGTCGATGGGACGGGCCGTTATGTTTTTGATGACGAGGCGCGGGCTGCTTTCAGCAAGCCAGAGCATCCACTCGATGTATTTCTCAATCTCCCTCTGAAGCAGGTGCGGCGGCTTGTTACGCTGTGTGAAGCGGGAACGCCATCCCCCGATCTCCACGGGGCCGAGTTGCGGGTGATGGTATGGAGTCCAATCCGCAAAGCCGGCACCATCGAGTTCCTTCTCATTCCATCGGTGCCGTTCGGCTTCGGTGACGGTGCCGTCGCCGTCGTAATCTGTGCCGAAGCCGCCCCAGAACTCGGGGACGAACCCGACGACGCCGAAGTCCCAGTAGGACCAGCTTATCAGCGTGCCGTGCCGGTGCACGCGGGGATTGCTGTAGCTGGGACGTACGGGCTGCCGAGTCGTCGTGTGGTACTTCTCGGACAGTTCGAGGATGAGGCGCTGGTCGGCCAGGGTGTAGGTGTCCCAGGAAGCGGTGGAGGGTAGCCGAAACAGGAAGCCGCCGGACGTATGACCGTGAAAGATGCCGGTGACGTTGCGGTGCGTGTGCAGGAAGGCGAGGGTAGCCTGGGTTTCCGGCTCGGAGAGGGGATAGGGACCGGCCCCACGCTGCTCGAACTCCAGCCCCCAGTTGCGCGGAAAGTTGCGGTTCATGTCGATGCCGCCGACGCCGTCTTCGTTGAAGAGCCCGTCCTCATCGTCGTCGAAGCCTTCCGAGTAGAGATCATAACGGTCGCCGGTCGGATGCTCCTCGTGTCGAACCATGATCCGCGCATCTTCTGCACTGATGGTCCAGCGTCCATTGGGGTTGGGAACGCGCATCCGCGTGATGGCCCCGTCCTCGTTGAGGTCGTTTGGCGGATCTTCATCCAGGCGACCGTCCCGGTCTTCATCGTAAGGGCGGGGCGTGCTGCGCGGATTGTGGGGCGTAGTCAGGGCGATGTCGGCTCCGTCCGGGTTGAACTTGGGGCGTACATAGAGTGTGCGGGTATCGAGGAGGTGGGTAATGCGGGGATCTTCGCCGTAGTGGGTCAAGAGGTGCCAGGCGAAATGAAGCGCGACTTCGGCACCGGTCAGCTCTTCCGCGTGGATGTTGCCGTCGTAGTAATACCCCGGTTTGTCGAGCGCGTCGCCGGTTGCTTTATTGGTAATTTCGAGGACCAGAAGGGGGGTGCCTTGCAGCGTTTCGCCGATGGAATAGAGATGCGTGAGGTTCGGAAAGGCGGCAGCCCAGTCTTCGAGCAGGGCATAGGCGTCGGCGGTGCTGTGATACGTTTGCCAGTTGGGGTGGAGAGGGTCTTCGGTCTGGGCGTAGACGCTTGCTATGCAACTCGTGAGGAAGCAGCCGCAGAACAGCGTTCGGAGTATGCCAGGCATGCGGGACCTCGTTCTAAATAGGTACGTGCGGTGATGATCCTTAGAGTAGGGATTGCATCGCCGGGGAGCAACCGCCCTTGCGTATACTCACTCGCCCTGGACGGTTACCACCAGCGTACGGCTGCGTGGTTTGATGTCGCACTCCAGGAAGAAAATCTGCTGCCAGGTCCCCAGGATGGGGGTTCCACTTCCGACCGGAACGGACAGCGACGGCCCTAACATGGTGGCCTGGAGGTGCGAGTGTCCGTTGCCGTCGTGCCAGGCCTGTTCGTGGCCGTAGTGCGTGCCGGGCGGCATCAGCGTGTCGAGGATCTCGGGGAGGTCGCGTCGGAGCCCCGGCTCGAATTCAATCGTCCCTACGGCACCGGTGCTACCAATCACATGCACGTTGACGAGGCCCGTCGTGATGCCGGACGCCTGCACGATTGCGCCGACTTCTCGGGTAAGGTCGTGCATGTCGCGGTGGCCCTGTGTGGCGAGCGGTATCTGATCCTGGTATACCATGTCGAAGAATCGGAAGGAGAGAAGAAGACCCGTGGATGCAGGTAGAAGATAAGCGGAGGCGGTCACATGCGCCGCCTGTGTCGTTTTCTCCGGTCGTTCACGGTTAGGAATGGTATTTTCAGGCCGACTTTACTCAGCCCTAATGCTTCACGATGAACCCTAACTCACTGCTTGTTTTTGGAAAGCGTCTTTCGGTCGTCATGCTGCTTGGCGTGATGGTCGTTATGCTGGTGCAATGTTCCGGCCCCTCCACGACGGTGCAACCGCCGGAGCCCGAAGAAACGGTTCCCGTGCTTCGTGGCCCTGCCTTCGCGGCCCTCTACTTCGACGAAGCAGGCTTGCGGCACCGCGACCTGTCGGCTGGAACCGACGTGTTCCTCGTCGAAGGTACCTATCTAGGGGCGCATGGCGTGTCGCCGGAGGGGCGGCACCTGGCCGTGAGCGTCCGGGGCAATGACGGCGCGAAGCTCGTCGTGGTCGATCTGACGACCGGAGATGTCTGGGAGGTGCACACGGTGGAAGAAACCGTCGAGTATAGCATGGCCTGGGCACCGGACGGCTCAGCGCTGGCTTTTGGCTATTACGCCTCGCGGAGAGGCGGGGCGCAGGCGATGATGGGGCCGGCCGGCATCCAGGTCGCTACGGTGGAGGCTCGGACCGTACAGCATGCCGGGTGTACCGTTTCCAGAATCGTGAAGCATTGGTTGCCCGGCGGCGACCTCGTCGTGAATGACGGCTCCAACCAGTACATCGTCGGGGCGGACGATTGCCGCACGCTGCACACGGTGGATGCGCGCAAGATGCATCACGTTGCTTTTTCGCCGGACGGCAAGCGGATGTCTTATATTTTCCGCGATCTCGTATACAACCGGGAAACACGCCAATACGAACCGGATTCGACCCTCTTCATCGCGGATGTTACCGGAGAGAATGCGCGCAAAGTGGTCGGTTACAAGTATCGCCCGCGCCATATGATCTGGTCGCCCGACGGCACCGAACTGGCTTTCGACGTGCAGTCGCAAGACGATCCGGCGCTTCGGTACATTTCCATCTATGATGTGGAACAGGGCACCTCGGCCTATTTGAATCTGCCGGATGCCGGGGGGGCATACAGCGAGACGCATCCTCGCTGGTCGCCGAGCGGCGAGCGCATGGCCTTCGACCGGGCGCAGGTCGGTGCCGAGGGGTCACAGAAAATGGTTCGTTTCTTTATGGAACGCTTTGCGCGGGTGGTGACTGAAACGAGCGCGGTGACCTGGGGCTGGGCTGGAGAGGCGGCCTTGATCCTGACCACGTCCGAAGGGAGCGTATCCATCGTTCCCATCGACAGTCCGATGCCGGCGGCGTTGTCCGGCGTCGATACCTTGCTGCACGTCCGGGTGCAGGAACGATGACCATTCGATAGAGATCTGCGGCAGCGCCGGTTGTGCAGAAGACAGAGGTTCAGGATTCCGGTAGATAGTCATCCAAACCGGCCTCCGTACAGGCGCGTTGCCACAGGTCCACGACGTTCATAAGAGAAGCGGTGCGCTGGAGATAGTCCAGGTCCAGGGTCTTCTGCATGACCTTTATGACACCCAGTACATCATGCCATTGTCGATCCGAAACCCCGGCACCTAACTGATACCAGTACAGCTTTTGGAGGATGATGTCTTCGGGGCTGGCCACCACCAGGGTGCGTCGGGGCTCTTCCGAGATGAGGTAGGACTGGCGACGTTGCATTTCTTGTTCAGAGATGAGATCGTCCTTGGGAAGGAAAACGTCAATCTTGAACATCGTCTCCAGATGGATGATGTTGAAGGAAGTGCGTCGGGCGATGGCATCCAGGATCATCACGGCATCGATGTAGAAGGTCGCCTGCAAGGCATCGACGAGGGCCGGGACGTGCTCTGGTAGCAGGGCGGCGACAAAATCTACATCCTGCGTGGCGCGAGGGATACCGTGCAACGAACTTGCCAGAGATCCTCCCACCAGATACGGTACGTCCAGGCGGTCGAGGGTTTCTGCAACGTGCAGGGTAATATCGAGCACCTCCTCCATTAGTAGCCGTGCTCCTGCGGATCCCAATGAAAGATGTGGATCATTACCTCTCGGTCCAGGCGTAATGCGGCCAGGCGGAGGCGTCGTTCTCTCTCCGGCATTGCTTCACCGTACCGGGCACGCAGCCGCGCCGTGGCAAGTTGTTCCAGGGCACGATTGAGCGCCACCACCCGCTGGAGTTTCTGACGGGGGCTCATCGCGCGATACCCTTCGATGAGGACCTGTTCGGCAGCAGGGGAGGTGTCTTCAAATAACGGTTTCATAAAGCCGGTTTCTCGAAGAGGCGAGGTGTGCAGGTTGTTTGAACCTGTCTGCCCTGGATGAGATTCTCTACTCGCCCTAATATCCGTGCGCGGTGCCTTCGCCGCGCGGGTCGGCCCCGCCGAGAAAGCGTGCCGGTGTACCGGTGTCGTCATAGTCGATGATCAGGCCGTGCGCGTTGCCGAGGCCGTTCACGAGGCGCAGGGTGTGGCCCATGGCGGCCAGTTCATCACGGACGGTTTCGTCAAGGCTCCGCTCGACGGCCAGGCTGTTGGGCTCGGTGAAACTGATCCGGGGTGCGGCGATGGCCTGCTGGATATCCATGTCGAAGTCGATCAGATTCATGACCATCTGCGGCACCGTCTGGCCGATGGTATGGCCGCCGGGGGTACCGAGGGCGGCCCACGGCTTGCCGTCTCGCAGGATGATCGTCGGGCAGTCGCCGGAGAGCTTGTGATGTCCGGCGTGGGCGTCCATCGGGTTGCCCTTGGGCTCGAAGGTGCAGTAGGCGAGGGAATTGTTGAGCCAGATGCCGGTGCCTTCGACCAGGATGCGGCTGCCGAACGCGTTGCCGAGCGTCTGTGTGGCGCTCACGATGTTGCCCCAACGATCCGCCACCACGAAGTGGGTTGTGTTCATGCCTTCGGCCACCACGATGCTCGGCGGGGCAAAAGACGAGGCGCGTTTCAGGTCCATGACGGCGACGTGTTCGGCCCAGTAGGGTTCCGAGAGCAGGGTGTCCAGCGGCGGCGGGTTGATTTCGGGGTCGCCGGCATAGGCCAGGCGGCACCAGAATGCGTATTTCGTTGCTTCGGCAAAACGGTGCAGGTATTCAGTTGAGTTGTGGCCGAGGGCTTCCACGTCAAACCGGCTCATCAACCCCAGGCGGATCAACGAGGGGAATGCCGTGGAGGGCGGCGAGGCGGTCAGCACCTCGTGCCCCCGGTACTCGATGCCGATAGGGTCGTACCACTCCGCCTCGTTTTCTTCGAGGTCGGCAAGGGTGAGAAAGCTGCCTGCTTCGCGCATGGCCGCGTCGATGGTTTGCCCGATAGCACCGCCGTGGATGGCTCCGGCACCGTGCTCGGCGAGGGTACGCAGCGTATTGGCCAGGTCCGTCTGGTAAAGCGTGTCGCCGGCGGCCGGCGGTTGATCGTCACGGCCGTAGATGGACCGGGCATGGTCCGAGAATTCGTCGAACGCGCCGGCGATGGAGCGTGCCAGGCGCGGGCTGATCGCGAAGCCTTCCTCCGCTGCCCGGATCGCCGCCGTGAATAGATTCTGCCGGGGGAGACGTCCGTAGGTTTCCCACATCGCCTGCCAGGCGTTGGCATTGCCGGGCGTCGAGACGGCCTTGGGGCCGCGCCGGTTCTCCCTGTAACGGGGAGTGGGTGCCCGGAAAACGTCGGAATCCACGCCCCGGGGGATGCGACCGCTGGCGTTCAGAAACCTGGCCTGCCCGGTCGAGGCGTCGTAGACCAGGATCGTCCCGTAGCCGCCGACGCCGGACATGTTGGGCTCGACGACGTTGAGCATGGCGGCCACCGCCACGGCAGCGTCGAAGGCGTTGCCTCCCATTTCGAGGATGTCCAGCCCGGCCTGGGTAGCCATCGGGTGCGCCGAACTGACCATTCCTGCCGTGCCGGTGGCGGGCTGGTCGTCGGTGTTAGGGGTGCCTGCTACCTCGGGGGACGGCGCGTTCAGCGCCGCCGGTTGATCGCTGCACCCGGTTGTACCGATCCATAAGAGGACGAGCAGCAGAGAGAGGTATGTTCGCATCGTACCGTGTCCGGTTAATGCCCGACGGCGCGTCCGTCGAAGCTGCGGGAGTCGGCGGCACCGAAGATCAGGTCGTCGTCCCAGTCGATGAAGATGCCCATAGCCCGGCCCTGCGTACCCCGGTACCGAATGTCGTGGCCCATCATCTCGTAGAGGCGTCGGGTATCGGGCGAGAGGCCCAGGCGTTCGAAGGACGTCACATCGGGGAGCCACTGGTGATGAATACGGGGGGCCTCGACGGCCTCGCCGATGTTCATGCCGTGGTCGATGACGTTGAGGACGACCTGGAGGACCGTGTTAATGATGGTGCGTCCGCCGGGGCTGCCGATGATGAGCAGCGGCTTGCCGTCCTTCGCGACGATGGTGGGCGTCATGCTGGAGAGCATACGTTTTTGCGGGGCTACCAGGTTGGGCGGCGTCCCGATGAGGCCGGAGGAGGTGGTGCGTCCGGGGATCGGGTTGAAGTCGCCCATCTCGTTGTTGAGCAAAAAACCGGCTCCATCGACTACGATGCGCGAGCCGTAGCCATACTCCAGCGTGTAGGTCACCGAGACGGCATTGCCGTCGGCATCGACCACGGAGAAGTGGGTGGTCTCCTCGCTTTCGTAGGCCAGGTAAGAACTGTTGAAGGCCGACGAGTCGCTCTCCGAGGCCCGGTACAGGTCGATGGTTTCCCGTAGGTCGTCGGCATATTCTTTGGAGGTCAGGCGGTCGAGGGGCATGTCGGGGTTGAACCGGGGATCGCCCAGGTGCTCGGCCCGATCGGCATAGGCCCGACGCATGGCTTCGGTGAGCAGGTGGAGGTAGAGCGCCGAGTTATGCCCGATTTTTTCCAGGTTGAACCCCTCCAGAATGTTGAGCATTTCGACCAGGGCCACGCCGCCCGAACTCGGTGGCGACATGGCATAGATGTCGTAGCCCCGGTAGGTGCCGTGGATCGGCGGTTGTTCCTCGGCCTCGTAGGCGGCGAGGTCTTCCTCGGTGATGAGGCCGCCGTGCTTCCGCATGAAGTCGGCGATCAGGCGGGCCGTTTCGCCTTTGTAGAAGCCGTCGTGGCCGTGCTTCTGGATCCGTTTCAGCGTTTCGGCCAGGTCCGGTTGTTTCCAGGTTTCGCCCGGCGTATAGGGTGTGTCGCCGTTTTTGAGGAAGGCATCCTTCGTAGCGGCATAGAGCGGGTCGTCGTTCCGGCTGAGCGAACGGAGAAAGCCTTGCATCGCCCAGGTGGAAGGAAACCCCTGCTCGGCCAGATCGATGGCGGGTTGGACGAGGTCTTCCCACGGCAGGCGTCCCATGCGCTGGTGCGCCAGCCACAACCCGGCCACGGTGCCCGGCACGCCCACCGCGAGGAGGCCGGCATGATTTGAGTTGTCCCGAATTTCCCCGTTTTCGTCGAGGTACATGGTCTCGGTGGCCGCCAGGGGCGCTTTTTCGCGGAAGTTGAACGAGGTGATCGCGCCGTCGGCCCCGTGATAGACGAGGAACCCGCCTCCCCCGATGTTACCGGCGGCGGGCAACGTGACAGCCAGGGCGAAGGCCGTCGCCACGGCCGCATCGACGGCATTACCGCCCTTTTGCAAGATGTCGTTGCCCGCCTGTGAGCCCAGGTAATGGCTGCTCACGACCATCCCCTCGCGGGCGGGAACGGGGGTTCGCCCGCTCTGGGCAAAAAGCCGGGGTGTCGGAATACCGAGGGCGAGGAGCCCGATAAGGATTAGAGAAACAGAGACCTTGCGCATAGTCACCTCAGAAAAGCGTCTACCAGTGGGAGAATGGGTTGAACCTACCCTTCATCGAGGAGATTCTCAAGCGGGGTGGTCGTTTCATCGATCATTGTTCCGCATTCATTCCAGAGCCCCGGCGGTAGAAATAGAGCCGGGCCGGGATGGATTGTCTCTCTTCGCTCAGGGTGTAGTAGCCGTTTTCGTCGGCGGCCCAGGCGATGGCTTCGCCCTGGGGTTCGGGGACGTAGGGCAGGGTCTCAGGGGGAATTGCAAAGAGAGGGG
The DNA here is from genome assembly GCA_046756545.1 of Rhodothermales bacterium. Lineage (GTDB taxonomy): Bacteria > Bacteroidota > Rhodothermia > Rhodothermales > JBHHWM01 > JBHHWM01. The sequence goes on along the minus strand of JBHHWM010000017.1, from coordinate 26,679 downwards.
CGTCGGTGGAGGGGCGAGACCAGTGGTATACCTGCGTATAGGTTTTGATGAGGACGTCGCGTCCCGAGGGCGAGATGTCGCCGCCGACGGCACCCTGGCCTCCGGCGTCGAGATTGGGCACCGGGTCGAAAGAGAGCGTCATGACGCGTTCCATCAGGATGGGGCCGTCGGTCGAGGGTGGATAGGCGGCCCGGTATACCTGTACGACGGTGTCGCGCTTCGTGACCACGTACAGGTCTTTCGTCAGGGGGTCCAGCATCAAGGTCTCGGCGTCGAACCGGCCGTCGGGGTAACGAAGGGTGAGGGTGACGGCACCGGTCAGGGTGGTGTCTACGGGGGGCTGGTGTTCGGAGACGGCGGGTTCCGGCACGCGGTACACGTACTTCAGGTCGTATTGCGCCCGGTTGTCGCCGATATCGCCGATGTAGAGGTAGTCTTTGCCGGGTTCGGGACCCGGGCCGAGAGCGATGTCTTCCCAATCTCGCGCCTGTGCTCCTTCGAGGGTGTAGGTGCCGAGGTGCTTCCCCTCCGTGTTGAGCGCGTAGATTCGCGTGGTGTCGCCCGAGTCATTGTGTGTCCACAACACGTTCGGATTCTTCCGGCTGGCTACGAGGCCGGATGCTTCCCGAATCGGGGCATGTTCGATGGGGCCGAGGTCGATGCGTTCTTCAAAAAACGCAGCCGGTATCGGTTCGGCCTCTTTGATTGGGACCTCTCCGTGGCATCCGGCCAGCGTCAGTCCCGCGAACAAGAGCCATACCTGGGGGCGAAAGAGCAGGGTCGGCCTCCGCATGATGTCGGTCTTATGCATGATGTAGGGTGTGGATAACGGATGGGCAAGGCTTTGGCTCCGTATCAGGCGTCAGCGTGGCGAGAACGTGGCCTCCATCAGAACCCAGGTATTCGGATCGAGGACGACGGTGGTGGGTGGGGTGTCGAGGACGAAGGTAAAGGTGTTCTGTGCCTGATCCACGTTCATCACTTCGATGCGGGGCAGGGAAGCGTCGTCGGTATATATGCCCAGTTCCACCGGCATGCGGAAGAACGTGCCGTTGGTCTGCATCTGGTTCAACGTGACGGTAAGCTGCCCGGCTGCGGCATCGTAGTGCCAGGTTCCCTCGTAGCGAGGCTGGCCGGGTTGGTAGATCCATTGCTGGAAGAACCAGGAAAGATCCTGCCCGGAAACCGTCTCCATGACGCGCTGGAAGTCTTCGGTGAGGGCGTTGCCGTCGCGGTACTGGTGGTAGTACGCCCGGATACCGTCCCAGAAGGCTTCATTGCCTACGATGTAGCGCAGCATGTGCAGCACCCAGCCGCCTTTCCGGTACGAGTTCGCGTTGAGCAGGTCGAACAGGTTGGTGATGGTCGTGTCTACGATGGCCGAAGATGGAGCCTGTTCGAAGCGGTTCAAGACGGCGCTTTTCCCGGCCCGCATCCCCGCCACCAGGCGGTCGCGCCCGTACGTGTATTCCATATAGAGCTGCGTAAAGTAGGTGGCGAAACCTTCGCTGAGCCAGATATGGTGCCAGTCGGCTTCGGTCACCGAATCGCCGAACCACTGGTGGGCTATTTCGTGCGCCATCAGGCCCTCGCTCCGCCGCGTACCGCTCACCGACCGCTCGCTGTAAAAGATGTTGCTGGCGTTTTCCATCCCTCCGAAGCGGGTTTTCGATTGCACGTTGGCCAGCTTGGCATAGGGGAAGGGACCGATGTGGCCGCTGAAAAACTGGAGGATACGTTCGGCGAGGGCATAGTCGTAGAAGCCGGCCTCACGGTCCTGCGGGTACACCCAGCTCTGGATCGGCGTGCCCTGGTATTCATCGACGTGCTGGACGGCGAAACGGGCCACCCCGATCACCATGACCTTGGTGGCCATCGGCACGGTGCCGCGCCAGTGCGTCAGGCGAAGACCTCCGGGCAGGTCGGTCTCTTCGACGAGCAGGCCGCTGCCTACCACCTGGTACCGGTTCGGTGCCGTCACGACGAACTCGCAGAACGCCTTGTCGGAGGGGTGATCGACGGTGGGGAGCCAGTGGCGTGCCCGGTCCGGCCAGTTGTCCCCGAAGAAGGTGCGCTCGCCGTGCCGGTTTTCGGAGATGTAGAGCCCGTCGGCGGGGATGCCCCGGTAGGCGATGGCGTAGGTGCGCTGCTCCTGTGCCTTCGACGGCGAAGACAGGGGGAGGTGGAGCCGGTCGTTCTCGTGCGTGAAGGCCACCGCGTGCCCGTCCATCGTCACGGCGGTGACGGTCATTCCCTTGTTGTCCTCCGTGGTTTCGATGAGGTCGAGGTCGAACGAGGCCAGCCCGTCGGCCAGGAAACGGACGGTGACGGTTGTCTCCCCGCGGATCTCGTCCGTCTGATCGCTGAGGGTTAGCCGGAAGGTGTAGTGCAGCACATCGACGTGGGGGTTGCGCGGATAGGGGTCTGCCGTCGCGGAAGCGACCGTCAGAGCGAGGAGGCCGAAGAGCAAAAGCAGGCGGTTCATACGCGGACCTCACAGGGTCGTGGAAGGGGTCAAATGATCGATTTGCCCAGCAGGGAGGTAAGTAGCTCGGCGGCGATCTTGGCGGTCTGGTTCTTCTCGTCGAGGATCGGATTGATCTCGACGACATCCACGGAGCACGCACGTCCGTCGTCGGCCAGGGTTTCCATCAAGAGATGGGCTTCCCGCGCGGTCAATCCTCCGGAGACGGGCGTCCCGACGCCGGGCGCGTACATGGGGTCGAGGCAGTCCACGTCGAGGCTGATGTGCAGGCGGTCGAGGTGGCCGAGCCGTTCGAGGACTTCTTTGATCACCTCCCCGATGCCGCGTTCGTCGATCTCTCGCATGGTATAGATGCCGATGCCGCTTTCCCGGAGCATTTTGCGTTCCTGTCCGTCGAGGTCGCGCAGTCCGATCATCATGACGTTTTCGGGAGAGAGCTTGGCGCCGGGGCGTCCGAGGTTGACCAGGCCGGGGTCACCCAGCCCCATCAGCGCGGCGACCGGCATCCCGTGCACGTTTCCGCTGGGCGAGGTCTCGGGGGTGTTAAAGTCGCCGTGCGCGTCGACCCAGATGACGCCTGCGGGCCGGTCATGCGTCACCCCGCCGATGGTGCCAATCGCGATGGAATGGTCGCCTCCAATAAAGATGGGAAGGCACCCGTCGGCGACGGCCCGGCGGCTTTCTGCGTAAATGCGGGCACACGTCTCCCGAATTTCTGGCAGCAGGGCGAGGCCGGTTTCTCTGCCGTGCAACGAGCCCTTCACTGCGACATCGACGTTGCCCCGGTCGTGGACGTGGTGGCCTAATCGGGTGAGGCGGGCGGCCAGCCCTGCATAGCGGAGGGCGCTTGGTCCCATGTCCACGCCGCGCAGATGTTGCCCAAGGTCCATCGGCACCCCGATAAGACGGATCATAGATGCCATAGAGTGTCTTCTCTGTTTGTTGAGGATGGACGGAAAGTGGGAGGCTGGTCGCTTTCACGAAGATACGTGTTGTCGGTAATCTCAGCGAAGATAAGAGGGCTTCGGGCTTATTTTTCATGCTCCTCCCTCCCCACCATCTCCTTTTCATTTCGGATCGATGAACGCTGCACGCGGAAGTTATTACCGTCTCCATACGCCGGTCTTTCCTACGGGGTCTTCGCGGTGAAGAACGCACAGAGAATTAGAAGAAAAAGGGGAAGCTGGGCAGAGGTTGGGCAGGAGCCCTGTCGATCCCTCAGAGCCTCCTCGCAGCACACCAAAAAAAGGCTGCATTGAGCTTTTTTGCCCTTTTTGGGGTGTTGATGCCATTTTCCAGGCAGAGATGTGATGCGTTCCTGGCCGTTGATCAGGTTGTTTTTTGGTTGCGGATTGCTTTTCCTGCCGCGCTCTCAAACAGGGAGGCATGCATTTTGCGCGGGGTGAGGCGTCCGGCCTTTTCTCCCAGCAAGGCCCGGATATAGCTCCGGCATGCAGAACATCCTGAGTCGCTTCCTCTTAGAGTTGCTAACAAAACCTGCTTCGGAATGTGAGCGTGAGGGCGCCGGTTCGTCGCAAGGCGCGTGATGCAGCCGTATCCGCAGTGATACGGCGAAGCAACGGAACGCCGCGACGGGCCGGCACAGCCTCGCGCAACCCGAATTGAGGTTTTGTTAGGAGCTCTTAGTTCGAAGGATCGCCGGTAGACTGGGGGGTACTGATGCGTGGGCCGTGTCGAGAGTAATAATGTGATGAGGATATCGATGGTGCGTTGTGAATAAATAGATCGACATGACACGATGAATCCTATTTCGGCATACGGACAGGTAGGGCGGTGCTGTCTGAGCATAGTGCTCCTTGCTCTTCTGGTCACCGGTACGGTACAGGCACAGCAGCGCTATTTCCACCATTATACAGGGGAGGACGGTCTGTCGCAGGAGTTTGGTCAGGCCATCTTTCAAGACCGTGAGGGGTATATCTGGATCGGCACACAGGCCGGACTGAATTGTTATGACGGGTATACGTTTGAAGTGTTCGGCGTTCGGCAGGGGCTGGCCAGCGATTGGATTAACACCATCACGCAAGACGCCGACGGGCGCATCTGGGTAGGGACCAACAACGGGCTCAGTAGCTGGACGAAGGACGACGGATTCCAGAATTACAGTGTCGCCGACGGATTACCCGCTAAGGAAGTAGAGACCCTGGTTGCCAGTCCATCGGGGCGGTTGTGGATCGGCACCGAAGCAGGGCTCTCGCTCTGGAATGGCGTTGGCTTCGAGACGTACGGCCCGGAACAGGGCCTGCCCTCCACCTCGGTGAGCGCCCTCTTGCTGGACCACAACGACCGGCTCTGGGTGGCAACGCAGCGCGGTCTCTATTATGAAAAAGGAGATTGGTTTGTGCGGTTCGACGCGCTGGGTGAACAGCGGGTGTATGCGCTGGCAGAGGATGACCAACACCGGTTCTGGGTGGCGATAGGCGACGAAGTACGCGTGATCCAGAACATGAAACAGGTCGCTTCCTTCTCGGAAGCCGACGGGTTAATGGACCTACCCGCCCTGGCCCTCTCCGCTGCGCAGGATGGGACGATCTGGGTAGGCACGGGCGAAGGACTCGGCGAAATTCGTGAGGGCCGGGTCGCATTCATGACGCCCGGAAACGGGTTGCCGTTCAGGAGTATCACCACCCTGCTTGAAGACCGGGACGGCGTTCTCTGGTTCGGCGGGTTCGGCGGGGCGGCCGTGTTCCGGGGCCGCGCCTTTACCAACTACCGGGTGCAGGACGGATTGGGGGCCGACCTCGTGCGCCCTATTGTGCGCGACCGTAGAGGGGATCTCTGGGTAGGGACACGGGGCGGATTAAGCCGCTTCGACGGCACGACCTGGCGCACCTTCACCCAGGAGGACGGCCTGAGCTACGGGTGGACCCGCGCACTCTTTGAGGACAGTCACGGTCGTTTGTGGATCGGGACCTATCGGGGGCTCGATCAATACGACGGCAAGGCCTTCCGCCCGGTCACCGGCCTCGACCTGAAGGATGACCGACGGGTGGTCGACATCGACGAGGATCATCAACGGCGGATCTGGATAGCCGTTCAGAATGATGGGGTGTTCATCCAGACCGAGGCAGGATTTGAACGCGTCGAGGTGCCCGGCCAATCCTTTTCCAATGCCCGGTTGCTCATCGATGGCAAGGGGAACGTCTGGGCTTCCGGGGATCATGGTTTATCCCGGTGGGACGGCGTGAGCTGGACCACCTTCACCACCGAACAGGGCCTGGCGTCCAACGAACCGTATTATTTGGCCGAGGATCATGACGGGAGGCTCTGGTTCGGCTATCATTCCTCACAGGGCATCACCTCCTACGACGGGCAGGTCTTCAGAACCTATACGACCGACGACGGCCTCTTCAACGATGCCGTCTTCTCGGTCGGGGTCGATCATCTGAACAACATCTGGATCGGCACGGCGCGCGGCGTGGATCGCTTCGATGGAAAGACGTTCGTGCACTACGGGCCGGACGAAGGCTACGCCGGCAACGAATCGAACGCCGGGGGCTTCTTCGCGGACGACGACGGGACCCTCTGGTTTGCTACCATCACCGGCCTGAGTCATTACGACCCGAGGTTTGACCTTTCGGCAGGCACACCGCCTCGCGTCAAGATCCATCGCTTTCAACTGGGCGATGAAGAAGTCCAGACGCAGAGAGAGATTACCGTCCCCTATGCCCAGCATGACGTGCAGGCCCGCATTGCGATCCTTTCCCAGGTGAATCTGAACGAGACGGATCTGCGCTATCGCCTGGTGGGCTATGACGACGACTGGGCCTCGCTGGAGGGGCGGGATATGCGGTTTACTAACCTGCCTGCCGGCCGCTATACGCTGGAGGTGCAAGGCCGTCAAAGCGGATCGGTATGGTCCGCCCCGGCAACAGCCCATTTTCAGATAGCCAAACCCTACTGGCAAACGTGGTGGTTCCGGGTGCTCGCCGTGTTGCTTTTCGGAAGCATCGGACCCGGCCTCTACGTGTTCCGGAGCTATAAACTCAAAGCGCACAATCGGCGGCTGGGGCAACTCGTGAGAGAACGCACGACGGAATTGCTCGAGCAGAAAGCGCAACTCGAAGTAACCCTCGACGAACTCACGCAGCTCAAGAACGACCTGGAAACGGCAAACGCGCAACTCATCGATGCGAACCGGCTCAAGAGCGAGTTCCTGGCCAACATGAGCCATGAGATCCGAACTCCCATGAACGGGGTCATCGGCATGGCCGAACTGTTGCTCGATACCGACCTGACCGAGACGCAGCGGGAATACGCCCAGGTCGTCAATCGGTGCGGGGAAGCGCTGTTGACCATTATCAACGACATCCTCGACTACTCCAAAATCGAAGCCGGTAAGCTCGAATTAGAGGTCGTGGACTTTGATCTCTTTAACGTGGTGGAAGAGGTCGTCGAACTCTTTGGCAACCGTGCCGAAACCAAAGGGCTGGAGTTGATGTGCTGGATCGAAGAGGATGTGCCCGCCGTGCGCGGCGATCCGCACCGCCTCCGCCAGGTGCTGACCAATCTGCTCAGCAACGCCTTCAAGTTTACCGAGGCCGGCGAAGTAGTAGTGCAGGTCGAGTTGAAGGATCAGAATGAACGCGCCACTCAGGTACATTTTTCCGTGCGTGATACCGGCATCGGCATTGCGCCCGAAGGACTGCCCCGCCTGTTCAAATCGTTCTCCCAGGTCGATGGCTCCACGACGCGAAAATATGGCGGTACGGGACTGGGCCTGGCCATCTCGAAACAACTCCTGGAAATGATGAACGGGAGCATCGAGGTAGATAGTATTCTGGGAGAGGGCTCTACGTTCTCCTTCACCGTCTGGCTGAAACGCTCGGAGAGACAGCCGATCCGACGGCAGCATCCGGCGTTGACGGGGCGGCGCGTGCTGATCGTCGATGATAATGAGACGAACCGGATGATCCTGGAACGCCAGACGAGCGCCTGGGGCATGATTCCTACGCTGGCCTGCGACGGCGAAGAAGCGCTGGCGTTGCTCCGGACGGCGGATCTCCCTCGTTTTGACCTGGCCCTTCTGGATTATATGATGCCGGGCATGGATGGATGCCAACTGGCGAAAGCGATACAGGAAGATCCGTCCATCGCTCCCCTTCGGATGGTGCTCTTGACCTCGTACAGTAAACGCTGGCAGCAAGAGACCATGCGCGAACTGGGCCTTGCAGCCACCATGACGAAGCCCGTCCGGCAGACGCAACTCTTCGAGAGGATCGTAACCGTGATGGAGGATGGCTGCGTGTCGGAGTCCGCGCCGGGTCCGGCCGGTGAAACACAGGAAAAAGGTGTCGAGGTTCCAGTAGAGCCCTCGCGGAAGGCCCGGGTCCTGCTCGTCGAGGATAACGTGGTCAACCAGGTGGTCGTAGAGCGTCTGTTGAAGAAATTCGGGTATACGTGCGAGGTGGCGAACAATGGGCTGGAGGCCCTGGATATGCTCGCTCGTACTTCATATACCCTGGTATTGATGGATATCCAGATGCCGAAGATGGACGGCCTTGAGACCACAGCCGCCATCCGGGCCCAGGAAAACGGAACCCGTCATCTCCCCATCGTGGCGATGACGGCCAACGCGATGGAAGGAGAACGCCAGCGCTGTCTGGACCACGGCATGGACGATTATATTTCCAAGCCGTTTAAACAAGTGGAACTCAAGGCCATGTTGGATCGATGGATTCCCTCCGCGAATGCGCAGGAACCGCCGGGTGAAATCGACCTGGAGGCGCTCGATACGCTGCGTGCCCTGTTCGAGGGGGACGAGGCCGAGTTTGTGGACATGGTCAATCTGTATCTCGAAGATACCCCGCACCAGTTGCAGGCGCTTCGCAAGGCGGTCGAAGCCGAAGACGCCCCGATGCTGGAACAGATCTCCCACCGGTTGAAAGGAAGCTCCACCAATTTTGGAGCCACCCGTATGGTGCGGTTATGCGAACAGTTGGAAGCGGCAGGATCTAGCAGTACCCTGCACGGTGCCTCGGAGCTGCTGCAACAGGTAGAGGAAGAGTTTCAGCGGGTCCACCTCACCCTGGAGGCCGAAGCAGGACCGTCCGGCCCTGCTGCTTCGCAGAAAATGGAGGAGCGGAGCGCGGCACCGGCACCGCGGCGAACGTCTCGGAGCGATACCGGTACCCCGGTGGAGTAGTTCGCGCCCTTATTCGAACTGCTCTGCGTCGTGGCCCGCGTTTGAGGGCGTATTGTCCCGGTCTTCAGCAGGGCGTTCCGGCCAGCCGGTGCGGAGGTCGTTCCAGTGAAGCATGGTGTTGAAGACCAGGGCGTGGCTGCCCTGTGTGCTCCATCGCCGGAACGGTCGGTTGGCAAAGAGCACCACATGGCCTTCGCCTACGGGCACATCGACGACCGCCGGCTTGCCGCCCAACTCGTTGCCGCCCTTCAGCATGCCGCTCATCAACAGGCCCTTCTTGGCGAATTTCAGCACCACGCGCGGGACCTCTTGTTTCCAGGCCTCATCCTTGTACCAGTCCGGTGTTCGATAACTGCCCACGTTTTTGTTGATCTGGAAGACGGGCGACTGGCTGAAGTAAACCCCGAGCGTGTCGGCGTAGCCGTAGACGATAGGGCTTTTCTTGTCGGCCACTTCGGCCCGGAGCACGGAACCGCGCACCGAAAGGCTGCGCGTCCGCTGGATGCTGATGCGCCGGGTGAGCGCCATGTCGATGGGGAAGGCAGCGGTGTTGCCTTCGGTGATGAAGACGCCGCCGCCCTCAATGAAGGCTTTCAGGTTGATGAGCCCTTCGTAGCCCATCCCTTTGCGCATGTCGTCGGTCTGATCCACGAGGCCGATGTGCCGGTAGGCGTCGGTCTGTTGCCAGGGGACGGGGTCGCCCACGCGGCTCTGACCGGCAACGAGCGTTTGCGACGAGGCCCTGGTGCGCGGCAGGATGATGACGTCGAACGATGAGAGGTCGGTCGTGGCGAGGTCTTGCTCGGCGAGGTAGGTGTAGGGGATGCCGATGGCGTCGAAGGCGAGGTGCCACCATCCGGCATCTTGCGGCGTGGACACCCAGGTGTGGACGAGCGCCACGCGGGGCACCTCGACGGGGTGCGTGGGCACGTCGGGCAGGGCGGAGACACCGCGCACGGTCAGGCCGAGATCCCGGGCCGCGCGTTCGAGGCGGTCGGTCAGGTCGGCGGGAGCGCCGTCGGCGGTGATGATAAAGCTCCCTGCGTTGTACCGGTAGCCGTCGGCCTCGAAGGGTTCCTCGGCGGCTTGCATGGGCACGTCGTCCAGCGTGAAGCGGAAGACGGTGACGTTATCGTCGGTGGTGTTGTTGAGCACGTAGTAGGCGCGGCCCTTGCCTTCGAGCACCCCCGGCCCCGTCACCTGTTCCGTGACGGGGCGCATCCGGGCCGAGAGGATATCCGGGTCGTTCACCTTGAGGGCGCGGACCTGATGGAGGTACGGCAGCGTCCAGCCGGTGTCGTCGTAAGGCGGGGTGGCCCCTTCCGGGAAGTTTTGCTTGTCGAGCAGGACCTGCACGAGCGTCCGGTAGGGTTGGTCCAGCCGGATGACGAAAGAGCCTTCGGGCGCGGTGTGAGTGCCAGCCTCGTCCGGGTCGTCGTGCCCGTTGGTCGAGGCGACCTGCGCCGTGTCTTTCTTTGTAGACCAGCGGAGTTCGCGCGTCGCCTCGTGGATCTCCACGCCCTGCTGCATCAGCAGGTTGACCAGGTTGACGGTGGCGAGGGGACGGCCCTGCTCCCGTGGAATCACCCAGGCATAGGGCGCTTCCGTCCTACCTTTTTCCACGGATCGCTTCGATTTGAGGTAGAAGTTTTCGACAAACTCCTGGCGGTTATCCGCCGTGTACTTGAGTGCCGCCAACACGCCGCTTTGCATGTAGTTGGTGTTGTTGCGGAGCGACCACATCGCTTTTTCGAGCGGCGGGTTGGGGCGGTACCACCGGCGCGAGGTCTGGCGGCTGGTCAGCTTGCGTTCTTTGGTGTCGGGGATGGAGTTGCCGAAGGTTTCGTAGAAGCGCCCCGTGCTGTTACGCAGGTTGGCGATCCAGATCAGGTAGTTGGCGGCCCAGCCGTTGTAGAAGGCGTGCGTCCAGACGCCGGGCATGTCGCGCCGCGTCAGTTCGGTGACCTCCTCATGGGCCAGGTTGTGCCACTCGTCGATGGTGATGGCATCGATGTATTCGTTGTAGGGTCCGAGGCCGGTGGAGGTGTAGAGATAGGAGACCGACTCGTGCAGGTCGTGCATGACCTGGGGCGTCCAGTGCAGGAACGAAGCGAGGATGTTGCGTGTGAGGGCGAGCCCCAGGCCGTAGCCGTCGCGGTTGTTGTCGTGCGCCACGTAATGCCCCCAGTAGGCGAGGCTCGGTCCTACTTCCCGGTTGGCGGCGCGGTAGGTATAGGTATCGACGATGCGGTCGCGGCCGTCGGCTTCGGCTACCGGCGTGAAGATGAAGATGACGTTCTCCCGGATGGCCCGGATCAGCGGCGATTCTTCGACGGCGAGCCGGTAGGCCAACTCCATCACCATCTCGGGCGACCCGGTCTCGGGCGAATGCAGCCCCGCCGTGATGTAGTAGATGGGCTTGGCGCGCTCGATGATCTGCCGGGCCTCCTCGTCCGTGAGCGTACGCGGGTCGGCCAGGCGATTGAGGTCGGCGCGGTAGGTATCCAGGTGTTGCATCGTTGCCTCGTCGGCGACGATGACCTCGATCATTTCCCGACCCTCTTCCGTCTCGCCGATGGTGCGGACCTCGACGCGCTCCGAAGCGGCGGCCAAGGCGCGTAAGTAGCCGTAGATCTCGTGGGTATAGTGCAGGATGCCCGGCGCACCGATGATCGTTCCGAAGTGATCGAGCGGCGAGGGGATCGTCTCCGAGTAGGGGAGGTGATCCACCATCTCGTTCACGAAGCGCGGATTGGTGGTGTATTCTTTGATTTTTGCGCCGTACGCCTCGTCGTTCGACTGGGCCTGTACCGATTGCATAGCCGGGGCACAAAAAAGAGGAATCAGCAGCAATAATACGTGACGACGCATGGCGGTCTCCATCGGGTTTTGTTCGTGACTCTGGGGGAGTAGGGCGGTTATTCAATCCTTCAAGGTAATCAATGGATCGGCGGAACGGAAGACATGAAGTCGAAGACCCATAGTTCAGTCAGGGGTCGTCCAAAGGGATGCCATCAAGGCGTTCGGTAGCGGTTGCTACGCTCCCGTACTTTCTCAACCAACGCCTCGGCAGCCTTGCGGTGCTTTACCCAGATCTTTAGCACCACCTCCGCTTTGAACCGGCCCGGCATCACCTGTAACAACTCGCGCTTCTTGGGCCGGATACAGAGTTTGTCCTTGATGATACCCTGGTCGAGCCGAATCTCCTGCACGGCCCGCGGCTCAATCTTGATTACCTGTTGCGCTTTCCTGAATTCTCCCAGCAGAGCGGTCTCCACTACGAAGACGAGAAACTCGTGATCGAGGTAAAGTTCTCCATGAATCTCCGTTAAACCGACATCTTCTACCTGGAAAGGAATCGTGCTCATCGCTCACGTCGATTTCAGGAGGGTCTCTTGGAGGTAAATCATTGGGGTGCCGGAGGCCATATCCAGTGGTGCAGGAGAGAGAAAGGGCAGGGGGTACGTCGGGAGGCGGGCACCTCCGCTACGTGAGTATAACAGGGAACGTGGCGCCTGTCAACATCCCTGGGTTTCCTCGGACATCCGGTTTTAATTCGATAGACGGGAAGAACGGAGCAATGGCTCCGTTTCGCACTGATCAGGCGCAGCGTTTGATGAGGAGCAAGGTTCTGTCGTCATCGGGGGGTGTTTCTCCGGCGTGGTGTTGCACGGCCTGGAGGATATGGTCGATCAGGGTCTGAGACGACTGCGAACGATGCGCTTGCAGCAGAGCCGTGAGGCGTTCATCGCCGAACTGCTCACGCGCCGGATTCATCGCCTCGCTGATGCCGTCGGAATAGATCAACAGCAGGTCGCCCTGTTGAAAGGAGAGGGTGGCTTCCTGGTAGGTACCGGTGGGGAGGAAGCCGAGCACCACGTCCCCCAGGTCGAGCCGGTTGATGTGGCCGTCGTGGGTGCAGAGGAGGGGTCGGTTGTGTCCGGCATTGGCGTAGCGGAACGTGTGGTGGTGAGGATCGAGCGCTCCGTAAAAGAGCGTTATGAACGTGCCTTTGCGGATGCTCTTGCACAGCAGCTTGTTGGCGCGTTCGAGGCACGTTTTGGCCGTGGGGCTCCAGGGGGCCTGTCCGCGAAGGGTCGCCTGCACGTTGGCCATGAGCAGGGAGGCCGGAAGCCCTTTGCCCGAGACGTCGCCGACGCACACCCCGAGGCGATCTTCGTCGAGCGGGATGTAGTCGAAGTAGTCACCCCCGACGGTCTGAGCGGGGAGGCTGATGCCTGCGATGTCGTATCCCGGCACGGCAGGAGGCGCTTTGGGCAGGAGCGAGGTTTGAATCTCGAAGGCCAGGCGCATCTCCTCGCGCATGCGGGTGAGGGCTTCTTCCTCCTGATACAGACGCGCATTCTCGACGATCTGCGCCGACTGCGCCGCGATGATCGTCAGCAGGCGTTGGTCGTCCGGCGTAAAGGCGGAACCTGCTTTTTTATTGTAGACCGCAAGGACCCCCGTAAGCCGGGACCGGATGAGCAGCGGCACGCACAGGATCGACCGGATCGACGGGTGCCAGCGGGTGCCTTGAAACCGGCTGTCTTCCCGGGGTTCGTTGAGCAGCAGCGGCTGCTTGTGATGCATCATCCAGCCCATCAGGCTGTCGTTGAGGTGGAAAGCATCCTGCTGGATTGTACTGCCTGCCGTGCGCACAAACGTCGTCAACGTATCGTCTTCTCGCTCCTTGACCAGCGTGATGACGCCCTGCTCGGCCTTCACGCTCTTCAGGGCGCGGCGGATGATCTTGTGCATGATCTGCTGGGCATCGAAGGAGGCACCGATCTCGCGTGCCAGTTCATTGAGCAGGGAGAGTTCGTGAACCGACCGCTGGAGGCGTTGGTTTTCGAGTTCGAGGGCTTGCAGGCGGGCCGTGGCGGTGTCGGTCATCGAGGAGGCGTACAGCCGGTGTGGTAAGGAGTTCGTCCGCTTAAGTATCTTCTAATGTATTGATTTTTTCGACGACAAAGCAGACTTCTTTGACCCCCGGTTGCCATGCCCGAGACGATCATCCGCGTCATCGATGTGTATCCGTATCGCTACGTTGAAGCAGGCGTCCCGGCGTTCTTGCTGCTGCGCCGGGCCGCGACGGTGATCTACCCCGGACAGTGGCGCATGATCGGCGGAAAGATCCGGCGTGGCGAAGCGGCGTGGCAGGCGGCCGTTCGTGAGATTCGTGAGGAAACAGCGTGTGCGCCGGTGCGCTTGTGGGCGTTGCCGTCGGTGAATACCTTTTACGAATGGCGGCACGACCGGGTCAACCTCGCCCCGGCTTTCGCTGCCGAACTCGCCGCCGATCCTGTGCTGAACCACGAACACGACGCCTTCGCGTGGCTTCCGGAGGATGAAGCGGTCACTCGCCTGGCCTGGCCCGAGCAGCAGCGTCTTCTGCGACTGGCCGGTCGCCTGCTCCGCGGCGGCGTCCCCGATGTGCTGCTGATCGACGCCGGAACGGATGGATAGTGACGGTCTTTTTACCAGATGGCTTCCGGAACGAATCACGATGGAGCGATGAAGGAATCGTTCGAACCGATGGTAGACAGGCACCTTGTTCAACGGCTCCATCAGGCACGCACGGAGTACCTGGAAGCCTTCTTTGTACCTGCCGGGCGAGGAACCGGACGAGAGGTTGTCGCGATGGGAGCAACGCGTGCCTTTATGTCCCCTCACGACCGCTTCAAGAATAAACTGATCCTGACCGGCCATGAGGACGAGGCCGTCCTGGATGCGTTGCTCCAGGGCTACGAGCAGCGGCGGGCTCCTTGCTTTATAGAGATCAACCCGGCCAATTTCAACGCGGATCCCCTCTCGACCGGAAGGCGGCCTGTAACCGATTATCTCGTTCAACGCGGATTCACGCCCCGGTATTTCCGATCCGTGTGGTTCGCCGAATCGCGCTATGCCGAGCTGGACGTACCCCGGGATGTTTCGCTGCAGCGCTTCGGCCCGGAGGACCTGGAAGCGTTCGCCCGCAAGGTGCGAGGCGTGTTGGGGAAGCCGGAGGCCGAGGCGGAAGCGTTTGTGCGGGAGGAGCGTCTTCGCCTGGAGCAAGACGAGGGAGACCACCGATGGCGTCACTATATCGCTACCCTGGACGGGCGGCCCTCGGCGATGGCTACACTGTTTCTGGCCCGTAGCGCCGGCTACCTCGTCGAGGGGTATACCCGGGCGGAGGCCCGCCGGCAAGGATTGCACGGGTACCTGGTCGGGCAGCGGGTCAACGAAGCCGCGATGACCGGCTGCCGGATCGTCTTTTCGATTACCCATTTCGACGCGGCGAGCGCCCGAAACCTCCAGCGTCACGGATTCCGGCTGGCGTACAATTTCATGACGTTCGCCAGAGAGCATCGATGAGTCCCGGCGCGGTCCTTTGTGCGCGGGAGACCCTTTTGCGTATTATGGGGGTGAGGTTGTTGCCGGGAGAAGGAGTGGAGCCATGCGTTTTCTTATCATCTCGATGGGGCCGGGAGAGACGGCCCAGGGAGCGGCTTTTGCCAGGTATGCGCTTGCCGCCGGGCATGACGTGTCGATGGGTGTGCTCGTGCCGGAGACCCTTCGCTTTATCGACGACCTCGACGCTCCCAAAAGCGTGATCAGGACGGGCACGGAGGCGCGGAACGAGATCGAAAGGGGAGGCTTCGACGTGGTTGTTTTTATCAGTTCAAAGGCGTTCAAGTCCGACCCCGATTTTCAAAACACGCCTCCGAAGAACAGGCCGCTGGCCTGCTCCCTCGACTCCAACTGGCTGTTCGACCATCCCCGCTGGTTTCCCTGCATTCAGTGGTTGGATACGATTTTTTTGAACTTCCCGCCCCGGATCTACCGGTACGGGTTAAAAGAGCACGGGGGTTTCTACCAGATTCCCGCGCACCTCAAGCCCCGGTTGATGCCCGTCGGTCTCGTTCCATCCTATCCGCCCTTGGAGGCCCGTACCCGGGCGGAGATACGGCACCGCCTGGGTGTGCAAGATCATCATGCCCTGATCTTTTCCTATTTCGGGTTCAGCATGACGTATCACGCCGATTTTTATGGGCGATATCTGCGCGTCATGGAGGCCTTGGATGCGGAGTCCGGGGGCCGGTTGCGGGTTATTCATTTCGGCCATGAACGCCCGCAGGCTCCGTGGCTGGTTCCGGTCGAACGAACGGTGGGGAGCCGCCGGTACTTTGATCTGCTGGCCTCGTCCGATCTGGTCTTTCAGCATCAGGGGCTGGGCACGCTCCAGCAGGCCATGTCGGCGCACGTCCCCGCCGTCGTCAACGTCCCTCCGCCACGGCGCGGTGTTCGCCATACGCTCGCTGCCGAGGTCGAACCCTTTGCGCGGGCGGGTGTGTGTACCAGGCACTTTTTCGACGATCCTCTTGATCAGGTCCTGGATTCCATGAGGACGCTGCTTTTCTCTCCCGAAAGCCGTGCTGCGATGGTTCGGGAGCAGAAGAATCACTACTCGGTAGGGGAGAAGACCATGCTTCAGGCCATCGAGGCCGGACTGCGTATGCCCGAAGCTTTGCCCAACGGATACCAGACCCGTTTATGAGAATAGCCCAGGTCGCTCCCCTGACGTTGCGCGTGCCCCCGGAAGGCTACGGCGGGACCGAGCGCATCGTGTCGTACCTCACCGAGGAACTGGTGCGGCAAGGGCACGACGTAACGCTCTTTGCCCGAGGGGATGCTGTGACGAAGGCCCGCCTCGTATCGCCCAACGATGGCGCGTCCTCGCCGGGCACGCTCTCGAACCTCTGGGCATACTACCACGTGATGCTGGAAAGGCTCTTTCAACGGGCCGATGCCTTCGATTGTATTCACTTTCACCTCGGCTACCGGCATTTCCCGCTCTTGCGGCGCAGGCCCCTTCCGCACGTGACCACCATCCACTGGCACCTGGATATTCCGGAACTGGTGCCGTTGTTCGAGGAGTTTCGCGAGATGCCGATGGTGTCCATCTCCGAAGCACAGCGCGCGCCGCTTCCCTGGCTCAACTGGGTGGGCACCGTCCCTCACGGTATCCCGTCCGATCTCTACAGGCTCCAGGACGAACCGGAACCGTACCTGGCGTTTCTGGGCCGGATCTGGCCGCCCAAAGGCGTGGAGGAAGCGATTGATATTGCCCGCCGGGCAGGCAGGAGGCTCAAAATGGCCGGGGTGGTGTTGGACCAGGATCGGGCCTTTTTCGACGAGGTCGTCACGCCGCATCTGGATGGCGGCACGGTGGAGTATGTAGGGGAGATCGGCGATGCAGAGAAACAAGCATTCCTCGGTAACGCCTCGGCGTTACTGTTCCCGAGCCTGATAGATGAACCCTTCGGCATGGTGATGATCGAAGCGATGGCGTGCGGCACGCCCGTGATTGCCTTTCGCCGGGGCGCGGTCCCCGAGGTAGTGCAGGAGGGGGTGACGGGGTATATCGTAGACGGGGTGGAGGAGGCCGCACAGGGGGTTGAGCAGGTGCAAGGATTGAACAGGGCGGTGTGTCGTCGCGTTTTTGAGGAGCGGTTTAGCGTTCGGCGGATGGCGGAGGCACTGGTGGACATCTACCGCCGGGCGGCACGGTAACAAAGGGACGCGGTGCGGGAAAGGTGATTGCCGTTTGTATGCCGTTGGTGCCTGGTTGCATTCTACAAGATGAAGGAGTATCCTTGCTTTGATTTAGCAGGGTCTTAAATGTCATGCTGTAGGAGGCCCTCCAGTACGCGGCTATCGAGCGACAGCGTGGTGCCTTGAGGCACGTGATCTGGAAGCGTCGCAGAGTCTGTAATGAAAGAGGAGTGCTGCCGTGCTTCACGCATAGCATACCCCGACGCAGCGAACAGTCTTCCTCGTATTGACAATCCTGAGGCTTCGGCTTCTCAGTATCGCAAATCTGTGCCAGGAGGGGATTGTCGAAGAGGACGTGAGGGATTTCGGAACGAGTCCGTGTTTTCGAATGCAACCCAATCGAGCCATGAAACAGGGTTTTTCCTTGCTCTTGCTCCTCTCTGGATTATTCGTCGTATGGCCGGTCCAGGCGCAGAACGAGCCGGACTCCCTTTTAGAGTGGATCAGGCCTGAACGCCTGACCACCCATTCGTTTCAGAACCTGCGCCTTCAACATCGATTCGAGACGAGGAGGATAGCTACTCATGAGACAGATGTTGAAGCGCATTGGGCCGGGTTCGTTTTTATCAAGCAGCCCGGCGGCGAGTTGCTCATCCGGGAGGACACCGCCGGCGAACTCCATCTTGACTGGCGCAACATCGGTTTCAACGCCAGCGGACGGATCCTCTCGCATGCCTTCGATCCTTACGATAGCCGGATCCTCTGGGTGGGATCGGCCAGCGGCGGCCTCTGGAAAACCACGAACGCCGGAAAGAGCTGGCGTCCGATGACCGACCACCTGCCCGCCATGGTCATTTCTACTGTGGTCGTTCATCCCCAGGACTCCCAGACCCTGCTCATCGGCACCATCGATAACTTCGGGGACGAGGAACACCAGATTATACGCGGAGAGGAACGCTACGGCTTTGGTGTCCTGCGTACGGACGATGGGGGGCAGACCTGGCATACGACGAGCCTGTTCGATGCGACCGAGCCGATGGATTGTAACCAGTTGGTTTGGAATCCGCATGCCCCGCAGCAGGTGTATCTGGCCGCCAGCAACGGCGTGTGGTGGTCCTCCGATGCGGGCAAGAACTGGCAGCGGGTCTTGAAAGGCGATGCCAAAACCCTCGTTATCAACAAGCAGGCTCCGGAGATCCTCTATGTGGGTCTGAGCGCTTCCGAAGGACCAGGCTACCACGCACCGGGCGTGTACCAATCGACCGACGGGGGGATGAGCTGGCGCCGCCTGGTGGATGGACTACCGGCGGTGCAGGAGTACCGGGATGCCTGTGGGATCTGTATGCAACTGGCGATTTCGGATGGCTTTCCGGAGGTGCTGTTCTTTTTTGTGCAGGCGCAGGGGGCAGATTGGCTCTACAAGACAGAGGATGGCGGAGAGACGTGGCGCGTGATATTGACGGCAGAAGACTTGAAGGTGTTGCAGCGTATGTGGATGGTGTCGGTGTCGCCGGTGGATCCGGATGTGGTGTTTCTGGGAGGAGTCCGCTTGTTTAGGAGCCGCCGTGGAGGCATCCGAGGGACCTGGAAGGAAGTCGGGCTTCTGAAGAAATACGACCCGCTGTACGTGCGGAATTTCCCTGGCGGCAGTCGCTTGTCCCGAGCGAAGTACGATTCGCTCAAAGCACTGCCTCCCACGCGGTCGTTGTTAATGAGGCTGCTGGGTTCGTGGATTCACGTAGATCATCACGATGTTGGATTTGACCCCGGGGATCCCGGCACGGTGTATGATTTTTCGGATGGCGGGGTGTATCGTTCGACCGATGGAGGGGATACCTGGTCACCCAGGAACGACAGCTTGATGACCCTCCAACTCTATGCGCTCGATGTCTCCCCGCACGATGCAATCGCAGTGGCAGCCGGCGCGCAAGACCAGGGACAACTGTTTCTGGATCCAGGCCATTATATCAAGCGGAAACGAGCCTATTCACACGCGACTCCTCGACCGTACTGGCGCAAATGGCTGGGGGGTGACGCCATGATTCCCCTGTTTCACCATTCGGATGAGAACATTCTGTATGGCACCTCCCAGAATGGTAATCACTGGAGGCTTACTATTCCCGCCGATGGATTTGTGCCGCTGCTTGATCGTGTGAATCGGACGCAGACCGGCATTCACGGGAGCCGGGGGTCCAGCAAAGCGACGGGCCTGGTGCGCGGGACCAATGCGACGAATTTCTGGGTCACGCCCAAGGTGATGCATCCCACCATTCCACAAATCATGTTTACGGCTACCTACGATTCCATTTATACGACGGCCTGGAAAGGGGGCACTATTTTTCAAGATAACAAGGAACAGTCTTCGTTGGTAGTCTGGGAGAACGTGGCACGTATCGACAGCGTGAGTGTGCTGGCTATCGACCGGAAGAACCCCGCCATCGTCTATGCCTACTCGGACAAAAAAAACGCCCCCGCGTTCTGGCGCGCCGTCGGCGACAGCACCTGGTGGCAACGCGGAAGTGCGCTCGTTAAGGAGGCGACGGAGAATCCTGGATGGCTAGCTACTCCCTGGTGGAAGCATTGGGAAGACAGCACGCTGTGGCACGTGCTCCGGACCGACTCGATCAAACAGTCCCTCGACTCTTTGCTCACCACGTTCTGCGAGAGCATGCCTGATGCGCCGTGGCCTTTTTCGTGGCCGGCCCCCTTTCTGAGTGACCTCGAAGCTGATCCCGACACCGAAGGCACCCTCTATGCGACGCGTGCCGACTACTGCCATCAGGTCTGGCGTTCGACCGACGGAGGCGAGACCTGGAACGATATCACCAACAATCTGGCCGACGTGGAGGGTAAGGTTCCGGTTACGGCCATCGCCATAACGCCCGAATCGACCGTGCATAGAAAGCAACTCTACCTGGCGACGGTTGTGGGCGTGTTTATGGCGTATGATAATCCGGAGGCGCAGAAGATCACTTGGCGGCGTGTCCATGGCAAACTCCCGCACGTCGTCGCAAGCGACATCCATTTTCATCCCGTGGATCGGACGATTCGAGTGGCGACCTATGGCCGGGGCTACTGGAAGGCGAAGGTGCCAGCCAGGTAAACGCAGCGTTTGATACCTGGGGCGACCCGCTGCATCGGGAGCTGCGGTGGCGTGCCTCTCCGGTCATCCCTGAAAGACGAAAATGAGCTATGAAAACGTTGAGTATCTGGGCATATATCCTCATACCATTCTGGTTGTCAGTCTCGCCGGCCTGGGCACAGACCGAATCCGGTTCCGACGATGAACTCGATGCGGAGGGCCTTTCCTATGATGAGCTACAATTCCAACGATGGAAGTATCAGGTGGAGCGAAGAGAGATAGAGCCGCCCGGGAGGCATGCGCGGTGGGCTACATTTGTACATTCCGGCACCGATAGCCCGATTCGATTCACAGGATCTCAGTCTGGTGTCGTGCTGCGTTGGGAGAACGTGGGCCTGAACACGAGTGGAAGCATGATCTCGTATGCGTTTGATCCACACAACAGCCGGATTATATGGGCCGGTTCGGCCGGGGGTGGTCTGTGGAACACGGTCAATGGAGGTAATACCTGGCGACCCGTGACCGACCATTTACCGTCCATGTCGATCCCTGCCGTAGCTGTGCATCCGCGTGATGGACAGACCATCTTGATCGGCACAGGGGATGATTTTGGCTCCGGAGGGCAGATTGCACCTCAACGCGGTACGCAGAAACGATATGGCGTCGGTGTGCTCCGGTCCTCGGACGGAGGCGAGACCTGGAGACGGACTTCTCTTACCGAAGTCTCCGAGCCGCTGAATTGTAATGCACTCGCCTGGGATCCCGTTTCGCCGCAGAATGTGTACCTGGCCGGCAGCAGCGGCGTGTGGAAATCCACGGATGCAGGGAGGCACTGGCAGCAGATCTTGAAGGGAAGGGCGAAGGCGATTGTGCTCGATAAGCAACGCCCTTCGATAGTCTATGCGGGACTCGCAGCTTCAAGCGAAGAGGGGGATCAGGCCCCTGGTATCTGGAAATCCACCGATGGCGGGACGAACTGGACGCATCTGAACGAGGGGTTGCCGTCTGCGGATGCCTACCCTGAAAAGTGTGCGAATTGCATGGGAGTGTCCATTTCGGACGGTACACCGGAGGTGCTCTTTGTGGTCATTCAGACGACCGACGAAGATCGGCTCTATAAAACGACGGATGGGGGCGCGCACTGGCATGAAGTGCTTACAACGTCCGACCTGAAAGCGATCACGGGCAAAAACGAAAGCATGTGGATGGTGTCGGTGTCTCCGGAAGATACATCCGTTGTCTTTGCGGGAGGAATACGGTTGTTCCGAAGTCGAGAGGGAGGCGTGCCGGGGTCCTGGGAAGAAGTAGGCCGATTGGATCGGTTCGACTCGCTGTACTTCCCCACCTTGAATGAGGACAAAGGATGGCAGATTCACGTAGATCATCTCGCTGTAGGGTTTGATCCCGAACATCCGGAAACGGTGTATGATTTTTCGGATGGAGGAGTCTTTATGTCGAGAAATGAAGGAGATATATGGACGTGGAAGAACCGGGGATTGATGACGCTGCAACTCTATACGATAGGCAGTGCCCGTACCGATACCAGCCGGTATGGGGCGGCGGCGCAGGATCAGGGACAGCTTTTTATGGACGAGCGACACCTCCGACACTGGAGGAAGTGGGTCACGGGGGATGGCATGGGGGCGCTCTTCGATCACACCAACGCCAGTATCCTCAACGGCACGGCGCAGTACGGGAATCACTGGCGATTCAACATCCCGCTGGATCGCCGGGTTTTGCCTACGCCGGAGGATCGGTATCGCACCCAGGATGGCATTGCCGGCAGCCGGCCGGATGCTCTCGTGCGAAGTACCGGCTTGTGGGTCACGCCGAAGGTGATGCATCCCGTCATACCGCATATCATGTATACGGCAGACACGGTTTCCGTGTATAAGACGACCTGGGAGGACGATACAGACTCCGGTGGATCTGTGACCGAAGTAAGCTGGCGCAAACTCGCGGCTATTGATAGTGTGAGTGTGCTGGCGGTTGATCACCAAAACCCCGATATCATCTATGCCTATTCGAGTAAGGAGAACGCGCCGTCGTTATGGCGGTCAACAGATGGAGGCGAGGAGCAGTGGGAACGGCTAGCCGAGGCGTCCGGTGCAACCTGGCCCGCGCCGAACCTGAGCGACCTCGAAGCCGACCCCGACACCGAAGGCACGGTCTACGCTACGCGTGCCGGCTACGGTCGCCAGGTATGGCGTTCCACCGACCGTGGTGAGACCTGGGACGATATCACCAACAACCTGGCGGACATCGGCGGGGGCATTCCGGTCAACGCCGTCGCCATCACGCCCGACTCCACCGTGAGCCGGAAGCAGGTGTACGTCGGTACGGATATAGGCATGTTCATGGCCTATGATGAGCAGGATCCGCAAAAGATCACCTGGCAGCGTGTGCAGGGTGGCTTACCGTTCGTGGTGGTCACGGATCTGTATATTCATCCCGTGGATCGGACGATCCGGGTGGGGACGTATGGCCGGGGCTACTGGAAGGCGAAACTGCCCCGGTGAACAGGCAAACGACGGCCTGACAGGTGGGGTTACGTATGAACAGAAATCCACTCAGTTGAACTCATCGAGGTATCCTCAAACAAACCCCTATGAGCTATGAGACGGGATCTATTGCTGTTACCTTTTCTGCTGCTTCTCCTGGCCGTACCGGCCTGTAGGTGCTCGCAGGAGAAAGTGCCCGACGCTCTCATCGAGTGGTCGGAGCAGGAACTCCAGCCCTTTGATGAGTTGCAGGACCAGCGTCAGAAGTATCTGGAGGATTTTAGAGAATCCGTTTCTCACGAAGAGTATCTGGAGGCGCAATGGGCTAATTACTACTACGAGGATCTTGGAGACGGAACCCAGACCATTTATGACAGAGAGGGGGGTCTGGATCTGATGTGGCAGAACGCCGGCTTCAACGCCAGCGGCCGGATCCTCACGCACGCTTTTGATCCCCATGACAGCCGGATTATCTGGGCGGGATCGGCCAGCGGCGGCCTCTGGAAAACGACCAATGCCGGAGAGAGCTGGCGTCCGATGACCGACCACCTGCCCGCGATGACCGTCTCTGCGGTAGCTATCCATCCTCACGACTCCCAGACGCTGCTTTTCGGTACGGTCGATAGCTTTGGAGACAGTGATGTGATGAGTGCCGACAGTACCACCGGTTTTGGTGTATTTCGGACGGCCGATGGAGGCGCAACCTGGCAGGCGACGAGCTTTTTCTATACGCCGGAGCAGATGGAGTGCAACCAGTTGGTCTGGGATCCGGATTCGACGCAGTATGTGTACCTGGCGGCCAGCAACGGGGTATGGAAGTCTAACGATGCCGGCAAGCGCTGGGAGCAGGTCTTCAAAGGAAATGCCAGAACCCTGGTGATCGACAAGCAGACACCGGAGATCCTCTATGTGGGGTTGTCGGCTCCGGCAGGCGAAGAGGATGCGCCGCCGGGGGTCTACAAATCGATCCGGCGCGGCGAGGAGGGGAGTTGGGATCCCTTGAACATCGTGTTGCCCGAGAGGATGCAATATTCGAACCGGTGCGGCATCTGCATGCGGATGGCCATCTCGGACAGCCTGTCGCAGGTCCTGTTCTTTGCGATGCAGGCGAACGTGTTCAATGAGGATTCCGTGAAGGTGGGCAACGAGTATCTCCTCTATAAAACCACGGACGGAGGGGAAACGTGGCGAGGGGTATTGACGGGCGCTGAGATGAAGAAACTCACCGGCAAGAGGAGCGAACGCATGTGGGTTGTGGCGGTGGCTCCGGAAGATACGTCCGTCGTATTTGTGGGAGGGATACGGCTGTTCCGAAGCCGGGAAGGAGGGGAACGAGGGACCTGGGAGGAAGTCGGGCTGCTGAAGAAATACGACCCGATGTACGTGCGGAATTTTCCGGGGGGCGACCGCATGTCCCGGGCGAAGTACGATTCGCTCAAAGCGCTGCCTCCCACGCGGTCGTCGTTAGTAAGGCTGCTGGGTTCATGGGTTCACGTAGATCATCACGATATTGGATTTGACCCCGGGGATCCCGGCACGGTGTATGATTTTTCGGATGGAGGGGTGTATCGTTCGACGGACGGAGGCGATACCTGGACGCCCCGCCACGACAGCTTGATGACCCTGCAACTCTATAGCCTGACCAGCGCGCCGACCGATACGCATCTGGTGGGAGCCGGTGCGCAAGACCAGGGGCAGCTTTTCCTCGATCCGGATCACTTCACCGCTGAACAAGAACGTAACGGGTTTCCGCGCCCGTACTGGCGACGATGGGTTGGAGGAGACGGCATGATCCTTCTTTTTAGTCATGATAAATCGACCCTGTACGGTACGGCCCAGTACGGCAATCATTGGAGGCTTAAGGTGCATCACGACACCTTTATACCGCTGCTCGACCGTGTGAATCGGACGCAGAACGGTATTCAGGGGAGCCGGGGATCCAGCAAGGCGACGGGACTCGTACGCGGGACCAGCGCAACGAATTTCTGGGTCACGCCCAAGGTGATTCATCCCGTCGTTCCGCAACTTCTCTTTACAGCGACCCTCGATTCCGTGTATACCACGATGTGGGATGGCGTTGCTTTTGCAGGCCTGGATCGTGAAGAGGGGCAACCCCCCGAAGAAAGTGAGGTGCTCTGGAAGAACGTGGCCCGGATCGACAGCGTGAGCGTGCTGGCTATCGACCGGAAAAACCCCGCCATCGTCTATGCTTACTCGAACAAAAAAAGCGCCCCCGCGCTCTGGCGCGCCGTCGGCGACAGCATCTGGTGGCAGCGCTGGGATACCCTCTGGGCGGCTCAATGGGCCGATAGCACCTTGTGGCAACCCCTGCGCTCCGACTCCCTCACACCGTCGCTCGGCGCTGCGCTGGCAACCTCCTGCCGGAACGCCTCCCATGCCTCGTGGCCTCTTTCGTGGCCGGCCCCCTTCCTGAGCGACCTCGAAGCCGATCCGGACACCGAAGGCACGGTCTATGCCACCCGTGCAGGCTACTGTCACCAGGTCTGGCGTTCGACCGATCACGGCGAGACCTGGGACGATATCACCAATAACCTGGGAGACGTAGGGGGGACGATCCCAGTCAACGCCATCGCCATCACGCCCGATTCCTCCGTGAGCCGGAAGCAGGTGTATATCGGGACGGACGTAGGGGTGTATATGGCCTACGTGGAAGAAGAGGCATCACAGTTCAGGTGGCAGCGGGTGCACGGCACCTTGCCGCACGTGGTGGTCACCGACATCCATTTTCATCCCGTGGATCGGACGATTCGGGTGGGTACGTATGGCCGGGGGTACTGGAAGGCCAAAGTACCCCGGTGAGCGAGGGGCGGACCGGGTCGTGCAGGCAAGGATACGCCTCGTGTCTCCGTTTCATGGCCCGGCTGCGCTATATTCCATCAACGCCACGGTGTATATAGCCCCCCTTCTCTTACACGCACAGGTCGTATGAGCCAGCGTATAGCGATTGCCTCGACGGTACGAAACGCCGACCCGGTGCTCGACTCGTTCATCACCTATCATCTGGCGGCGGGGTTTGATCATCTCTTTCTCTTTTTCGATGATCCGGAAGATTCGGCCCTGGACAAAGCCCGGCGGTACACCGGCGTGTCGGCCATTCCCCATGACGAGCACCTGCGGCACCAGTGGCGACGATCCGGCCTCTTCGCCGCCGACTTTGCGCACGAGGTGATGGGGCGGCAGGTGCTGAACCTCGAAGTGGCCTTGCAGCTTGCGCGCGAACAACAGATCGACTGGATGCTGCATATCGATCATGACGAGCTGTTTTATGCGGGGCAGCAGACCGTACACGAACACTTTGCCTCCCTGGCGGCGCGTCCTGTCCAGTGGGTCAAATATGCCAACTATGAAGCGGTGCCCGAGCAGGTCGATATCGTCGACTACTTCAGAGAGACCACGCTGTTCAAGAGATCCCTGTTCGACCTTGCGTGCCTGAAAGGCGGGCGTGCCCTGCCCCTCGACCGGGTCGTTCGGTACACCGGGCGGCAGCAGGAGCTCGTGGACAGGCTCCCCCAGGTGCCCCTCGACCTGTTCCACTTTTACCGGAAAGGAAAGGCGGCGGCGCGGGTCAGCGACATGATTCGCCCCTTCGGCGTGCACGACTTCAAGGTTCCTGTGGGGCAGATGACGTATGCCACGGCACCGGGCGACCCGGTCATTTTGCATTATACCTGTTGCGGGTTCGAGCATTTCTGGAACAAGTTCAGAACCCTGGAGAACACCTACGAACAGGGCATCGAGACGTGGTGGGGGCAGGACGTTACGGCCCACGTAAGCTCGTTCTACCTGGAGGCCCGTGACGTGGTGAGCCAGGGGGACGAAGAGCGCGCGCGCACCTTCTACAAGGAACGCTACGTGATCTCGGACGCGGCCCAGGTTGCCGCCCTCA
>JBHHWM010000016.1:0-38284 GCA_046756545.1 Rhodothermales bacterium | reverse complement strand
ATCGGCATAGTGCATCAGCAGAAAACCGGTTCCGAAAGAGGCCTCTAACACCCGCCTCCCTTCGATATGGGGAATGACGGTTTTGATCCAGGTTTTCCATACAGGAAGCACTTTGACCGCCGCGTCGTACGCCCTGGCATATTTGGAATATTCCTCGTCGAGTTTTTGGGTGTACTCCGTTGAATCGTCAGGTTCGTTTGAGTAGACGATCTTTTCTTCGGGAACAGTGAAAAACACCGTGTTTCCTGGTTGAACGTTGTGTATTAAGCTGACGGTGAGGCGATGAGCCGACACGCTGTTATCGCGTGTTTCGCTTCATTCCTGGATAGTAATCTGTCTCTCGCTCAGCCCCTGAAGGGCAAACCGACTCTTAAAACGACCCTCTAGAATTGAATTTCCTTTTCGATGGTCTTGTCGCCCCGCTTGACGACGATGGTGGTGACATCGCCTTCCTCGAACTGGGCGAGGGCTTCCATGTACGCGTTGATATCCGTCACGTCCACGTCGCCGATCCGGATCACCACGTCCCCTTTTTGCAGGCCGGCCTTGGCCGCAGGGCGTCCGTCCATTACGGCATCGATCCGCACGCCCTCGCCGTCGGACATGTAATCGGGCATGACGCCGAGGCTGACTTTGAAGGAGGTGCGGCGGCTCTGGTCCTCGTCCTTCGTTTTCGTAAAGGCGAGCGCGTCCTGGCCGTCGAGGGCTTCGATCACGTCCACGGCGTAGGAGGCCACGTCGTAGATGCCCTCATAGTTGATCAGAGGGCTGTCGTCGGCAGGTTTGTGATAATCGGTGTGCTGGCCGGTGAAGAAGTGCAAAGCGGGAATCTCTTCGAGGTAGAACGAGGCGTGGTCGGAGGGGCCGAGGCCGGACTCATGTTTCTTGATGGCGAGGTCCGTGCCGGCGGCGTCCAGGGCGGCGTCCCAGGCGGGCGAGGTACCGGTGCCGTTGACGGCCAGAGAGCGTTCCTCGCCCAAACGCCCGACCATGTCCAGGTTAATCATATAGTTAATCTGTTCGAGAGGCCTTGTCGGCGTCTTGACAAAGTGCTTGGAACCGTAGAGCCCCAGTTCCTCGCCGGTGAAGGCGATGAAGAGGTAATTATTCTGCCGGGCCTCCGACTGGGTGAGTTGGCGTGCGATTTCGAGCAGGGCCGCCACCCCGCTGGCATTGTCGTCGGCCCCGTTGTGGATCAGCGTGTCGCCGGGTTGCCGCGAGCCGAAACCGCCATAGCCGAGATGATCATAGTGTGCTCCGATGACGACGGTTCGGTCGGCTTCCCGGTCGAGGAAGCCGAGGACGTTGCGTCCGGTGCGCGGCTCGCCCTCTCCGGGCGTAGCATGCGGGTTGGTGTTGAACAGGAAGTCGAACGGTTGGAACCAGCCGCCGTCGGCACCGCCAGGGGCGAGCCCCAGTTCCTCGAACCGTGAGACGATGTAGCGTGCGGCTAGCGCCTCGCCGGGCGTGCCCGTCTCACGGCCTTCAAGCAGATCGGAAGCCAGGTAGACGACGTCCACCCGGAGGTTTTGCAGCGCCGCTTCCCTGTCTTGTGCGAGCAGCACACCCGCACTCAGGAGGCCCGCAAGAGAGAGGATCAGCGCACGAGAGGCAAGCTTTTTCAACATCATAGCGTGGAATGCAAATATGAACGACGGCTACCGTGCAGTAAGCAGCGGTACGTCGCCGTCAGTTGTTGTTTTTCGTTTCTGAGAAATGCTAGAATCCGATCCGTCAGGATTGGTTCCAGCCGGGGGTTTGCATCGCTACCGGGTGTGGATATACGGTCTCTCCGGCCTATCCTTTTGTGCCCGATGCCACGTACAGGCGTCCCCCGAATTCATGCGGCGATCCCGGTACGTTGATCAGGCGGAACTCCTTTGCTCGCTCCTCCAACGGTTGCCAGAACCGCCGTGACAGGTCGGCGCGGGCGACCCACTTGGCCCCCCATGTTTGGAGGACCCGCTTTTCGGCAAAGGCGTCGAACAGGACGATGCGACCTCCGGGGCGGAGTAGCTCATAACACCGTTCGAAGGCCCTTTCCCAGTCGGCAATCACCGTCATGCCCAACGTGCAGATGACAAAGTCCACGGTCGAGCGTCCGCAGGTCTCGCCGAGTTGATGCGCGCTGAAGGCGTGAATATTGGCTTGAACGAGATGCACGTTGATCCATCCGGCCTGCTGTATGCGACGGCGTGCGCGTTCGAGCATCCCGCTCGAGTGATCGACGCCGACGATCAGGCCGTCGCCGATGTATTGCTGCAAGAGGGCAAAGTTCTGCCCCGTTCCGCAGGCTACGTCGAGGATGAGGCTGCCGGGGGTTGCCTGGAGGGCGGCTACCGCTTCGGCCCGCGAGCGTCGATACCGTTTTTCGAGGGTTCGATCATAGAAGATTGAAAAGACGTCGTACCACATCGTGCATTGGTAGAGGGGTGTCGAGGAGATGGGTAGAGGATACACAATCTGGAAATGAAGTGCGGAGAAAACCGGATATGGAAGGGCAAGATCGATAGCGCTTTCAGCCGTTCCTTCATACGATGATCCCCGGTGGCCCTCCAGGGCTTTGTCGAACGAAGGAGGATGAGGCTACGTCGGTGTTTGAGCCGAAGCAGAGAAGTCGTTTGTTCTTATGGGGTTGATTGTTTATCGTGAAAGAGGCTCGTTTTCCAGCATCAGCCGGAGATTCTATGCGTAAGCTGCAAATCGGCATCATCGACATTCTCGGGAAATCGCCGGGTAACCTGTTTGCCCGGTATTCTCGGCCCAACAACCAGAGTATCATGCCGCAGGTCGTGGCTGTGTGGTGCGAAGAACTCGGCCACGACGCCCACATCGCCTACCAGTCCGGCCCCGACATCATGGCGGGCGATCTGCCCGATGCCCTCGATGTCGTGTTCATTAACGCCTTTTCCGAGAATGCCTTACTGGGCTATGCGTTGAGCAACTACTATCGCTCAAAAGGGGCTGTCACTATTCTGGGGGGGCCGCATGCGCGTTCCTATCCCGACCATTCCCTCCGGTATTTCGACTACGCCGTCGGGTTTTGCGATAAGAACCTGCTCCGCGACCTGTTGCAGGAGGCGGAGCCGCACCGGCCCGTGGGGCACTTCCTTTCGGCCAGGCAACAGCCGGTGTATCTGCCAGGCCTGCGCCAACGCTGGAAGTTTATGGCCCCCATCCTCGAAAAGGCACCGCTCTTCAAGGCCATTCCGATACTGGGAAGCCTCGGTTGCCCCTACACGTGCAGTTTTTGCATCGATGCGCAAGTGCCCTATCAACCGCTCGACTTCGATGTGTTGAAGGACGACCTGCGCTTCATCCTGGAGCAGAAGGCACCGAGAACCTTCGTCGCCTGGCACGACCCTAACTTCGGCATCAAGTTCGACGAGTATCTGGGCGTGATCGAGGAAACGGTGCCCGCGGGCAGCCTCACGTTCCTGGCCGAAATGTCGCTGGCGCTGTTGAAGGAGGAGAACGTCAAACGGCTGGCGCGTAACGGCTTCAAGGTGATCCTGCCGGGTGTGGAGTCGTGGTACGACATGGGCAACAAGTCGAAAATGCGTGTGGCCGAGGGGATGGAAAAGGTAGAGCGCGTGGCCGAGCAGGCCAACATGATCGTGTCCTACATTCCCTACATGCAGGCCAACTTGATCCTGGGCCTGGATGCCGATCAGGGCCCCGAACCGTTCGAGTGCACGAAGCGGTTCGTAGACCTGGCACCGGGCGTCTATCCCTATTTTTCATTACTGATGGCCTATGGAGGCAATGCCCCGGATAACCTGCGCTACCAGCGGGAAGGCCGGATCCTCAACATTCCCTTCCACTTCCTGAACCAGATCGATGCGATGAACGTCCGGCCCAGGCATTATTCATGGCCGGAGTTTTACGACCATGTGTGCGATGTCTACGCCTATGCCTACTCGCCCAGGGCAATGTTCAGACGCTTCATGGCTAAAAAGGACCCCGCGACCCGGTTCGAGCAACTCCTTCGCACCATCGCGTTTGAGCGGGGGCGTAAGTACAAGATGCACCGGCAGATGCGGGAGCGACTCAAAGATCCGGCGGTACGGCGATACTTCGAAGGCGAGACGACGGCGTTGCCCGCGTTCTACATCGATCCCATCCGAGAAGACCTCGGGCCGATGTGGCACTGGCTCCCGAAGGACGCCATCGCGTACGACCCCAATGCCCATCTCGCAACACAGGAGGGTGCGCCGGTAACAGCGCGAGCCGGGATGGCGATGGCCTGAGGCGCGAAGCAGGGTGGGTCGTGGTGCTATCCGACGACCTGCGCCAGCGTGGCGCGGAGGTGCTCGGCGGCGTGCCCGGCGGCTTCGGCAAAGTCCTCGCCCGCCGAGGCATAAATAATCGAGCGGCTGCTGTTGACAACCACCGGTCCTTCGGCGGTAGCGGCCCGTCGGATGGCTGCCGGATCGCCGCCCTGCGCCCCGAGGCCGGGGATGAGAAAAGGCAGCGTCGGGCAGATTCCCCGGAGTGCGGCCAGGGCTTCCGGCCCCGTCGCTCCCACCACCAGCCCCGCGGTGCCGGGTGCGTCTTCGTTCCAGCGGGCCACGTGCCGGGCTACACGCTCGTAGAGCTTTTCCCCTTCGCAGTCGCGCTCCTGGAAGTCGGCGGCGCCGGGGTTGGACGTGCGCCCCAGGACGAACGTCGCCTTCCCGGCGTATTGCAGGAACGGATCGGCGGCATCGCGGCCCATGTAGGGCGCTACGGTGCAGGCATCGAAGCCGAGGTGCTCGAAGATCGATTCAGCGTAGAAGCGCGCCGTATTGCCGATGTCGCCCCGCTTGGCATCAGCGATGGCAAGGACGTCGGAGGGGAGGTGCTGGATGGTTTTTTCCAACGTGTCCCACCCGTCGCGTCCGAGGGCTTCGAAAAAGGCAAAGTTGAGCTTGAAGGCGCACGCCAGCGGAGCCGTCGCCTCGATAATGGCTGCGTTGAAGGCTGCGACCGCCTCGGCTGGTGAGTACGCGCGGAGCAGGTGTTCCGGTAGACGGCGAAGGTCGGGGTCGAGTCCGACACAGAGGACCGATTGCTTGCGGTGCTGAATCCGGCGGAGCTTATCGTTAAAGTCGAGCGACATAGCAGTCTTGTAGCGGAAGGCGGGGAAGGCGGAACGTGGGGGTAAAATAATGACTTGTGTATCATCAAAAACACGGAGTTTTAATGGAGAGTGCTTTTCGGATCTCACAGGCTTCACGGCCCCGCAATGGTCGCGGCTGCCTTGCAGCGAGGCAGGCCAGTTCGTACGATGAGGAGGAGATGCTATACGCACAGGTTACTTCAACACAAGACGAGTGAAGGGAAATGGCACAGCGTAACTACACCGTGTATCTGGAAGGCGGGGCAGCCTTCAACATCAAAGCGGCTCGCTTCGAAGTTACCCAGGCGGGCGTCTTCTTCTACAATGAAGAAGGAACGCCACTGGGCGATACCTACATCGATCCTAAATCAGTGATGGCGGTCATTCCGCCGTCGCCTTTGTCGGGAGGCAGTGCGGCCGGATTCACGCGAACATAGATGAGGGAGACCGACGTCAAAGGGAGGAGAGATTTTCTGAAGGGGTGTTGCTGTTCTCCTTCCTCCTTTTTTTTACATTCCAGAGACGCTCTTGCGATGATATGTGGCGGGGTGCACCCTGCCACGGCAAGAAGATGATTGACTGCGCATGCCTCCTCCAAATACGTTGATTAGGGTGCATATGGAAAATTCCACGGATGACCTCACCATTCTCAAAGAACCCAGCTTCAGCATCGGCATCGAGGAGGAGTACCTCCTGGTGGACCGCGAAACAGGAGACCTGATCAGGGAGGTTCCTCCGACGATGTTGCCCGAGTGCGAGTCGCTTCTCGAAGGGCAGGTGACTCCCGAATTCTTTCAATCCCAGATCGAGGTGGGGACCCGTGTCTGCACCTCACTTCAAGGGGCTCGTCATGACCTGGCTCGCTTACGCAAGACGGTGTCGTACGTCGCCGAGCGGCATGGGCTTGCTATTATTGCAGCGTCCACCCATCCGCACGCCTCCTGGGGGACGCAGCGACACACGGAAAAAGAACGCTATGAGATCCTGGCCCGGAACATGCAGGCGGTCGCGCGGCGCATGGTCATCAGCGGGATGCATGTGCACGTAGGGATCGAGGACGACGACCTGCGGATCGACATGATGAACCAGACGACGTACATTTTGCCGCACTTCCTGGCGTTGAGCACGTCGTCGCCGTTCTGGGAGGGTGAGGACACCGGCCTTAAGTCTTACCGCATCGCCGTCTGGAACGAGTTGCCGCGCACCGGGGTGCCCGAATATTTCGAAAGCTATGCCGAGTTTCAGCGCCACGTCGATGTGTTGGTCAAGGCGGGCGTGATCGAGGACAGCACCAAGGTGTGGTGGGACATTCGCCCCAGCGTGCGTTTCCCCACGCTGGAGATGCGCGTCGCCGACATCTGCACCCGGCTGGAGGACGGCATCTGTATCGCGGCCCTCTACCGGTGCTGGCTCCGGATGCTCTGGCGCTTGCGCGTTTCTAACCAGCGCTGGCGCACGTACGCTAACCTGCTCATCAATGAGAACCGCTGGCGTGCTCAACGCTACGGCTTCGACCAGGGCCTCATCGATTACGGGCGGGGCACCGTCGTTCCCTATCCGCAACTGCTCGAAGAATTGTTCGACTTTGTGATGGAGGACGCCGAGCATTTCGGCTGTGTGGACGAGATCATACACGCCCGCACGATCCTGGAGCGGGGCACAAGCGCCCACTGGCAGATCAAAACCTATTACGAAGCCAAGGCCGCCGGTGCCAGCGACCGCGAAGCCGTCAAGGCCGTGGTCGATGTGCTCATCGAGGAGACGATGCACGGGTTATAGAGGGACAATCCCCGAAGAAGCATGGATCGGCAGGCATTTGAGCAGTGGGTGCGAGCGTACGGTGCGGCATGGGAGGCCAAAGATACGGCGGCCTTCACGCGCCTCTTCACTGAGGATGCTCGCTATTACTGGACGCCGTTCGAAGCACCCAAAGAGGGTCGGGCCGGCATCGCCGAGGCATTCGAGCGCGCCGTCGTCACCCAGCGCGATATTCACTTCGGGTACGAGGTGCTGGCTGTTGGAGAGCAGCGATGTGTGGCGCGCTGGTGGTGTACATTGGTGCGCATGGCCACGGGACGCACGGCGCGTCTGGACGGAATCCTCATGGTTGAGCCGACGAAAGAATCCCTGTGCGCCGTGTTCCGGGAATGGTGGCATTCCGACGAGATCACGGCCTGAGATAGGAGACTTCCTGCGCGCCGGTGGTTTGAAGACCGGTGGAGTGCGGGGCCTGTGCTCGTTGATACCCCACGTTGTGATCGACTTGTGGAGAACCGACAAATAGGAGAGACGATGCATCTACGAATCGGGGAAACCCCCTTCGATGCATCGTCTCTCCGTCTCCTCGTTTCCAGGTTGTGATCAGAAGATACAACGTGCGTTATTGATAGGGATTCCCTCCATGCTTTGCCCAGTATGCTTTAACTACATCGTCCATCGTCTTCTGAATCTTTTCCGACGTTTCAAATCCTGACAGCATATCCAGGAATTCGATAGCCCATCGGTCGTTCATGTTACCGAGGGCCAGAACAGCCAGGTGGCGCATGTCGTCATCTTTATGATTCCTATAAATACGCATCACATCGAATGCCGAGAGGCGACTCATGTCCAGATATTCGCCGTGACGAATGATCTGACGCAGGGCACCCTCTTTGACGCCGTCGTTGTTTGAGGTCAGGGCGCTTGCCAGGTTGTTATCGAAGTTGGCCCACTGCTCCAGGGTCATCAACGTATCCGTATTCGGAGGGGCACCCTGGGCCATGGCAACACGAGGTAGGCCGACGACGATCAGCATCATGCTGATGAGGGGAATCCAGAACAGCCACTGCATCTTCACTCGACGTATTGAAGCGGTACTTCTCATTACGTATCCCTCTTTCTTTTATGAACAGGAGATAGATTGCAAAGGAAATGGCAGGAGTGAAATACCCCTGCCGCGCCCCATGATACTCGGCAATGATGGGAGAGACTATCCGCGTATTGCTGAAGGAAGTGTGGGCAAAGCTTATGGAGCCGTGCCGGGACCTATCCTATCTCTTGTGGGGGATAAGATGGCATCAGGCTGTTGGAAAAGGAGAGGGATCTCCTGAGTCTTCTCAGTAAATCAGCGATTATTGGGAATGAGGTGTACGCCGCCACGGCATCAGCCATCTCTTGAAATCAACTCCAGATGCTCCCGCAGGATGAAGGGTGGTGGCCCGGTAAAGGGCCGTTCGATGATGCGCAGGATGAGTCCTTCCTCCGAGACGCAGTCGAACCATCCCAGGAAAGGGATATCGAGGGGTATCTCCGTTTTGACGAGGGTGCAGGGAAACGTCCCGGCCTCGACGGTCACCGTATCTACGCCCACGATGCGGCGGATCTCCACGAAAGGATCGGTGAAGGAGACCCAGGGTTCGGCGAACTCCAGCGGAAACTCGAAGACGATCCGGGGCTCTTGACGAATGATGATGGAATCGGTCAACGCCTCGTGCAGAACCGGGGGACGTTCCTCCAGCGACAGGGCTACGATCCTGGGTAATGAGAGCGAGGAGGGGGCCGAAAAGCCGGTGTGCAGGGTGGCGTGCTTGGGGGCCACAAGGGGTTTCCCTGCCGTATTGCGAGAGGCCACTTCGACCAGTTGATCCTGTGTCTCCTCGTACCAGATGGTGCTTGCGACGGAATCCGTCGAGACGGACGTGATGTCTACCTGGACGAGGTTGTCGAAAGAGGTGTTCAGTTCGCGGTCTCGGACGACGCGGGCGATGAACTCGTCCTGTTCGATGAGGGTTGCCGTGCGTGCCGCGTCGAGTTCGCTGAACGTCCAGCGGTATCTGAACTGGGTGCCGTGATCCAGCCCCACCGCGCTGCGCTTCTCATCATCTGTTCCGAACAGTTCGCAACTCGACAGACAGAGACAGGCAACGAGAAGAATCGAGCATGCGCGTCGCATAGACCTCCTCCCGGACGATCATTAAGGAATGTACCTGGAAAATATAGGTCAAGAAGGGACCATAAACAGAGGGAAAAGAAAAACCCCCATGAGTACTTGCTTGGAGGGATTCTGAATTACCCATGTAAAGAGGGGGTTCAGGGGAACGATACTGGAACAGCAGGGATGTCCATTCGGTTAGGACACCCGTCGGGGTGGAACCGCTTCCGGTCAGGGAGCCGCCGTCCCGGTTCGACGTCGTACGTCTCGGCATCCGGTGCGGATGCCCCTCGTTTCCTTTCAACACCTTTAGCATAGATACGTTATGTCACAGAGCTTGAGCAATCTAAAAAACGTCTCAGCTCGGGACCGCAAGATGATCCAGGATGCCGAGGCGATGCTGGGTCCCGAGCCGTCCGAGATGGGATTTGTGAAGAACCTCTTCTGGGGGCGTTTCCGCGACGACCTCGTCTTTCCCTATCCCAGGGAGAGCAAAGAGGAGCGGGCCAAGTGCGATGCATTGCTGGCCGAACTGGAGGATTACCTGAAGAACGAACATCCGTCGGTGCTGATCGACCAGGAGCAGTACATCCCCGAGTGGAGTCTCAAACGGCTGTTTGATCTGGGCGTGATGGGGATGACGGTGCCCGAAGCATATGACGGCCTGGGGCTGGGCGTGACCAGCTACAACCGGGCGCTCGAATTGATTGGCCGCTATTGCGCGTCGACCGCCGTGGTCGTCTCGGCGCACCAGTCCATCGGGTGTAAAGCGATCATGCTCTTCGGTACCGAGGAGCAGAAAAAGAAATTCCTGCCGAAAGTTGCTCGCGAGTACCTTTCGGCTTTTTGTCTGTCGGAGCCGAACGTGGGCTCGGACGCCGCCGGCCAGGAAACCCATTGCGAGTTGACCGAGGACGGCGAGTATTACATCCTCAACGGCGAGAAGAAATGGTCCACCTCGGGCGCGATGTCGGGCGTCTTCACGGTAATGACAAAGCAGCGCCTCACCGATCCTAAGACGGGAAAAGAGAAGGACGGCGTCACGGCGCTCATCTGCACGCCGGATATGGAAGGAGTGGACATCTTCGAGAAAAACCGGAGTAAGACGGGCATCCGGGGGACGTGGCAGGCACGCGTCCGCTTCACCGATGTGAAGGTGCCCAAGGAAAACCGCCTGCACAAAGAGGGGAAAGGCCTGACCGTGGCTCTGACCTGCCTCAACTACGGGCGCTGCACGCTGTCGGCGGGCGTCACCGGGGCGGCCAAACAGGCCATGGATCAGAGCATCAAGTGGGTTCAGACTCGCTACCAGTTCGGGCGTCCGCTGGCCGACTTCGAACTCGTCCAGCAGCGCATTGCCCGGATGGCAGCCTATACCTACGCCCTGGATGCCTCGCTCTATATGATGACCGGTATGCTCGACCGCCACGACGAAGACATTATGGTCGAGACGGCGATCACGAAGATCCTCTGCTCGGGCTTCGGCTGGGAGGTCATCGACGACGCCATGCAGATCATGGGCGGCGAAGGATATATGACGGAGAACGAGTTCGAGCGTCTGTGGCGGGACAACCGCATCCATCGCATCGTCGAGGGTTCGAACGAGGTGATGCAGTCGTTCATCTTTGCCTACGGCGGCAAACAGCTTGCTCAGCAGATGATCGGCATTCAGGAGGCACTCCTGTGGGATCGCGACCAATCGACCGAAGAAAACGTGTCGCGGTTGCTCGGTAACCTGTCGAATGTGTCGCTGATGAAGCGCGCGTTGCCGCTGGGTGCCCAGCTTTTCCTGGGCATCCTGCCGGGCGCGCCCCTCGTGACCGGCATCCATCCGGCGCTACAGGGCTACACGGATCGCCTCTCGAAGCTGATTCAGAAGCACTCGCACTTCTTCAAAATGACCAGCAAGTGGGAGAAGGAGCAGATCGTCACGCGGCAGGCCCAGCATGCGCGCATCGCCGACAACGCCGTCATGCTTTTTGCCTTGACGAGTTCGCTCTCGAAGATGGACATGCAGCTTCGAGACGGGGAGCACGGCGTGGCGTTCGAACGCGACCGGGCGGCCCTGGATCACCTCTTCGATCTGTTCGAACTGGCGATCCTGAAGAACTTCGGCGAGATGCGCACCAATGCGGACGACAGCATGCGCCACGCCGCCGAGGCGGCTCGCCGCCACAACGATACGCTGCCCAACAGCGACTTCTACATCCACGAAGGCTCGCCCGTAGCCAAGGGGTTGGGCCATCCGGTTAGTAAGGAGCACATCAAGCAGTTCCCCGGCGACCGGTACATCGAGGCCGGCGGCGGCGACGGTGCGGCCCTGGGCAACGGCCACGCCGAAGTCAAAGCCAAGCCTGCTACCAAGAAGGCCGGTGCCAAAAAGTAAGGACGGTTCAACGCGGTCCATACCTACGCAAGGAAGGCGCAGCGTCCGAAAGGAGCGCTGCGCCTTCTCTTTGGTACCACGGCTGACGTCTGAAAAGGAGACGAAGGGGGCTACCGCACGAGCGTCATCTGGCGTGTGCGTGCCCCGTCGGCGGTTTGCAGGCGGTAGAAGTACGCACCGCTGGCCAGGTGCCCGGCGTTGAACGCGAGGCTGTGGCTTCCTGCCGGCTGCATATCATCGACGAGCGTCTGGATCAACCGGCCCTGCACGTCGAAGATGCGCACCGTGACGTGCTCGGTGCGGTTGAGCGTATACGTGATCGTCGTTGAGGGATTGAACGGGTTCGGATAGTTCTGGTAGAGCTTGAAGCTCTCCGGTATCGGTTCCGACTCGACGGCGGTAGGGGTGGCTGGATCGGTCACGAAGCCCAGCATGTCGAACGCGTCGCCCAGCACGCTCTGGACGGTCGAAGCATCCAGCCCGAACCAGTCTTGCAGCACCGTGGCATACACCGAGCGGAAGTCGATGTCGTACTTGAGGTTGCCCGTCGGGTCCAGGTCGGCGAGGTTGGGAAGGGAGCCGTAGAGGTCGCCTTCGACGCCGGTGCCGAAGAGGAACAGCGGAGCCGCCGTGCCGTGGTCGGTGCCGCCCGACCCGTTCTGGTTGACGCGCCGTCCGAACTCGGAGAACGTCATCACCAGCACCTTGTCGGAGAGGCCGTCGGCGGCGAGGTCGGCGAGGAACGCTTGCACGCCTTCGGCCAGGTTGCGCAAGAGGTTGGCCTGTGCGCCGTTCGGCCCGCCCTGCAAGGCATGGGTGTCGAAGCCGCTGAACGACACGTGGTAGATGCGTGCACCTAGCTGCCCCTTAATGAGTTGTGCCACGACCTGTAAGTTATTGGACGGGGCGGTATTCGGGTACTCCACGCTGTTCCCGCCCGCCTCCGAGGCCTGCTGGATGGCCTCGGCGTAGAGGAAGGAGTCATTCGCCACGCTGCGGACGAACTCCATCTCGGTGCCGTAGGTCGTCGGGGGCAGGTTCATCACGTCGTAGACCACGCCTTCTTCGGCAATCTGCTCGAACAACTCGGGGGAGGCCAGCGACATCCCCATGTTCGTCATGGGCCCCTGGAACAACATCGGGGAGGAGCCTCCGAGTGAAACAGCCAGTGGGAAGGGGGTCGGTTCCTCATCGAAATCGGGGAACTCGGTGCTCAGGTAACGCCCGAGCCAGCCGGTATCAACGACCTCCTCGCTATTGCTGGCCGACATCCAGATATCGGTGCCCCGGAAGTGGGACAGCGACGGGTCGGGGTAGCCGACGTTCTGGATCACGGCCATGTTGCCGTCGCCGTAGATGGGTGTCAGCGCGTTGAACGACGGATGGAAGCCCAGGTCGTCGCTTCCGGAAATCGCCAGGGTCTGGCCGCTCGGAATGGCGATGCCGGGCCGGGCGTTGTAATAGATGTCGTTGGTCTTCGGGACCACCGTGTTGAGGCCGTCATTGCCGCCGCTGCACTGAATGAGGACCAGCACACGGTCCGTCTCCAGGCGGCGAAGGTGAGCCAGCAGCGGGGTTTGCCCGAACGCGCGCATCGGTGCGTGGCCCATGATGAGCGCGCCGCCGGCGGTCGCCAGGCCCATCGTCGTCAGAAAGTCGCGGCGCGACCACCGGGCATGGTCCCGGGTATGGGCGTGGCCGTGTTCGAGGCAGCTACCGTGACGCGGTGCAGCAGGGTTGGGGGCAGTTGAATGTTTACACATAGCTTCACGGGGGTTAGGGGCAAAACGCTCGCGGGGATCGCTTATCGCGATTCAGGTCAGTTGGAATTCGGGCAGTTGCGTCAGGTACCGCGTGTAGGCCAGTAACAACTGCGGCGCCTCCAGGCGGTACAGGTTCCACTCGTACCAGGGCACCCCGGCCAGGAAGATCTTCGTCAGGTCGAGTACATGGGGCGGGCCGTTGAGGGTGTCGGCAGGGATGGGGTTGTTGATCAGGTCGCCGGTGAAGCCTTCCGACGGGGCGTTGATGTCCAGCGACTCGAGAGGGACGGGCAGCAAGGTTTCGGCCAGGGCCGTGGGCAGCGTGAAGACGCTCACCGGATCGCTCGGCTCGAGCGGGATATCCTGCGTATTGAGCAGGATCTCGGCTACCGGCACCAGGTCGATGGGTTGCTGGTTGCGACTCTGGAAGAGCAGCACGTCGGTGACGAGCCATCGAAAGGGGAGGGTGGTCGTATTGACCCAGGCGTGGTGGCCGTTCCATCCGGCCACGTTGGGCGGATCGAGCAGGCGTTGCTGCATGAAGAAGGCAGCCCGGTAGAGCAGGTTAAAGAGGTTGTTGGGAGGATTTTCGAAATGTACCTCGCGCAGCAGGGTCGTCATCAAATGCACCGGCGTTTTGATCTGCGCACCGACGGCTTCCTGGTCGTGGAAATGCGCGCTCTTGAACAGGGCCCGCATCACCGGGGCGATTTCGAAATCGTTGGCGACGAAGACCTCGGCCAGTTCGGCTACGAAGGTTTCGTTGGGAGCGGCGTAGACGAACTCGGCGTAGAGCTTCCGGCAGATGAACTCGGCGATCTGGAAAGGCCGCTCTTCGAAGAGGATATCGACCACATCGTCGTAGTCCCAGTTGTCGGTCTGGCCGAAGAAGGTCTTGGGCGTGTTGTCGAAGAAGAGGTTGACATGCTGCACGCTGAGGTCGTAGCTGTTGACGACCCAGCCGGTGAGCGCCCGCGCGATTTCCTGAATGTCTACCTGCGTATAGTTCTCATTCCCCTGCCCGTCGAACTGGCCCATGGTGAAGAGTTCGAGCAACTCACGGGCGT
Organism: Rhodothermales bacterium; assembly: GCA_046756545.1. Taxonomy (GTDB): domain Bacteria; phylum Bacteroidota; class Rhodothermia; order Rhodothermales; family JBHHWM01; genus JBHHWM01. The sequence continues at coordinate 24,057 of JBHHWM010000016.1, read as the reverse complement.
AGTTTTCGTTGGCGTCGCCTGCCACGTTGCCCGGACCGAAATGCGTGGACCCGTTCAGGTAGATGAGCATGGCCGGGGTGATACCGATGGCGCGGACGAAGTCTTTGAAGTTGCCGAGCGCATGCGTGCGAAGGGTTTCGACGTAGCGGTAGGCATAGGCGGCGAGGACGTAGGTATCGACTTCGGTGACGAAGTGGTTGTGCCAGAACAACACCATGCGCTCGCGCAATCCTCCGTAATACATGCGCATCAGCCAGTCGTTGCGAAAGTCGATCAGCCACTGGCTATTGGATTGAAGGTAGGCGTTGAACACCTCCTGGGACGAGCCACGCGGCGGCACCGGATCATCGACCCAGTCGAAGGGATCGGGCAGGGCCTGATTGACCGCTTCGTCTACGATGACGTCGATGGCGTCCTCCGCCGTCATCCCGATCAGGGCGTCGGTTTCGAGCGGATCGGCCCCGAAGCCCGAGCGCCGGAGGATGTGTGCGGCGTGGGAGCGGTCGAGAAGCTCGGAATACGTTGCCAGGCCACCCTGAATATCGAGCGGTTTTAGGGGATCTTCGTTCCGGATGTAGGTCCGGTGTATCGGTGGTGCGGTGCGTCGAAGAGGGAGGGGAAAAAAGTCGGGTGGGGGCGGTGCTACCATCAGGGGGGGCTCCATCGTCGCGTCCTCGGTTGAGTTCGAGCGTGCTTACCCTACATAAGTAAGGTATTGAATCGATTAAGGTTGTCACAAAATGATGACGAAACCATTTCCATTCCACCTCACGTGAGTTGAAATTCGGGAAGCTGCTTGAGGGCCTGCACGTAGCTGGAGATCACATGGGGAGCACCCGTTTCCTGGAGGCTCCACTCGTACCACGGAACGTCGCCCAGGAAGATCTGGGCCAGGTCGAGCACGTATGCCGGGCCGTTGAGGACGGCGTCGGGAATCGGGTTGTTGATCAGGTCGCCGGCGAAGCCGGTGTCGGGGGGGAAGAGGTTCAGCGACTCCAGGGGGACGGACAGCAGGTGCTCGGCCAGGGCCGTCGGCAGCGTAAAGGCGGCCAGCGGATCTGCCGGGTCGTGCAGCGCTTCGGCCAGCGGCACGAGGCCGGAATCCCGCCCGCGCTGCAACCGGTCGATCAGGGTCTGCGTGTAGTTCCAGCGCGCGGTGAACGTTGTGGTGGAAATCCAGGTGTGATGGCCCGGCCATCCCGCCACGTTCGGCGGGTTGAGCAGCCGCTGATCGGTTTGCCGGCCCAGGCGACGCAGCAGGCTGAAAGTCTCTTCCGTGGGGGGGATGTCCAGGTCTTGGAGCAATCCGATGATCAACGCCGTCGGGCTTTTGATCTGGGCTCCTCGGACCTGCTCGTCAAAAAAATGCGTGCTTCCCAGGAGTGCCTGCACGACCGGGGCAATCTCAAAATTGTTCGCCAGGAACACTCCGGCCAGTTCGGATACGATCCCTTCATCGGCCCCGGCATAGACGAACTCGCGGTACAGCTTGCGGCAGATGAACTCGGCGATCTCGGTGGCTCGCTCCTCAAAGAGCAGATCCACGACGTCTTCGTAGCCGAAAGTGCCTGCTCGTCCAAAGATCGTTTTCTGCCCGTCGTCGTGGCGGTTCAAGCGGAATTCGCTGGAGAGCGTTTGCGAATTGACGACCCAGCCGGTGAGCGCCCGCGCGATTTCCTCGATGTCCTCCTGTTCGTAATTCTTCTTCCCGGCCCCGGTGAACTGGCCCATGGTGAAGAGTTCCATCAGTTCGCGGGCGTAGTTTTCGTTGGGGGCTCCGGCGCGGTTCTGGGTTCCGTTGAGGTAGATGAGCATGGCCGGGTCGAGGCCGATGGCGCGGACGAAGTCTCTGAAATTTCCGAGGGCGTGCGTGCGCAACGCTGTGAGGTAGCGATAGCTGTAGACGGTCCGCCGGTACACGCGTTGTTCGGTGACGAAATGGTTGTGCCAGAAGAGGGTCATTTTTTCGCGGAGGTCGCCGTGGTACAGCCGGCTGATCCACGCCGTCTCCCACTCGATGCGCCAGTGGCGGTCGAGGTCCCGATATTGCCGGAATGCTTCCTCCGAAGATCCTCGTGGCGGCGGCGCTTCGTTCACCCATTCGGGAGGATCGGGCAGGGGTGCAGCAACGGCCTCCGCGACGAGTTGATCGGCGGCGTCGGCGGCAGGTTGGTCGAGGAAGGTGGAGAGCGTGCCGGGGGAAGCACCGAAGCGGGTGCGTCGCAGGAGGTGGGCGGCAGTGGGTTGATCGAGGGGAGCCGTGTGGCGTACGAGCCCTGCGCTTGAAGAAGGGAAGATCGGTGGGGCAGACGCAGCAGGCGGTGCAAGGGGTGGGAGAAACGCAGGGCGATTCATCATGGCTACCTCGGTGGGATGCCTGGATACGTGATGAGGGGGCAGTCGCTTGCGAATCCAAAGCCGACGGGATTCAAGTAATAGTACAAACCCTTTTATTGCAATACCCATTCGTGTTGGTCGAACCTGGATGGAGAAGTGCATGTCCAGGCGAGAGAGGAGAGTGCCGCCGGGCAGCCGCACCCAGAAAGCCTACGGTGAAGGTGCCTGGTGCGTAGGATCGGGCTGCTGCGTTTGCACGAGGCGTTCCGGCACACCGAAGACAACTGGACGGGGCCACCCTGCGACAAGGAGGAGCGATGCTCCCGGTTCACAGGGTCCTTTTCCAAAGAAGGAAAGGGTCAGGGGCGACCCAGGAAACCGGCGACGTGGTCGATAGGGAGGCCGAACCAGTTATGCAGCAACATGCTGTAACATCGCGGTATTCCGTTGTAGAACGTGGGTCGCCCCTGTGTACATCGATAGATAATCACGTGGAGCTACGTGAGGGATGCTCGTCACGGGCCATGAGCCATCAGGTATGCGCAGGAGGAGGTATGTGCGGGGAAGCAACACCTTCGGACTCATGACCCATGACAGGCACCCGGTCACGTAAGCTAGTATGCGCGCACTGACACGAGATAGCCATACCCGACCTATGAGGTGTGGACACGGCCCATTCGCGGAGGCGAAAGGAGAGAAAGTGCGCTGGTTCAAAGTAAAGCCCAACTTGGTGATAACGCGCTTGAGGCAAGCGCAAAGAAGCATCGATGTTACAGCTTGAAAGCAAACTTTGGACCTTCCATTACGAATCGTGGCAAAAAAGGCGTATTCGCGCATTATGAGAGGAAGGTGTCGCTGAAGAGCCGGTAATTTCTTCAAGGAAGATTACCTAACGTAATGGCCGATCATACAAAAAGTGACGATGCACCCTGGTGGCCGGAGGAGATCCCCCCTTTTGTCGATGGACAAAAAGGTCGGTGGCCGTCATGAATGGAGGGGGCGGTGGGTAGAATCGTAACCCGCAAGTAGTGGTAAAATCGTAACGAAAAAGTCTTTAGCCGATGGTCGAAAAACCGGTGTATGGCCGCAGCACGTCGGGGATCACGATGGAGCCGTCGGCCTGCTGGTTATTTTCGAGCAGGGCTGCCACCATGCGCGGCAGAGGCAGTCCGCTACCGTTGAGTGTGTGCGCGAAGGCCGGTTTTCCGCCGCCTTCAGGGCGGACCCGAATCTGCATACGGCGGGCCTGAAACGCTTCCATGTTCGAGATCGAGGATACTTCGAGCCAGCGTTGTTGTGCGGCACTCCAGACTTCCAGGTCATATTTCTTGGCCTGGGTGAAGCCCATGTCGCCGGTGCACATGAGCAAGCGCCGGTAGGGAAGGCCCAGCCTCCGGATGGCCCGTTCGGCATCTTCGCGCATCGCTTCCAGGGCTTCGTAGCTCTTGTCCGGATGGACGACCTGTACCAACTCGACCTTGTCGAACTGGTGCAGCCGATTGAGACCGCGCACGTCTTTTCCGTAGGAACCGGCTTCGCGGCGAAAACACAGCGAATAGCAGCAAAACTTGATCGGCAGGGTGGCTTCGTCCAGGATTTCGCCCCGGTAAAAATTCGTCACCGGCACTTCCGACGTGGGGATGGCGTAGAGGCCGTCGCGCTGAACCTCATACATTTGGTCTTCCTTGTCGGGCAGTTGCCCCGTGCCGCGCGCGCTATCGGCATTGACGAAGATAGGGGTTTGCACTTCCCGGTAGCCGCCCTCCTCGATAGCCAGATCCAGAAAGAAGTTGACGAGGGCGCGTTGCAGGCGCGCTCCTTGACCCACGTAGAACGGGAAGCCCGCACCGGTAACTTTGGCTCCCCGTTCGAAGTCGGCCAGGCCGTGGCGGGCCAGCAGTTCCCAGTGGGGGAGCGGTTCGAAGTCGAATGAGGGCTTTTCTCCTTCCTCGTACACGACGAGGTTCTCTTCGGGCGAGTGGCCGACGGGGACGCTGGGATGGGGGATATTCGGGATTTCCAGCATCAGATCGGCGAGGGCGGTTTCGGCGGCGCGGGCCTGCTCCTCGTACTGCTTGATCTGCGCTTTCAGACGGCTCGTTTCGGCGATGCGCTCCTGGGCCTCGTCTTTCTTACCCTGCTGCATGAGTTGGCCGATCTCGCGAGATACTACGTTCGACCGGGTCTGTGCCTCCTGCAACTGCGTCAGCGTTTCGCGGCGTTGGATGTCGAAGTCCAGCACCTGCGCTACCACGTCGGTGTCGCCGAGCCCTTTGTTGCGCATGGCCTGGCGGACTCGGTCCGGGTCGTCGCGAATGATGTGTATGTCGAGCATGTCGAGGAGTGGTTGGTGGTCCGTGATACACTGATCGGCAAAGACCCCATAATAGCGTGCGTACGACCACAAAGGTTGAAAAATCTCCGCGAAAAAGCGTGGCTGTTTGTTCCACACCGTTAAGGGATGTCCGGCATGGGCCGAATATCATAAAAACGATTTCCGGTTCCCACTACGTATAGAGATGATCATGGAGAAGATACGGTTAGAAGTACCTTTTACCCTGGAACGATTGCACGTCTGGCTCAAGTACGAGATTTCCACGGCCTTCCTCTTCGTCATCGTTTTTTTTGCCCCGTATAACCTTGTACTTATCGTGCTGGTGGGTATCGCCGTTTTGTTTACGCCCTTTATGTTGATCACGCTCTATCGAGCGCAACGAACATCCTGGGTCGTTGCCTTTCTCGTACTCGTCGGGGTGCCGACCGTCTTGGGCTTCGTTGGTTCCGAAGATAGGCTTCTGAACTACTTTTTTAGGACCCTTCCACTGATCCTGTTTTTTACGTATTGCTGGTGTCTCCGCCATGCCGTCGGAGAATGGCTGGAAGAGAAGCGGTGGAAGGCACAATGGGAGGAACCGGTCGTCGAGTCGCCTTCGGTTTTGAACGTGTGAATCCACGTCGCGGAAGCGGGGCATCGGCCCTGGGGCTTTGTTCAGGAGGTGGTGACGGGAAGGCCGAGCCGCGAGCCGAGATGCTGAAGGGCTTTTTTGATAGAACGGGGCTTGTAGCCGAGTTCGGTTTCGGCTTTCAGAATGATGAACCCCGTGCGCGGTGGACGGGCGGCGCGTTGTTTGAACCGGGTGCCGTCGGTCGGATGGATGAGCGAAGCATCCAGGTCGAAGGTCTGAGCGACCGCGTGCGCGAAGTCGTAAATGCTGATGAGTTCGCGGCCTGAAAGATGAAAGATGCCCCTTTTCCCATACTGCACGATGCGCTCGATGCCGGCGGCGAGGTCGGGGGCGTAGGTCGGGGTGCGCCACTGGTCCGTGACAACGTGAATAGCTTCGCCTTTCGAGAGGGTGTTGATGATCCAGAGGGCGATGTTGGAGCGGGGTAGCGCTTCGCCGGTGCCGTACACCAGCACCGTTCGGGCGATGGCCCACTCGTCCAGGCCGGCCTCTCGCGCGGCGTTTTCAGCAGCCAGCTTGGCCTTGCCGTAAAAGTTGACCGGGCTGGGCCGATCTCCTTCCCGGTAGGGTCCGTTTTCGCCGTCGAACACAAAATCCGTCGAGACCTGAACGAGCCGCGTGCCGCCGGTGCGGCATTGCCGGGCCAGGTGCTCAACGGCTTCGGCGTTTATTTTCCAGCAGGCTTCTTTGTCTTCCTCGCAGCGGTCCACCTGAGTCATAGCCGCGCAGTTGATCACCACGCTGGGCGTGAAGTCCTGGAAGAGGCGGCGGACATCGTCACAAGCGGTGATGTCGAGCGGGGCATACCCGCACGAAGCCCCCTTGAAACGCGGGGTGCCGTTGCGTCCCGTAGCCAGCACGTCGTAGTGCGGGAACCGGCTCATCAGCGTAACGAGCTCTTGCCCGAGCATACCGTTGGCTCCCGTGATGAGGACGCGCTGATACAACATGGAACGACGAGTTAGAGGATTTCTGGGTGGTACGTGGTATTCAAACGAAAGATAGCACGTCAGGGTTTTCCATGCGTGAATGGCTGGCCGAATATCGAGCAGGGAGGCACGCTCAACGCACGGACCTACCGGGCATCCTGACGATTTCTGGTGACGGCTTCGAGAAGGTCTTCCTTGATGTGTTTGGCGTCCTCCAGTTTGAGGCGGCCTGCAAAGACCAGGCGTGCTTCACGACGCCGGGCAGCCTGCTCGTGGCGTTTGTGTTCCTCGTCGGTCACCGGGTGGATGGGGGGAATCGGCACGGGCTTTCCGTCGTTGCCGAGAGCCACAAACGTAAAAAAGGCACGGCTGCACTGCCGCAGCGTCTGCTCGCGCGGATTCTCGGCCATCACGATCAATTCGACCTCCATCGACGAGCGGAAGGCACGATTGACCCAACTCTCCAGAATCACCACCTCGCTCTGCCGGATGGGTGCCTGAAATTCGACTGAATCGACCGCCGCCGTAACGCAGACGATGTTGGCGTGGCGTTGGGCGGAGATGGCGGCGCACTTGTCCATCAGGTACATCAGGTGGCCGCCCATCAAGTTGCCCATTCCATTCGTATCGTTCGGCAGCACGATCTCGGTCATCACACAACGCGACCGGCTGACGGTTTTCAAATCTGGCATGTCGTTCTTTGCGCTTCATTATGAGGATATCGCAGCAGGAGGGCCACGATCCGGATATGAACGACGAACCAGGAGCTAAGATCGAAGAACAATGCGCGAAATGACTCTCCTCTCAGCAAGCTACGACGTATCGGTAGCGGAACGACTCATGTCGAGGCAAGCCTCGGGGTATGCGACCATCAAGAGAATCAGGTTTTCTGCTTTTTCTTCTTGGCGGCAGGGAAGAGGATGTTGTTCAGGATGAGCCGGTAGCCGGGCGAATTTTTGTGCAGGTTCAAGTCGGTGGGAGGATCGCCGACGTAGTGCTGGTAGTCTTCGGGGTCGTGCCCGGCGTAGAACGTGAAGGTGCCCTGGCCGAACGAGCCGTGCAGGTATCGGACCTCGTTGCGGCCCGGTGCCTCGGCCAGGATCACGACGTTCGGCTTGATGAGTTTTTTCCGGAAGCCCGTCGTTTGCCCGATGAAGCCTTTGACGGTCGCTACGTGATCCTGGGTGAGCATGGTCGGGACTGGGTCCCACTTCGCGCTGAATTCGAAGAGCGTAAAGTAGTCGACGGCGGGGTTTTGTAGCTGCTGCGGCGGCGGGCCGGTATCGATGTCCGAATGTTCGTACTCGGTGGCGTTGAAGCTGGGCCTGAAGTCGGAGAAAGCGAAGGTCCGGTCGAAGTCGAGTTTCGAGAGGACGTCCTGATCCACCGGGTCGCCGTCGTAATCGGCGGGGACGATGTCGGTGGTATGGGCGGCCAGCGCGATGTCGAAGGTGTCGGTGCCGGAGCACATGGAGAAGAGAAAGCCGCCCTGAAACACGTAGTCGCGGATGGTTTCTGTGACGGCGAGCTTCAGCTTGCTGACCTTCCGGAAGCCGTGCCTTCGGGCGGTTTCTTCGGCCTGCCGTTGTTGTTCGATGTACCACGGCATGCCGCGATACTGGTAGAACTTGCCGAATTGCCCCGTGAAGTCCTCGTGGTGCAGGTGGAGCCAGTCGTATTCGCTGAGTTTGCCTTCCAGGATCTCGTCGTCGTAGATCATGTCGTAGGGGACCTCGGCATAGGTGAGTGCCAGCAACACGGCGTCGTCCCAGGGAAGAGTTTGCTTGGGCGCATACACGGCGATGCGCGGGGGCTTTTCCAGCCGAACCATCGACGTGTTCGAGTTTTCGTCTTCCACGTCGGCGATGACCCGGGCGGTCTGGGCTCCGCTCAGTCGCTCGAAGTAAACGCCTCGGATGGCGAGTTCCTGTTCCAGTTCCGGAAAGGGTTGCATCAAGAAAGAGCCGCCCCGGTAATTGAGCAGCCAGTCGATGTTGATCCCCTGGCTCAGCACCCAGTAAGCGACCCCGTAGGCTTTAAGGTGATTCGATTGACGGGTGTCCATCGGGATGAGGATATCCTGCGCCGGTGCCTGTTGGGCCGAAAGACTCATCAGGCCGATGAACAGGAGGCAGCAGAAACGGTGAGCCGGAGAAAGACGCATGGTTCGTGTCGTAGGGCTTGGGTCAAAGGGGGCGGTCTGCGATTCGTCAGGCCCCGTCGCCACGCAGGAGACGGACGCGCAAACGGACTTCGGGTACGAGGAGAGAGCCGGGATACTCGGTGAGAATCCGGGTATAGGTTTCAATAGCACCTTCCCTGTTATGGAGGTCCAGTTCCTGGATTTCGGCGGCCATGAACAGGCTCCGGTCGGCCAGGTGCGTGTTGGGATGGATTAAGGGCAGTTCGCCGAAAGCGGCCAGGGCTTCCTCGGTGCGCCCGGCTTCGCGGAGGGCGGAGGCGCGCAGAAACCGGGCGTCGTCGGCCAGCGGGTGCGTGCCGAATTGTTCGAGCAGGGCATCGAGATGGCGCACGACTTCTTTCGAGCGACGCTGGCGGTGCAACAGGGCCGCCTCGGCATAGTGCTTGAGCGGGGTGCTCAGCGAGTCCGGCCCTTTGTTTTCGAAGAGCAGCACTTTCAGCTCGATGGCGTCGTTGGCCACGTCGGTGGAGGTGTTTTCGTCCAGGACCGACACGAGCGTCTGGGCGGCTTCAAATTCGCCGCGATAGAAATGAATCAAGGCGCGTTCGAAGCGGGCCTGCTCGGCCAGTTCCCCGATGCGCAGTTGGTCGATGAGGCGCGTGAAGATGAGCAGAGCTTCGTCCAGGCTTCCCCGCATCAGCGCGATCCGGCCCAGGTCATAGCGTGCCTGGTAGGCGGCCTGGGTGTTGGGATATCGCTTGGCTACTTCGGTGAGTGCGGCGTCTGCTTCGCCGAGGTTGAAGAAAACATCCTGTTGCAGGCGGCCCATGCGGCGCAGCACGTCCGGGTAGAACGGATGCGTGGGGTAGGTTTGGAGGAAGGTGCGGTATGCGTCGAGGGCGGCTTCGTAGTGAGGAGCCGAGAGCCGGTTGCCCCGGTCGTCGAAGAGGCGTTCCCGCAACGTGTCGGCCCAGCGTTCGTGCAACTCGGCCAGCCCGAGTTGGACCTCGGCGGCGACGGGGGTGTCCGGGTAGCGATGGAGCACTTCGTCGAATGCTTCGAGGGCTGCTTCGTACGCCTGGGCGTCGGCGGCTTTCTGGGCGAATTCGAAGAGCACCCGTCCGTTTTCGCTCTCCAGCCGGTCGATGGCGCGGTAGGTGTTCAGGGCCTGCGGATAGTTTTCGGCTTCCAGGTAGAGCCATCCCAGCAGTTCGCGATAGTTCCGGTTGAGGGGAGACCGGCGGACGGCGCGTTCCGTGGCCGCGATGCTGGCGTCGAGGGCCCCTTCCTGTTCCAGCGACCGGTTGAGCCGGTTGCGGACGTAGTTCAGTTGGCGGTCGTTGAGAGCGAGCAACCCCAGGTATTCTTCCATCGCTCGTTCGTGTTGCCCGGTCAGGCTGAACAGATAGGCCAGATCGGCCTGAAAGAGCGTCAGTTCGCCGATGGTTTCGCGGCCTTTTTCCAGCACTTCGATGGCTTTGTCGAGGAGCCGAACTTCGAGCATCGACCCGTAGATGATGCGGTAGACGTTCTGGTTCGTCGATGTGTCGGGCAGGGCTTCGGCCCAGAGTTCGAAGGACCTTTGCTCGTCGCCCTTGAGGTACGAGAGTTGTGCTTTTTCGGCCAGCAGAACGGTGCCGTCGCCGGCAGCCGTTTGTTCGAGCCGGTCGTCGACGAGGGCGATGGCGTCATCGTAGCGCTTGACGTTCTTGTAGGCTTCCTTCAGCCGGTCGAAGAAGACGTAGGTGGTAGGGCTGGTGGCGTAAAGATCCTCAAGGAGCGCAATGGCCCGATCATACTGAGCGCCGCGAAGGTACGTGTCGGCCAGTTGAAAACGGGCTACCAGGCTACTATCGACACCGGCAGGGACGGCGCTTCCCCGGGTGATGATCCGTTGCGCCTGGGCCGGAAGCACCGTCAGGCAGAGCAGGGACACAACAATGAGGCACAAAAAGCGGTGTGAAAAGCGCAAGGCCAGGTTGGTAGGCATAAGGCGATCTCCGGTACACACACGTCCGACAGCGTCAACGTTGATATTACGACCGATCCCTCTAAGTTTCGAAGATCGAGTGATTGTCCTTAATGGTGGAAGCAAAACCCGCCTTTGTTCGTACGGTAGAAAACCAAGGCGATGATCTTGCCTGCTCTTTGGTTCGACCCCGGCTCTTTTTATTACGCCCCTTCACTGCATGCCTTCATCCAGCACACCCTCTTATTCGATCAACGGATCTCCACGCGGACTTAGTGTGCTCGGTGCGACGGGGTCCATCGGGACGCAGACCCTCGACATCGTACGGCTTTTTCCAGAGAGGTTTCGCGTACAAGCGCTGACGGCGCATCGCAACGCGACGCTCCTGGCAGAGCAGGCGCTCGAGTTTCGCCCGGACTGCGTGGCTATCGGCGAGGCATCGGAGCACGCCGCGTTGAAAGCGGCGCTGGCCGGGTCCGGCATCCGGGTGCTGGAGGGCACCGCGGGGTTGTGCGAAGCCGCCACGCTGCCGGCGGTCGATATGGTCGTGGCGGCGGTGGTCGGTTTTGCCGGGCTGGAACCGGTGCTGGCGGCCATCCGGGCAGGCAAAAACATCGCCCTGGCCAACAAAGAAACGCTGGTGGTGGCCGGGGCGCTGGTCAACGAATTGCTGGCGCAGCACGGGAGCACCCTCATTCCGGTCGATAGCGAGCATTCGGCTATTTTCCAGTGCCTCGTCGGAGAGCCGGCACAGGCCGTAGAATCCCTCATTTTGACGGCTTCGGGCGGGCCGTTCCGTACTCGGTATGCCGAGACGTTTGCGCATATCACGAGGGAAGAGGCGCTGTGTCATCCCAACTGGTCGATGGGAGCCAAGATCACCATCGACTCGGCCACTATGATGAACAAAGGGCTGGAGGTCATCGAGGCGCGGTGGCTCTTCGACCTCGACGCCGGGCAGATCGACGTGCTCGTGCATCCCCAGTCCATCATCCATTCGATGGTCACGTTCACCGACGGCTCGACCAAAGCACAACTGGGGGTGCCGGATATGAAGGTGCCCATCCAATACGCCCTCAGTTATCCCGAGCGGTGGCCCGCCCCACACGAGCGCATCGACTGGCGTGCGCTGTCATGCCTCGACTTCGAACCGCCCGATGTCGAAAAATTTCCGTGTCTGCGACTGGCCTATGAGGCGTTGGCGTTCGGCGGCACGGCTCCGGCCGTGCTCAACGCCGCCAACGAAGAGGCGGTTGCCCTGTTCTTGTCGGACCGGATCCGGTTTATCGACATCCCACGGAGGATCGAGACGGCGCTGGAAAAGCTGGCAGTGTCCGTGCAGCCTTCGTACGAAGTGCTCGTAGAAGCGGATTCCGAGGCCCGGCGGCTGGTGCTGGAACATGGGGGGGGCGTCTCTGATTGAAAGCACCTCAATGAGGGGAGGACCATGGGCCTTCGACGACCTGAACCCGAACGGGAGGCGTACTACGGTGTCACCTCCAACAACGTACTTCAACGTAGTAGTTTATAACATCGAATGGGGCCGGTGATGACTATTCTGTGGGCGATTCTGTCTGTAGTAGGGGCGATCATGATTCTTGTGTTCGTGCACGAGATGGGCCACTTCCTCTTCGCCAAGCTCTTTAAAATGCGTGTGGATCGCTTCTCGGTCGGTTTCCCGCCGAAGATCGTGGGCAAGAAAATCGGAGAGACGGAGTACGTCATCGGCGCGACGCCGCTGGGCGGATACGTCAAGATTGCGGGGATGGTGGACGAAAGCATGGATACCGAATTCTCCGAGAGCGAGCCGCAACCGTGGGAGTTTCGGGCAAAACCCGTCTGGCAGCGCATCATCGTGATCACGGCGGGGGTGGTGTTCAACATTCTCCTGGCTGCGGTCATCTACATGGGCCTCAAGTATGCCTATGGTGATGCCCAGGCTATCGCTACCGACGACGGCTCGGTGTACGTGGCCGACAGTTCGCTCGCCTATACCATCGGCCTCCGTACGGGTGACCGCATCCTGAAGATTGGAGGGAAACCGTTCGATCCGTATGCCGGTGCGAAAAACCTCAATGCCCTGCTGGCGGACGACTTGACGATAGAGGTCGGGCGCGACGGGGAACAGCTTCAGTTCGAAGGCCCTGAGGATATCATCACCCAGCTCAGCCGGGCCGGAACGCTGGGGATATCTGCCGAAGCCAGCGTCGTCGGGGACGTGCTGGAGGGATCGCCCGCCCAGGAAGCAGGCCTGCAACACGGCGACCGCATTATCGCCATCGGCGGAGAGCCGGTGAAATTCTGGGCCCAGCTGACCGGCAGGATCCAGGCTTCGGAAGGTGAACCGCTGCATGTTCAATGGGTGCGCGAGGGAGAGCATGCTGTCTATGATGCGCACATCGCGCCGAAGCGTGAGAATGAGGACGAGGCGTATCTCATCGGTGTGGGGCAGGGGATTCGGTATAAAGAATACACCCTGGCGCAAGCGGTCGTAAGCGGGATCGAAACGACGTGGGTCAGCACGATTGGCACCGCCATCAGTCTCAAGCGGATTTTCACCGGGCGCGAGAATATTCGCGAGAATATCGGCGGTCCGCTCATGGTTGCCAAGATCGCAGGGCAGGCCGCCCAGCGTGGCGCGTATGATTTCTGGAACATCGTGGCGCTGCTTTCCATTACGCTGGCTATCGTCAACATCTTGCCGATCCCGGCGCTCGACGGGGGGCACCTCATGTTCTTGCTCTACGAGGGCATCACCCGCCGCGAACCCTCGCTCAAGGTGCGCATGGTGATGCAGCAGGTCGGGATGGTGTTGCTGCTGGCGCTGATGGTGTTGCTCGTTTTCAATGACATTCTCCGCCTCTGACGGGTAAGTGGCGAGGCCAAAAGGAGGAGGTAGTATTCACATCTGTCGTGATCGTCTCCATCTGGTCTCAAATTGACGTTCGAATCCGTGCATCGTAAGTTATTTCCTCTCTACCCGTAGTAACATAGAACACGCAGTGAGTATCGTGGAACCGCCCATCACCATTACCGGAGAAACGCAGACCGCCGAGGATACGGTGCGGCAGCAAGCGCTTCGACGGCGTGGGGCCATACCCCGCCACCTTGCCATCATCATGGATGGCAACGGGCGATGGGCAAAGGCGCGGGGTGAGCCTCGTGTCGTCGGTCATCAAGAAGGGGTGGCCTCGGTGCGCGACATTACGGAGGCGTGCGCCCAACTCGGCGTGGAGTACCTGACCCTCTACACCTTCAGCGTGGAGAACTGGCACCGCCCGGCCCGGGAAGTCAATGCGTTGATGAAGCTGCTGCTCCACACCATCCGGCGCGAGCGTAAAACGCTGGAGGAGAACAACATTCGGCTGCGGGCCATCGGCGACCTGGATAAACTGCCTCCGTCGGCACGGACCGCCCTGCAAGAAGCGCTCGACGCGACGGCCGGCAACACCCGAATGACGCTGGTGCTGGCACTTTCCTACAGCGGTCGCTGGGAGATTACGCAGGCGGCCCGCGCGTTGGCTCGCCGGGCGCGGCAGGGCACCCTCGATCCGGAAGCTATCGACGAGGCGCTTGTGGCTCGGACCCTCGATTCGGCGGGGATCCCTGATCCCGATTTGCTGATCCGCACCGGGGGCGATTACCGCATCTCCAACTTTTTACTCTGGCAACTGGCCTACGCCGAGATGGTGCTCGTCGAGGAGTACTGGCCTGCGTTCCGCCGAACACAACTCTACGACGCTATTCATGAATATCAGAACCGCGAACGACGCTTTGGCCGTGTGCCTGGATCCCAGGACGGACCATAAGGGTTGGAGAGTACCCCGTTGCTCATCTCACACGGATGACTATCCGCAGCAGGTAACCGATAGCCTGTTCCCGCCCGTCTCTCTGTGGCAATAACTACAACGTCTTAACCGTTAGGTGGGGGTGTCGATTGGCACTATGGGGGCGAAACTATGCGGCCCGCTTGCGGTTTTACCCCCGAATGGGGATACCCCCTGAAAATCAAGAATTTGCCACCCACCTAGGCCATGCGTTTTTACCCTGCTCTCGTCTTCATCTTTCTGATGCTCTTTGCATCGTCGGCTGCCGCCCAGTCGGTTGTGCCCGCCAGCACGAGGGGGGGCACGGGGCTCTATCAGCAGGCCCCTCGCCCGTATGAAATCCTGGGACTCTCGGTGGAAGGGGTCGAAGAGGAGAGTATGCGGACGTTTGTGCTGCAAAATAGCGGCCTGGCGGAGGGACAGACCGTGACGATCCCCGGCGACCAGGCTATCGCCGACGCCATTCGCAATATCTACAGGCTGCGTGTGTTTTCCGACGTGAAGATCGTCGAGGAGCGCCGGGTCGGGTCGGGGGTGTTTCTGGTCATCCGGGTCAAAGAGGAGCCCCAACTGAACGACTATACGTTCTCGGGGATGAAGAAGAAGCATGCGAAAGAGCTTAAGAAGAAGATTCCTCTGTTTAAGGGTAATCGCGTGCGGCCCGGCGACGTAGAGCGCTCCAGGCAAGTCATCCGTGAATTTTATGAAGAGAAGGGCTACCTGCTGACCACCGTAGAGGTGAACCGGGAAGAGATGCCCCAGAACAGGGTGAACCTGGAGTTTGTGGTAGAACGGGGTCCCCGGGTCGAGGTGGAGGATATCGTCGTCAAGGGCAACGAGGCGTTCTCCAGCCGGAAGATCCGGAAGAAGATGAAAGAGACCAAGAAGGATCGATGGTGGCGATTCTGGAGCAAAGCCAACTTTGATCGGAAAGAATATGAGAGCGACAAAGACCTGATCATTCAATACTACAACCAGAAAGGATACTTCGACGCCCGCATCGTTCGCGACTCCGTCTACCTCGACACCTCCGGCGACCGCCCCGGCATCGTCGTCGAGGTAGAGGTCCACGAAGGGCCGCGCTACCATATTCGCGACATCGTATGGGAGGGCAATACCGTGTATCCCGACGGTGTGCTGTCCGCCGCGCTGGGCATCGAAAAGGGCGATGTCTATAATCAGAAAAAGCTGGATCAGAACCTCTACGCCAATCGCCGCAGCAGCGACATTTCCAGCCTGTATATGAACCGGGGGCACATGCTTTTCAGGGTTCAGCCCGAAGTGCGTGTCGTCGAAGGCGATTCGCTCGATCTCTACTTCGATATGTTCGAGGGCGATGTCTTTACGTTTGGTGAAGTCGCCATTTCCGGAAATTCAAAAACGAAGGAACACGTCATCCGCCGGGAACTCTACACGATACCCGGTCAGACCTTCAGCCGGGATGCGATCCAGGAGACGATCCGGCGTCTCTCGCAGTTAAACTATTTCGATCAGGAGTCGCTGGGAACAGGGCCGGGCATCAACATTAACGAGGAGAAGAAGTCCGTCGATCTGGCCTACAAGCTGGAGGAAGTCGGCAGCGACCAGCTTGAACTCTCCGGCACGTACGGGCGCTTCGGCCTGGTGCTGATGCTACGGTTCGGCTTCAACAACTTCTCAGTCCAGGACATCTTCAAGAAAGGAGCCTGGAAGCCCCTCCCCTCGGGCGACGGACAACGACTCTCGTTGAGCCTCCAGACCAACGGCAAGGCGTATCAGAGCTATTCGTTAGGCTACACCGAGCCGTGGTTCCGTGGACGCCCCACCCCCGTCGGCTTTTCCGTCTCGCACTCGCGATTCAAAGGCGTCTCCCTGTTCGGGCGTACTGCCGATGACGGGCGGTCCTTCGTACGGACGTCCGTCAACGTGTTTTACGAACAGCGCCTGAAGTGGCCGGACGACCGCTTCTCCCTCTCGACGGGCATCGGCTACCAGTTTTTCAGCAACCAGGATTTCGCCGTCACGCTGCCTGCGGGCATCAGCCAGGAAATCACGGTCCGCCAGAGCATCTCGCGCAGTTCGTTGGACCACCCAGTATTCCCGACCGCCGGGTCCCAGTTTGTGCTGTCTCTCGATGTGGCTCCGCCCATCGGCGACTTCATCCAGTATCACAAATGGCGGTTCAAGACGAACTGGAACGTGCCGTTGCAGCCGAAGCTCACGCTGAACTTCACGAGCGATTTCGGGTACATCGGCTCGCTCACGGGCGACGACGTGTTGTTCCAGCGATTCGTCGTCGGAGGGTCGCCCTTCGACGTGCAAGGGTTCCGCGACAGCTTCGGCAAAGACATCATTTTTGGTCGCGGGTATCCGGCCCGCGCTATCGGGCCGAGGCGCAATGACGAACCGGTCGGCGGGCGTATCTTGAACAAGTATACCTCGGAACTGCGCTGGCTGGCGGTGCAATCGCCCCAACTCTCGGCCGCGCCCTACGTATTTCTGGATGCGGCGAATACCTGGAATAACTTCGGAACCTATAACCCGACGCAACTCTTCCGGTCCGCCGGATTCGGTGCGAGGCTCTTCCTCCCCATCCTCGGTATGCTCGAATTGACCTATGGCTACAACTTCGACGAGTTTGTGCCGATTCAGGGATTGGAAGGTCGGCATAATGGCTCGAAGCGCTGGCTGTTCCAGTTCTCGCTGGGCCAGGGCTTCACGCAGTAAGAAGGGGAAGAGGATCTCGTAAAAAGCCGCGCGACGGAAGAGGACACCCATAGAGTGTCCGATGAAATAGACAGTCTTCCGACCTGTTTGGACCAGGACCTCGTTCCATTAAAACGAAAAAATGTATGAAGGAGTCATTCTTAACGCTGGCATTCATAGCTTTAGGGCTACTCGTGATGCCGCAAGCCGTAACAGCCCAGCAGAAGATTGCCTATGTTGATACCGAGTACATCTCCAGCAAGATGCCGGAGTTTTCCACGGTACAGCAGACCATCGACCGCATGGCGCAGGAATGGCAGCAGGAACTCGACCAGAAGCGGGGGGAGGTCGATGACCTCTTTCAAGAGTATCAGGCCCGCGAACTGCTCTACACGCAGGAAGAACGCCAGCGTAAACGCCAGGAAATCATGGATGCCGAAGCCGAGGTAGAGCGCCTGCGAGGGCAGTACTTCGGCCCAGACGGAGAGTATTTTAAACAACAAGAGCAACTGCTCCGACCGGTGCAGGAGAAAGTGCTCGCTGCCATCGAAGAAGTGGCCAAAGCCGAGGGCTACGATTACGTCTTCGATAAAAACAGCGATGTACGCTTTCTCTATTTGCTGGATAAATATGACCTGAGCGATCAGGTTCTTGAAGAACTTGGCATTGAGATTGAACGTACCGGGCGCGGCGGCAGTCGCTAAGGCACTGTATTCCGCCCCTCAACCCTAACCTCGTCAGACATACACCAACGTCAATATGCGACAGCGAATTATCGGCCTCGCGACCCTTTGTCTTTTGCTGATCCCGAGCGCGTATGCGCAATCCGTCAAGATCGGCTTCGTCAATACGGATGTCATTATCGCCAACATGCCCGAGTATCAGCAGGTTTATACCACCCTGCAACAGGAGGCCGAAGGCGACCGGACCGCGTATCAGGCCTTGATCCAGGATTACCAGGAAAAACTGGATCGATACCAGAAGCAGCAGGCCCTGCTCTCCGAAGAGCGCCGGCAGGAACGCGAACAGGAGTTGATCCAGTTGCAACAGGACATCCAGCAGGCGGAAACGACGAGCCAGCAAAAGCTGGCGCGCCGCGAGCAGGAACTCCTGCAACCGTTGTTTGATCGCGTCGGGACCGCCATCGAGGAGATCGCCAAGGAGAAAAGCATCGACCTGGTGCTGCAATTCCCCTCGGTGCTCTATGCCAACGATCAAACGGTGCTGAACCTCACCCCGGACGTGGCTACCAAGCTGGGCCTGGTGGTCGAGGGCGACGAGCAGGCGGTCAACAGCAACTGATTGCTACCAGCGTCGACAACCGGACGGGCATCGCCTCCGGGGTTTTCCCGGAGGCCGATGCCCTTCTTTTTTGCCTGAGGATCGAGGTTCCGGGCGAACACGGACCGGGAGGAGCGACGTTTGGGGGGCAGCCTACCGGCTTACGCCTCCTTGGCGTTTCTTTCGGCCTCGTAAGCCGAGCCAATGGGAGCCGGGATTCGTATATTTCGTAGGAACATGATGCATGCTATGGGCAGGAACGTCAGGGTAGAGTGCCGGTGTCTCATTTCGGCACGCCGTACGAGCCCTGTTCCTTTTCGAGTCACTCTTTGGAGGGTATCATGAGCACCGAGACGGTTCCGGTTACGACGAATAGTGTCAAGCGCGTCACCACGCAAACGCTGCAAGCGATGAAGGCGACCTCTACGCCCATTGCCATGCTGACGGCGTATGATTATACATCGGCGCGGATTCTTGATGCCGCAGGGATTGACGTGTTGCTCGTGGGCGATTCAGCCTCGAACGTGATGGCCGGACACGAGACGACCCTGCCGATCACACTGGATCAGATGATCTATCACGCTCAATGTGTGGTGCGGGCCGTGAAACATGCGCTCGTCGTGGTGGATCTGCCCTTTGGGTCGTACCAGGGGAATTCGAAGGAGGCACTGTACTCGGCCATCCGCGTGATGAAGGAAACCGGGGCGCATGCCGTCAAGCTCGAAGGAGGCGAGGCGGTCATCCCTACCATCGAGCGCATCCTGGCGGCAGGTATTCCCGTGATGGGGCATCTGGGGTTAACGCCGCAGAGCATCTATCGCTTCGGCACTTACAAGGTGCGGGCTCGGGATGAGGATGAGGCCGAACAACTCCTGCGTGACGCCAAGCTCCTAGACGAGGTGGGGTGTTTTGCCGTCGTACTCGAAAAAATTCCGGCTGAGTTGGCTCAAAAAGTCAGCCAGTCGATCCACGTCCCGACCATCGGGATCGGGGCCGGCGTCCACTGCGACGGGCAGGTGCTCGTGACCCACGATGCGCTCGGACTTACGACCGACTTCAACCCGCGCTTCGTGCGTCACTACTCAAACCTGGCCGGGATCATCACCGACGCCGTGCAGGCGTATTTGCAGGACGTTCGCACCCGCGAGTTTCCCAACAACGACGAGAGTTATTGAGAAGGGATCATGCGCCACGGGTCACAACGACTGTTCGGGTGACCCATGCCGGATGATCCATGACACGAAAGAATGCAAAGTGAGCCACCCCTTATTCTGATTTGCAACGACGACGGCATCGACGCGCCCGGCATTGTGGCGTTAGCTTCGGCCATGGACGATCTGGGCGATGTGTACGTCGTCGCGCCGGTTGACGAACAGAGTGCCGTCGGGCATGCGATTACGTTTCGAGATCCGGTGCGGGCGCGTCCCTGGGAATTTCGTGTGCCCTCGGGGCATGTGCCGGCCTTCGCCGTAACCGGTACCCCTGCCGACTGTGCCAAGCTGGCCGTCAATCATTTATTGCCGCGCACTCCCAATCTGGTCGTTAGCGGCATCAACCGGGGGCCTAATACCGCGGTAAACGTCATCTATTCCGGCACCGTCAGTGCGGCCACCGAAGCTTCCATTTTGGGAGTCGATGCGATTGCCTTTTCCCTCTGTACGTGGGAAGCGACCGATTATGAAGCGGCAGCGCGTTACGCGCAGATCATTGCGCGGAAGGTACTTCGCAACGGCATGCCGCCGGGGGTTCTTTTCAATGTCAACATCCCGGCTTTGCCTTTCGGAGACATCAAGGGCATCGCTGTTACCCGGCAAGCCCATTCGCGCTGGGAAGAGTCGTTCGTCGAACGGACCGATCCGTTGAATCAGCCCTACTACTGGCTATCGGGTCGCTTCGTCAACCTCGACGATGGCGAACACACCGACCTTGCTGCCGTCGAGGGGGGCTTTGTCTCGTTGACGCCCATCCAGTACGACCTGACGGCCCACAGCCTGCTCTCTGAACTAAGAACGTGGTCCTGGCGCGACGGTATGTAGGGGGCGTTAGCTACCGCATTGCCCCTGGGAGTTACGGCACATGTTCCTCGTAGAGTTTCTCTACACTGTGCCGCCAGAGCAATAACTGGAGTTCGGCTGCCCGAAGGCGTTCCGGCGAGAGGTGCTCGGCAATGTTGTTCAATTCAAGCGGGTCGTTGCCCACGTCGAATACCTGCATAGAACAGCGGAGATAGCGGCAGATAAATTTCATATCGTTCTGGCGGAAGGCGAGAACGACATCGCTATCCCAGCCGCTGAAGTAGAGGGTACGCCCTGGAGGAGCGGGTTGTAGCAGCGACGATCCCGGAAAAGAGCCGTCTTCCAGCATAAAGCCCAGGGCTTCGGCTACGGTGGGGAGGATGTCTACTTGCTGACGGGCCTCGGCAATCCGTCCTGCTTTCGGAAACAACACCCGATTATAGATCAGCGTGGGGATGTGGAGCGTTTCGTCCCATAGCACGTCGGCGTGCATGCGTTGCTGGTGTTCTCCGAAGGCTTGTCCATGATCGCCGGTAATCACGAACAGGGTATTGTCGAGTAACTGTCTTTCTTCGAATGCTCGAAAGAGATCGCGCAGAAAAGCATCGGTGTAGCGCACCGCGTTGAGGTATTCATTCAAGGCGGGGTCCTCAACGCCGAAATCGTGTTGTTCGAAGGAAGGCGGCACCGTATAGGGGTGGTGGGCCACCATCGTAAGATACGTCAAGAAAAACGGCTCGTCGCTGGCGATACGTTCGTCGACCCAGGCCATGCTGGGAGCTAAAACAATGCGATCTTCATGGCCGAAATAGTTGGTCTTTGCGAATCCCTCCTTGTCAAAAGAA
Organism: Rhodothermales bacterium; assembly: GCA_046756545.1. Lineage (GTDB taxonomy): Bacteria > Bacteroidota > Rhodothermia > Rhodothermales > JBHHWM01 > JBHHWM01. The sequence continues at coordinate 3,060 of JBHHWM010000016.1, read as the reverse complement.
TCGTCTCCCTGCATATGGTCGAAGCCGAGATTCTGAAGGATTCGGTCCTTGCGTTCGTAGGCCAGGGTGGCCGGGGTGAAGAAGGCCGAGCGATACCCGTAAGGTTTGAGCAAGTCCGGGAGACCGGGGCCGGGGATACCGCCGGGGCGGGCTTCCACGATCTCTCGGTGAGGAAAAGGATAGATGCCGGCCAGCAGAGGCGTGAGCGATTTATTCGTATAGGGAACGACGGCGTACATCTGATCGACCAGCAGCGCATGCTGGGCGAGCGAGTCGAGGAAAGGCGTCGTGTTCAGTGAGGGAGTATAGGGCGTGACCGAGCGTGCACGCGTAGATTCCAAAAGGATGATCACCACGTTCATGCGGCGCGTGCTGTCGGTCGCCACGAGCCGCATCGAGCGGGTATCGAACGGCGGCGGGCCTTCTTGGAGCAGGCGCTGGATGTGCCCCGATCCATCGGACGCATTGGCAACCAGCCCGTGCATAAGGCTCACGTAGGAACTGGGAGGATAGACGGAGGGAAGGGCCGTACGCGGCGGCAGTGCGAGCAAAAGAACCACAGGCAGTGCACCCCATAACACGTGCCAGGGCGCTCCGGTCATTTGTTTTTTTGTAGTCGAAGGGTAGGCCCAACGACGCACCATCGGCACGCGGAGTAGGAACAGAGGTGGTACCAGGATGAGCAGGGGAAGGAAGAGAAGGAATACCCTGATGCCGTGCAACTCACTGGAGATGATAATGGCCAGGTCGGATAAGTGAAGCAGGAAATACTTCAGCAACGTGACATCAGCCGGGGAGCCCGTCGAAACGAAATAGCCGAACGTCGCGGCTGGAAGGAACATCAACGGGGGCGTCAGGGCGTAGAGGACGGTTAAGCTGGCGATGCGCACCCATCCACGCGTGCGTTCGAGCAGAAAGAGAAACGCCAGGGCCAGAACCAGAAGCATCAACACGTCCCATCGTATGGCTTCGAAAGCTCCGGGTGATATCCATTCCGTCGTCCAGGCCGGGGCAAACACCGACGTGGCAATCATGAGCAACGCGGTCAGAAGAATGACGGCAATAAAATGCCAGATGGGTTGTGGACGAGGCCAGCGGACGCGCAGGAGCGCGTATATCGCTGTGGAAAGCAGCAGCAGCAGCAGCGGAGTGAGAGCCGCCGACAATAGGATAGATCCCAGAGGAGGCGCTCCGGTGTGGATGGTGATGGAATACTGGAGGAGTCGCATTACCACGACCAGCAGCAAGATCGGACCGAATACGGACAGGAGTCGGAGCCAGGTATCGCGTGCCACCGTACCTGTAGTCGGTAGGCGGGCTATGTCTATAAAAGCATTACCCTTGTTCTTCGAAGTAGGAAACAGCCTGGAAAACATTGCTATCGTTGATTTCGAGGGGGCCGGATTTCGGCGTCTACAATGGAGTCAGCGACAGAACGCACGAATAGTAAGTTAAGTCACACCGTCCTTTGAGAATCTGGAAAATTTCATAATCCGCAAAATAACCTGGAGGTTTGCGGGGCGCAATAGCTTCCATCGTCTGATTTTTAGGGTACATACGTCACGCTTTCGAGCAGACGCAGGGCCTGTTGCAGGTCTACATTGCCGCCGCTGATCAAGACCCCGATCCGGGTGCCAGGAGCCGCCACCACGCCGTCGTGCAGCGCCGCCGTAGCCAGAGCCCCTGTCGGCTCGACGACGATTTTTAGCCGTTCCCAGAGGAAATGCATCGCCCGCAGGATGGCCTTTTCTGAGACGGTAACCATGTCGTCCACGTACTTCAGCACCAGGGGAAAGGTCACCTGGCCGAGCGAAGGGGTCCGTGCTCCGTCGGCTATCGTGGCGGGGTTGTGCACCGTGTGCAACCGCCCGGTGTGGAAGGACCGCGTGGCGTCGTCGGCCAGGGCCGGTTCTACGCCGATGACGCGGCACGACGGAGCCAGGGCCTTGGCAGCCAGGGCACTGCCCGAGAGGAGCCCGCCTCCGCCGCAGCATACCAGCAGCACATCCAGCGAACCTGTTTCTTCGAGTAATTCCTTGGCGGCGGTACCTTGACCGGCCACGATGTGGGGATGATCATAAGGAGGGATGAGCGGAAGCCCACGTTCTTCGGAGATACGGCGTCCAAGCTCTTCTCGGGTGATGTCCTCTCGGTTGTAGAGGATGATCTCCGCTCCATACCCCCGTGTGGCCGCCAGCTTCACCGCAGGGGCATCGTCGGGTATGATGATCGTAGCCGGGATGTCGAGGAGTCGCCCTGCCAGCGCCACGGCCTGGGCGTGATTCCCGGACGAATAGGTCAGCACACCGCGTTGCTTCTGATTCTGCGACAGTTGGCTGAGGGCGTTGTAGGCACCCCGAAATTTGAAAGCCCCCGTACGTTGAAAGTTTTCACCTTTGAAAAAGACCGAGGCCTTCGCCAGGGTATCGAAGGTCCGCGAGGTCATCACGGGTGTCCGGTTGGCTATGCCGTGGAGGCGTGTGGCGGCGGCGGCCACGTCGTCGTAGGTGACGGGAAGCGTACCGAGTCGTTTGGAATTGGCAGGTAAGGGCATACGTTAGAAGAAATCGATGAAGCAAATCCGGCCGGGCAAGGAACGGTCTCTATCAGGGCTGAAGGGGCTTTCCGGGAAGCGAGGTACACATCCTAACTCAAGTTGTGTCCTCTGGACAAGTTAGAAACGAGGAGACGGCGAGACGATGAATCGACGAACAAATACGCGGGAAACTCCTCCTCGATGCGTCGGCTCCCCGATTCGTCGTCTCAACCCAAGGGGGGCACAACTTGGGTTATCCTTAGGCCACGGCCCATCGCGTTTCTCGGATCCTTCGATACGCACGGTCGAATCGAGAGGCACGACGAACAACGTCAATAGCTAGGCCGACGTTTCGTCTTCCGGTGCGTCCTCAGAAGCCTCGGTCGCCGGGATGTCCTCATCGACATCTTTCTCAATGATAACGCTTACGTCGGTCACGAGCGCGGCCAGGGCACTGACGGCGGCCAGAGTGGGGGCGAGCAGGAGCGCGGCGGTAGCGCCGCCGACACCGACGGAAAGCGGAA
>JBHHWM010000015.1:0-38455 GCA_046756545.1 Rhodothermales bacterium | reverse complement strand
AAGAAACACAAGGCGGCTGGAAAAAGTCGAGAGGCTGCCCTAGTTCTACCCGGTAATCGGATCATCTACAGCGAGCAGGAGAAGAAAAATATGGATTTGGGCTTGAGGGATAAGGTGGCCGTGATCACCGGAGGCAGCCGGGGCATCGGTCGGGGAATGGCACTCGGGTTGGCGGCGGAAGGGTGCCGCATTGCAACCTGTGCGCGTGGCGAAGAGGCGTTAAAAAACTCTGCTGAAGAGATCGCAGCACGGGGTGTCGAGGTGCTGGCGATGCCGCTCGACATCACGGAACCCGATGCGCCGCAGCGTTTCGTCGAGGCTGTCGTTCAACGGTTCGGTCGCCTGGATATCCTGGTCAACAACGTGGGCGGCAACCGTCGAAAACTCTTTACCGAGACGACGGACGACGACTGGGATGCCATTCTGGATCTCAACGTCAAGGTTCATGTGCGCATCAGCCGGGCCGTTGTTCCGCACATGAAAGCCGCGGGTGGCGGGGCTATTCTGTTCGTCTCGTCGGTCTTCGGACGGGAAGCGGGCGGCCCCGGCCTTGCCATCTACAACACCACCAAGTCGGCGCTCATCAGCGTGGCAAAAATCATGTCGCTGGAACTGGCTGCGGATGGGATCCGGGTCAACAGTATTGCCCCCGGCTCGATCCGATTTCCGGGCGGGAGTTGGGACCGGCGTGTTCAGGCCGATCCCGAGGGCATGCAGGCGTTCATCGAGCAGCATCTGCCGGTCGGGCGCTTCGGGACGGTGGAGGAGGTAGCCAACGTGGCGACGTTCTTGGTCTCGGAGCGAGCAAGCCTGGTCACCGGTGCCTGCCTCAACGTAGACGGCGGACAGTCGAAGTCGTTGATTTAGGTTCAGCGGTCGTCTATCGGCATCTATTCGAACCGAATGAGCCGCACGTTCACCCGGCGCACCTGATCTTCGGCTTTTTCCCACTGCACGAGGATGGGGCTCTGGTAGGTGCCCTGCACGATAGATCCGCTTCCTTCCGACGCCGTGTTGTTGACCAGCAGCGTTACCGAGCGCTTCATGCGCAGGCGGCGCGAGGCCGAGGCGGCGGCAATCCGGTCCACGATGCGCTCGACCAGCGACTCGCTGAGCCCGAGGGCGTCGATCACCTCGTTGACGATTTGCACGAGGTCGTACTTGACGTAGTTCTTGGCTTTGCTTCGTATGGCTCTGGGGTCGCGCAGCATGTTCATGCCCTTCTCCGCCATAAACCGGAGCGGGTTCTTGAGCACTTCGACGAGATCGTGTTTCATCAGGAGCGTCTCGTATTCATTGACCGTCAATCCGGCGTGCTGCTCGCCGGGCTCCAGTGAAAGGACGACTCGGCCCTTTTCAATGTCGTAGAAGGCCAGCATCTCGTTGAGTTGCTCGTGGATGCCCAGCCGTGGATCTTTCAGATTGACCGAGTCGATAGGGTGGGTCGAGACGGGCACGACGAGGGGATGTTCGGCCACCAGGGTTTGCCGGTTGAAGCCGACGACGGTCGTCTGGCGCTTGCGTCGTCGCCCCCGGTAAACGCCGTCGAGGTCGATGAAATAGACGGGCGTGTCGGGGCTGTTGTCGTAGGTGACGCAGTTTTCCAGCCCCAGGCTGATGAACGCGAGGTGGGAGTCGGCGTTGTGCGGTTCGACGAGTTTCTGTTCTTCGGTCAATTCGGTGCGCAGGTGCATCTGGTCGTGCCGATAGGCCGCGCCTGCCGGGAAGAGCTTTTGAGCAGACTGGATCAGCGCTTCGACCGAATCCCGATTGTGGTTCATGCGGGCACACAGGCTCTGTTCCAGGTACCCGGCTGTGGTGTGATAGGAGCAGTAGAGGAGTTTGCGGAAGGGAGCCAGGAGGTCGCCGTGCTGCTCAAGAATACGTTTAGAAACGTCGATAACCGCCAAGCGTGTTTCCGGCGTAAGCTCGACATTGATTTCAGCGGTAGGAGGGGTCATATAGGCTACCGTCAATCGACAGAGTCACAACGCGAAATATAGGACGTTGCCGGTTTACAATCATGTAAGGGTTTGGTAACAGCCACGTTGCCCAACGCGCAAACGAATTGAACGATCCAGATCAGGGAATTTTTCATTCTTCGATGCGTGCATCTCGTGTACCATCCAGAAAATGCAAGGTGACGCGGTCGCCCGGGTGGAGGTCGGCGGCGTTGCGTATCGGTGTCTCTTCTCGTTCGACGCGCGCATATCCGCGTTCGAGCGGACGTCTCGGATCCAGGATCTCCAGCCTGTGTTGTGTGGTCTCCAGCCGTTGCCGTTCTCGTTGGAGCGTGTGCCGGGCACTTCGGTGGAGGCGAGCCGTGAGGGCGTCGAGGCGCTGTTGTTCGCGCCGCAACTGTTCCACGGGCCTGTGAAAGCTATACGAACGAGTCAGGGCCAGGATGCGTTGGCGGTGGTTCACGACCAACTCGGTCGTCCGGTCGTGAAGATAGGCATAGAGGCCGCGTACGAGGGTTGCTACGTCCCGGCGGTGGGGCACGACGAGTTCGGCGGCCATCGACGGGGTGGCGGCACGGACGTCGGCCACGAAGTCGGAGATGGAATAGTCCGTCTCATGCCCGACGGCGCTGATTACGGGAATCCGGGCGGCGAAGATGGCCCGGGCCACGCGTTCTTCGTTGAACGCCCACAGGTCTTCCGCCGAGCCGCCGCCGCGTCCTACGATGAGCACGTCGGGACGGAACGGGTCGCCGGGCGGGAGGGCGTTGAACGTGGTGATTGCTTCGGCAATCTCCTCGGACGCTCCCAACCCTTGCACATGGACGGGGCATACGAGCACGCGTACCTGCGGAAATCGCCGCCGGAGAATCGAGAGGATGTCGTGCAGCGCGGCCCCGTCGCCCGAGGTGATGATACCAATCGTCTCGGGGTAAGGCGGCAGCGGGCGTTTGTGCTCCGGAGCGAAGAGCCCTTCGTCACTGAGACGCTGTTTGAGTTCTTCGAAGGCTTTTTGCAGGGCACCCTCTCCGGCCAACTGCATCGAACGGGTCACGAGTTGGAGTTCGCCTCGGGGCTCGTACACGGAGGCGTGGCCGTGGATGCGCACGAGCATGCCGTCTTGCGGTTCGAAAAAAACATAGCGGGCAACCCCCTTCCACATCACGCACCGAAGCTGGGCGTCTTCGTCCTTCAGCGTGAAGTACGCATGGCCCGAGCGGTATTGCCGGAAATTGGACAACTCGCCCTCGACCCAGACATCATCGAAGTGGGTTTCGACCATTTCTTTCAGGCTGCCGGCGAGATCACTTACGGTGAAAATGGTCTGGTTGTCTTGCAAGGTCATCAGTCAGAACCTTTTGAAAACGAATCATACAGTGTACGGCAAAACTACCTTCCTTAAAATGCATGGAAGTACTGCTCGAACCGCAATCCGGCGTCTTTCCCTGTGGCATACAAAAAAATTGTAATGAGATATGTTGTGTATTTTTCGGAAGATAGCCATCGTTGGGTTTGTGTTTTTTAATCAGGTAGTTGAAGTATATAGGGGAGAATTAGTTTTTTTTATTGACATTGGGAGTCAACAAAGGGTATTTCGGTACGGTACATGGGCCGGTCAACAGGTGGCATGCTCAGGGAAAAGAGTCTGTTATCCTGATTGGATGGATCTGTGTCATGCAATCCTGATCCCTGCTATCTCTAACCGCGTGTAACAAAACACTGCTAGTTCCAGACAGCCGCCGGCTGTGTAGTCCTCCATACGGGGTGATACACAAAAAAGGAGAGTGCGGTGAAGTAGAGAAGCTTCCTGGTGGGGTGGGGGAGTTAACCGCTTGGTGGCTAATAGGAACGGTTGGCGCAAGAAAAGCAAAAAGCGTTGCTAAAATACAGCATACAGATAGTCAGGCCGCGAGGCTTGCATATATGCACAATACCGTGCATTATCGCCCGCTTCTTGCCGTGACGTGCAGAAGTGAATCCTGTCCACCAAGCAGATACCCACCATGAGACACTATTACAACACATTTCTCGACAAGCTGTGCATTGCGCTTGTGTTTCTCCTATTAGGAGTAAGCACGGCCGCAGCGCAAACAACAGTCAGCGGCTCAGTGACGGACGGAAGCAACGGAGATGCCCTGCCCGGGGTGACCGTGCTTATCGTAGGCACTACGCTTGGCGCTACCTCGAACATTGATGGTAGATACCAACTGGAAGTCCCTTCGCTGCCCGCGACACTCGTTTTCTCCTTCGTGGGATTCAAAACACAACAGATCGACGTGTCGGCGGGAACTACCACGCTGGACGTGTCGCTGGAAGAAGACATCCTCGGGCTCGATGAGGTCGTCATTACCGGGGTGGCCACGAGTGTCAAACGCTCTAACCTGGCCAACGCGGTAGGGACGGTCTCGGCACGCGACCTGGTGCCGGCTCCAGCGCAAACGCTCGAACGTGCTCTCAACGGCAAGATGGCCGGTCTTTACATCAGCCAGAACACGGGTGCTCCCGGCGGCGGTATCAACGTCAACCTGCGTGGCACTTCGACCATTACCGGCGACACGCAGCCGCTCTATGTGATCGATGGGGTGATCGTTGACAACTCGGCCATCCAGTCGGGCATCGACGTGGTGACGGCCGCAACGGGTGCCGGTAGCTCCCGGCCCCAGGGCCAACCGAGCAACCGCATCGGCGATATCAACCCGAATGACATCGAGAGCATCGAGGTGTTGAAAGGAGCCAGTGCGGCGGCCATCTACGGCTCGAAGGCAACCAACGGCGTGGTCATCATCACGACCAAACGCGGCCAGCCCGGGCGCACGCACATCAACATCACCCAGCAACTCGGTTTCAGCTCCATCCTCAACAAGATCGGTTTCCGCGAATTTACGTCCCAGACCGCGGAAGCGGCGATGCCGGGTTCGGGTGCTAATTTGCTGGCTCAGAACGGCAACATCGATTATGAGGACCTGTTCTACGGGGAGGAAGGGCTCATCAGCGAGACCTCCGCAAGCCTCTCAGGAGGTAACCAGAACACCCGCTTCTATATCAGCGGGTTGGCTCTGACCGAAGACGGAATCGTCAAAAACACCGGCTACGAGAAGTATTCCGGCAAGGTCAATGTCGAGCACAAGTTCAGTGACCGGGTGACCCTGACGGCCAATACCATGTTCACCCGCACCGAGTCGGATCGGAGCATCACGGGTAACGAGAACCAGGGGAGCACCACCCTCGGATTTGCCCAGGTGTTCACCTTCCCCTTCATCGACCTGAGACCGGATGAAAACGGGGTATACCCGGACGGCCCCGCCGGCTCGAACCCCCTACACACCATCAACGTGCTGACGAACAACGAGCTGGTCCATCGCATCGTCGGATCCGGGAAGTTCAACTGGAACATTATTCGGACTAACAGCCAACTCCTGGATCTGAACTTCCAGGGCGGGGCGGATTTCTATTCGCTTGAGCACCGGGTCGTATCGCCGCCGGAGCTTCAGTTCGAGCGGGCCAAGGACGCTTCGGTTCGAGGGATCTCGGTGGCCGGTGAGACGACCAGCCTGAGCACCAACTTTGCGCTGAGCGGCATTCACCGCTATGCGGCCTCTCCAACGCTCTCGTTCAACACGTCGCTCGGGTTTCAGTACGAAAGCCGGGATATCAACAACCTGACGATCATCGCGCAAGGATTGGTGGTAACGCAGGAGAACATCGACCAGGCGTCGAGCTTGCAGGGTCTCCAGGACCGCCTGGTGCAACGGGAGCGCGGCTTTTTCTTCCAGGAAGAGGTGGATCTCGGCGGAAAGATCTTTCTGACCGCTGGGTTGCGCGCCGACGCCAGCAGTCGTATTGGTGATACGGACAAGTTCTTCCTCTATCCCAAGCTCTCGGCGTCGATCCGGTTGTCGGAGTATAGTTTCTGGGATTCGATGAGTTCGTTCGCCAGCGAGTTTAAGCTGAGAGCGGCCTTCGGACGTACGGGCAACCTGCCGCTGTTCAATGCCAAGTTCACCTCGCTACTGCCCGAAAATATTGCCGGATCGGGCGGGGTGCTGGTACCCAGTCGGCTCGGCAACGACACCATCGAACCCGAGATCACGCAGGAAATCGAAGTGGGCTTCGACGCGGCCTTGTTCAACGAGCGGGCCAGCCTCGAATTTACCTACTACAACCAGGACATCCAGGATCTCATTCTGGAGAACAGCCTGCCGCCGTCTTCCGGGTTTTCGACCCAGTTCATCAACGCCGGCGATATGACCACGCAGGGCATCGAAGTGAGCCTCGACGTGACGCCGGTCATTTCGGATAACGTTCGCTGGAACGCCCGGTTCAATTTCGGCAGAACCTGGTCCGAAATCACAACCCTCGACGTCGATCCCTTCGAAATCGGGGGGTTTGCGCTGTCCCTCGGGCAGTTCCAGATCGAAGAAGGGAAGTCTCCGACGACCATTGTGGGGCTCGACGCCAATGGGAACAAGGCGGAGTTCGGCGACGAAACACCGGACTTCACGCTCTCGTGGAACAACAATGTCCGTTTTGGCAACTTCAACTTCAGCTTCCTCTGGGATTGGAAGCAGGGAGGCGATGTGATCAACCTGGGCAAGTTCCTCTCGGACATCGGCGGCACCACGCCCGACCTCGACGATCAATCGGGTGCGGATCGTCTGGCGAACCCGAGTGTGGCCGACCGCTACGTCGAAGACGGGACGTATCTGAAGCTGCGCGAGGTGAGCCTCGTCTACAACGTCAGCCGCGACAAGGTGCAGCAGTGGTTCGGCGGCTATGTGTCGGATCTGAGCTTCGGCGTTTCCGGACGTAACCTGCTGATGTTCACGGACTACACCGGCTACGACCCCGAAGTCAGCCAGTTTGGCAACGTGGCCATCGGCCGGTCGGTCGACGTGTTGCCGTTCCCCTCCGCTCGGAGTTTCTACTTCAAGGTGTCCGTTGGGTTATAGCCCGGCCATTCGCCTGTTTCCATTGCTTTTGGATAGAACAAGGGTAAGCCATGAACATATATACGCTTTTCTCGAAACAATGCGGGTTGCGGAGTTTGGTGCTGGTGCTCCTGATTAGCTTCAGCCTGTCGGCCTGCGACTCGCTGGACGTGACCGACCCCAACGCGCCTAACCCCAACGACGTAACCCTTCAGAGCCTCGTTTCCGGCATCGAAGGGGGGATGCGCGCCGACCTCTTCGTCTACCTGGTCGCTTCGGGCACGCTCGCGCGCGAAGTATACAACTTTGACCCGGCCGACCCGCGCTGGGTGGACGAACTCTTCGTCGGACCGCTCGATGGCGGCGGCTTCATTGTGCTTCGGCCCTGGAGCTCGCGCTATCGCGTCATCCGCAACACCGTGACGCTTCAGGAACGGTTGCAGAGCGATCTCTCCGGGTCTCAGCAAAGCGCTGCCAGCGGATTTGCCAAGACGATCATCGGCTATCAGTTGCTGTTGAACCTGAACTACATGGGCGATAACGGGATCAAGATCCAGTTTAGCGAAGACATCAATACGCCGTTCGTAAGCACGGCTGAGGCCTACAATGAAATCGAACGGTATCTGGACGAGGGCTTCAGCGAGTTGCAGAATGGAGGCGCGTCCTTCCCCTTCACCCTGTCAGGCGGGTACGCGGGTTTCGATACGCCTTCCACATTTGCGCAGTTCAACCGGGCGATCCGGGCGCGTGTGGCCATCTACCAGAACGACTACAACGGCGCACTGTCGGCGCTGGGTGGCTCGTTCCTCAGTGAAAACGGCGACATGAACACGGGCACCTATCATGTGTACAGCACAGGGGCCGGTGACCGGCTCCACCCGCTGTTCGAGGTGCCCACGGCACCTTCGGTCAAGCTGCGTGCCCATCCGATGTTCAAGGATCAGGCTGAAGCCAGTGATCAACGCTATACGTCGAAAATTCTGGACCGGACGGGGGATGGGTTCGATCCGGCCCCGGCTGCCGGGAACGGCCTCTCGAGCGCTCTGGTAGCGACCGTGGCCTCCAGTTCGGTGTCGCCGCTGCCCATCATCCGGAACGAGGAACTGCTCCTGATCCGGGCCGAAGCCAACATCGGCCTGGGGAGTCTGGGCCCGGCAGAAGCGGATATCAACCGCGTGCGCGCGGCGGCTGGACTGGGGGCGGTTACGCTCACTGCCGGCAATGCCCTGGATCAACTGTTGCACGAACGGATGTATTCGCTCTTCCTCGAAGGCCACCGCTGGGTTGACTTGCGCCGCCATAATCGGCTCGATCAATTACCCAGGGAAACGGTGGGCCTCGTGACACCGCAAGAGGGGACGATCTTTAGCCAGTTCCCGAGGCCGCTCGACGAGGTGCCCGAGACCGGAGGGGGCGGTAACTAGCTCTGAAGAGGTCTCTACGGACGATCTGCATTTCGTGGATCGTGTACGAATTAGCAAGGGGGCGGGCACAAGCCTGCCCCCTTTTTCGTTAGGGGCCGACATCTTCGGACGGAAGAAACTCTCACTCAACGAACGGTCGTTATCTTGATGTCGAATCTTGACAGGTCTGATACAATCCGCATCATGTTCGTTTGCCTAGGTAACATCTGCCGCAGCCCGCTGGCGCATGGCGTTTTTCGCGATCTGGTTTCGAAGGCGGCTCTGACCCATCGTTTCGAGATCGCTTCATCCGGCACCGGAGCCTGGCACGTCGGGGAGTCGCCCGATGCACGCATGCAACAGACGGCCCGGCACCACGGCATCTCGCTCGGCGACTTGCGCGCGCAGCAGTTTCAACCGGCGGATCTGGATGCCTTCGATCACATCTTTGTGATGGACAAGCATAACCTGCACGACGTCCTCTACCTCGACCGCGACGACCGCCACGGCCACAAGGTGCGCCTCTTCCGAGAGTTTGACCCCGAGCCGGGCGATTATCAGGTACCCGATCCGTACTACGGAGGGCCCCAGGGATTCGATCATGTCTTCGCCATCGTCGAACGGACGGCGCGGCACCTGTTGCATCAACTCGTCCAGGAGTCTGATCTTGCCGGAGGTAAGGAGGACGGATGACCTGGCGGCAAGGTGCGGAGGGCGGTGCCCCGGACGCTGAGGATTAGACCATTCGGATATGCTCATGTCGCTTCCTTCGGATGTCGCCGGGGCCGTAGCCCCGCACCTGAGCGGTCCAATCCGGCAGGTCGCTTCGGTAGGAGGAGGCTGCATTGCCCATGCCACCCGAATAAGCACCGACGAGGAGACGTTCTTCCTGAAATATGGCAGGGGGGATGTGGCGCGTACGTTCCCGGCGGAGGCGGCAGGTCTGCGAGCGTTGCAACGCGCCGGGAGCCCCCTTGTGATTCCCCGCCTCATCGCGTCGGGTGTCGTCGGCAGCGACGCGGGGTTCTTGTTGATGACGTGGATCGAGAGGGGGTCGAGGAAGGAACGATTCTGGGAGGAGTTTGGAGGTCATCTGGCCGCGTTGCATCGGCATGCCGAAAACCGCTTCGGCTTCGACCGGGAAACCTTCATTGGTCGGTTACCCCAGCGCAATACGTGGGAGGCACGTTGGCCCGCTTTTTTTCGCGAGCACCGGCTGGAGCCTCAGGTGAGGATGGCGCGGGATAGGGGGCACTGGCAATCCGCCTGGAACCAATGGCTCGACGCCCTCTATCTCCGGCTCGACGAGGTGTTGCCGGAGCATCCACCGGCCTCTCTCCTCCATGGCGATCTCTGGAGCGGCAACCTCATGGTGACGGCCTCGGGCCGGGCCGCTCTCATCGATCCGGCCGTATACTTCGGGCACCGCGAAGCCGACCTCGCCATGACCGAACTCTTCGGTGGCTTTCCCACCCGGTTCTACGACGCCTATGGTGAAGCCTGGCCGCTCGAACCGGGCTATGCGCTCCGCCGCGAGGTCTACAACCTGTATCACCTCATCAACCACCTCAACCATTTCGGCAGCGGGTATGCCGGGTCGGTTGCCTCGGTCCTCCAGCGGTTCGTGTAAGGGCATTCAGGCAGCAGGGCGGACCACTCGGCGGACGAAAAGATCATGGTTGCGGAGATCGTCCAGCAGGAGATCGGGACCGTGCGGTTCGAGGTCGGCGCGGCTCTGAAAGCCGGTGCAGACGGCCACCGCGAAGGCCCCGATGCCGCGCCCGCACAGGATGTCGTTCTCGGAGTCGCCGATGATCACGACATCCTTGCCGTCGAAGGTACGTCCGGTGTGGGCGCGGGCACGCCGGACCGCCACCGGGGGCAGGGCCTCCCGGTCTGCATGATCGCTCCCAAAAGCCCCGAAAGGAAAATACCCGGCCAGCCCGGCGGCTTCCAGTTTGAGATAGGCGGTTTCTTCGAGATTGCCGGTGAGCAAGCCGAGCTGAACGTCGTTATCCCCGGCCAATCGTGCGATCAAGTCGCGTACGCCGGGTAAGACGTGCATGGCTCGGGGGGTGATGGTTCGCCTCGCGGTCTCGGCATAGACCTTCAATGCACGAGGCAGCAAGGTTGCCATGTCCGAAGCCGGAAGGCCGTTTCGGAGAAGCACGTCTTGCATGATCTGCGGATCTGTTTTTCCCGAAAAGGAAACGTGTTTCGTGCTGATGGAGCGTTGACAGAGGTGGGAGAGGGCCTGTTCCACCGAGCGCCGTCCTACCCCCTTGGTAAGCAAGATCGTGCCGTCGATATCGAAAAGGAGCAACTTCATGCGCTAGTCCATCGCGAACAGCGTGTCGTCCCGGTCCTCGTGGCGGATTTCGTCGACGGGGCCGGTTTTGCCTTCTCCGGCGTAGAGGCGGTTCGGGCAGTTGATGATGAGGGCGTCTCGGGAGCCGACGTTGCGATAGGCATGCACGACACCGGGCGGCACCAGGGCGACGGAGGGACGATCCGCCCCCAGGTCGATGATCTGGCGATGGCCGTAGGTGGGTGAGTCGCGCCGGGTATCCCAGAGATAGAAGCGAAAGGTGCCGTCGAAGAAGACAAACAGATCGGTTTGATCGACGTGTTGGTGAGGCCCTCGCGCTGTGCCTGGGTGGGTGAGTGAAATATAGCCCATGACGGGGTGTAGCTCGGCGGGCAGTTCATCCTGACGGAAGATTTCGGCCAGCCAGCCCCGGGTGTCGGAGAACTTCGTAAGCGGCGTGATGAGGCAGCCGTCGATAGGGGCGTCGGTCCAGGTCATGGGTCGGCTTGTTGGGGAAAGGGGAGATGGACAATAGGAAAGGGTTAATGGGAAACGGGAAATGGGAGAAGGTGTAGATGTGCACGCTTCTCTATTTCCCAATAACCAATTACTTCGTCAGTCGGGCTTCGCCCTCGTGTCCCAATAACCAATTCTAGTTGTCGTTCTCCAGTTCGTCGTATGTCAGGTCGCGGGCCAACTGGTTGGCTTCGTGCCAGCCTTCGAGGGTACCGGCGTCGCCCCACCAGCCGTTCAAGATACCATAGGTGAGGCACCCGGCGCGCACATACGCCGTGCTCACGTCGCTGACCTCAAACTCGCCCCGGCGGCTCGGTTCCAGGTTTCGGATAAAGTCGAACACTTGCTGGTCGTAAAAATAGATGCCGGTGACGGAGTAGTTGCTCGGCGGCTCAGCAGGTTTTTCGATGATCTCGACGATGCGCCCGTCTTCGAAGCGGGGCACGCCGTACCGCTCGGGATCGGGCACTTCCTTGAGCAGGATCCGGGCTCCGCCCCCCTGATTCCGATACGCTTCGACTTCGGCACCGAGGTCGTCCTCCAGGATGTTGTCGCCGAGGATGACGAGGAAGGGCGTACCTCCGATAAAGTTTTCGCAGAGGCCGATGGCCTGGGCGATTCCCCCCGGTTCGTCTTGCACGCGGAAGGTCAGGTCGAGGCCGAAGGCGCGTCCGCTTCCGAGCAAGTTCACGACGTCGCCCATGTGCTCGGGGCTGGTGACGATAGCCACCTGCTCGATCCCGGCACGCCGCATACGCATCAGCGGGTGGAAGATCATGGGATAGCGCCCGACGGGCAGCAGGTGCTTGTTGGTTACTTTGGTCAGTGGGAAGAGGCGGCTGCCTGTGCCCCCGGCCAGCACCACACCTTTCAGAGGTTGCGTCACAGAGATCAAAGAAGGTTGTTAATGGGTGAGAAGAGCCGGACAACCGACTTATCGTGTTTCGTACTGCTGCTTGTAATAATCACGGTAGGACGCGTCGATGACGGCATCCAGCCAGTTCGGGTTGGCAAGGTACCAGGCGACGGTTTCCCGAAGGCCGGTTTCCAGCGAGTGTTGCGGATGCCAGCCCAGTTCCTTGCACAGCCGGGAAGCGTCGATGGCATAGCGAAAATCGTGTCCCGGCCGGTCTTTTACAAATGTTATCAGCCGTCGTGAGGTACCGACCTCTCGACCCAGCGTTTCGTCCACCAGGTCGAGCAGGAGTTGTACCAGGGCCAGGTTGTTCATTTCATTATGACCGCCGACGAGGTACGTACCGCCCGAGGTACCCCGGCGCAGGATCAGGTCGATGGCGTCGCAGTGGTCGTGCACGTGGAGCCAGTCGCGCACGTTCTCGCCTCGTCCGTAGATCGGAACGGGGCGTTCGTGCAAGGCATTCAGGATGACGAGCGGAATCAGCTTCTCGGGGAATTGATACGGCCCGTAATTGTTCGAACAGTTCGAAATGACGACGGGCAGGTGGTACGTGTGGGCGTAGGCTCGGACGAAGTGGTCGGCGGCGGCTTTGGAGGCCGAGTAGGGGGAACGAGGATCGTACGGCGTGGTCTCGGTAAAGACGCCGGCCTCGCCCAGGCTGCCGAAGACCTCGTCCGTCGAGACGTGGAAAAAGCGATAGCGGGCCGGCTCGTCGCTCCAGGCATGGCGGGCGGCTTCCAGGAGGGTCACCGTGCCTACCGTGTTCGACTGGACGAACGCCAGGGGGGCCATGATGGAACGGTCGACGTGGCTCTCGGCGGCGAAGTGGACCACGGTCGTAACGGCGTGTTCGGCGAAGAGCCCACGGACGAGGTCGGCGTCTGACACGTCGCCGGGGACAAAACGGTAGTTGTGTGCGTCCTCTATCGAGGTTAGATTCATCAAGTTGCCGGCGTAGGTGAGCTTGTCGAGATTGACAAACGTGACTTCCGGGTAGCGGGGCACCATCCGAAGCAGGAAGTTGGACCCGATAAACCCGGCACCGCCGGTGACGAGCACACGCTCGGGCCGGTGGAACGGGACGCTGGATGAAGAGGACGGCATCGTAGATCGAGGGTTTTAGCACACCGGTCGGCAACAGGGGCGCGGATTATAAAGGATGGATACGGGACGGTTCCATCGACCGGGTCGAAGGGACGAACCGGCGGCTATTTCAAACTGAACATGGGACGCATCACTTTTCAGCGGTCGGCAGGCGGGGTGGTGGTCGATAGAGACCGCGTCCTGTTGATCCGTACGCTCACCCGCGTCGGAACCCCCGTGTGGACCTTGCCGAAGGGACGCATCGAGCGAGGCGAGCGCCCCTGGGAAACAGCGCTCCGAGAGGTTCGGGAGGAGACCGGGTACTTATGCCGGTTGCGGCGGAAGCTCCATACGACCTCCTATGTATTTCGCAACAAGGATACGCAGATCCGCAAAACCGTGCATTGGTTTCTGGTAGAACCGATCTGGCAGGCCGGGCCGCATCATCCTCATGAGGTCGTCGACATCGACTGGGTGCCTTTTGCGGAAGCGCGCGAGCGGCTCACCTATGCCTCGGATCACACGCTGCTGGACGTGGTCGAGAAGGCCGTGGCGGAAGGGTTCGTACCCTGACATGCGGTTGGCAGCATCCCGGTGTATCTTACCGGCCCCCTTTCGTTCGAATAACGGTGAATCTTCAGGATACATGATCGAAACACAGCAAATCGATGCTTCCAACACGGGAGGTAGAAAACGCCTGTACCTGATCGATGCGATGGCGCTGGCCTATCGATCTCACTTCATTTTCATCAGCCGGCCCCTGATTAATTCGAAGGGACAGAATACCTCGGCTTCGTACGGTTTCACCAATGCCTTGCTCAAGCTTATCGAAGATCACGCGATGGATCATATAGTCGTCGTGTTCGACGTTGGCGGTGACCGAGAGACCTTTCGTTCGGAAATGTACGAGGACTACAAAGCCCATCGCGAGCCGCCCCCCGACGATCTGCTGGCCAATCTGCCGTGGATCAAAGACATCATCCAGGCGCTCGACATTCCGGTGGTTGAGGTGCCGTACGTCGAGGCCGACGACGTGATCGGGACGCTGGCTCGCCGGGCCGAGGCCGACGACGCCGATGTCGTGATCGTCTCGCCGGACAAAGATTTTCAGCAACTCCTCACCGACCGCATCTCCATCTTCCGGCCAGCTCATCGCGGGGAAGATTTCGACCCGATCACGGCGATGAGCTTCCTCGAAAAATATGGCGTCGAGCCGATCCGGTTCATCGACATGCTGGCCCTGATGGGGGATAGCAGCGACAACGTACCCGGCGTGCCCGGCATCGGCCCCAAGACGGCGGCGAAGCTGATCGCCCAGTACGACACCGTCGAAAACCTGCTGGATCATGCCGGCGAGGTCAAAGGCAAGAAGGCGCGCGAGGGGTTACTCAACTACCGGGACGACGCGCTGCTCAGCAAAAAACTCGTCACCATCAAGACCGACGTAGACGAGGTAGAGGTCGATTGGGAGCGATTCAGGCGGCTAGCGCCGGACCGGCGCAAACTCCTGGCGCTGTTCCGCGAACTCGAATTTCGGACGCTGGCACGGCGTCTCGAACAAAGCGGCGAGGTTTTTAAGAGCAAGGCCCGCGAGCAGGAGGCTGCAGGTGTGCAGGTCGATCTCTTCGCCGACGATCCGGCCCTCGACTTCGACTTCGGGCCGTACGAGGAGGTAGCCCAGTACGATCCGGATGACGTCGCGTATCGCATCATCCGCAACCGGGATCAACTGGCGGAACTGGCCGAGGCGCTGGCGGCCCAGGATCGCTTTGCGCTCGACACCGAGACGACCTCGGTGGACCAGATGATCGCGTCGCTGGTGGGCGTCTCGTTTTCGTGGGCGGAGAAGCAGGGGTGCTACGTTCCCACGCCGCTGCCCGACGGGACAACGACCGAGGAGGTGCTTTCGGTGCTCAGGCCGTTATTGCAAGACAAAAAAATCGTGGGGCAGAACCTGAAGTATGACCTCGTCGTGCTGGCCCGCCATGGCGTGCAGGTGCAGGGACCGCTCTTCGATACCATGGTGGCGCATTACCTGATTGCTCCGGAAGGGGAACATAACCTCGACAGCCTGGCCCGGCACTATTTGAGCTATCGGACGATTCCCATCGCGGAGTTGATCGGCACGGGGAAGAACCAGCGCTCTATGCGCGACGTGCCCATTGACGAGGTGGGGCCGTATGCCTGCGAAGACGCCGACATCACCTTTCGACTGGCCGATCCCTTGCGCCTGGAACTCGAAAAAAGCGGCCTCGTCGAGATCGCCGAATCGATGGAGTTCCCGCTGATCTACGTGCTGTCCGAGATGGAGCAAACCGGCGTGCGGATCGATGCCACGGTGCTACGTGAGATTTCCGGCCACCTTGCTGTGGAGTTGAAGCGACTCGAACACGAGATCTACGCGGTAGCCGGGGAGGAATTCAACATCGGCTCGACGCAGCAGTTGGGCAAGATCCTCTTCGAAAAGCTCGGGCTGCGGGTCGTATCGAAAACCTCGACGGGGAAGGCATCGACCCGGGAGAGCGTGTTGCAGGAACTGGCCACGGAACACCCGCTACCGGGCCTGCTGCTCGACTGGCGCAAACTGTCCAAGCTCAAGAACACGTACGTCGATACCCTCGGCGACCTGGCCCACCCCGAGACGAGACGGGTCCACACCGATTTCAACCAGACCATCACCGCGACAGGACGGCTTTCTTCCTCCAATCCCAATCTTCAAAACATTCCGGTGCGCACGGAGATAGGGCGGGAGATCCGCAAGGCGTTTGTGCCGCGAGAGGGCTGGAAACTGCTCTCCGCCGACTATGTGCAGATCGAGCTTCGCATTCTCGCTTCGATGAGCGGCGACAAAGCACTCACACAGGATTTCATCGACGGCAAAGACATCCATTCGGCCACGGCGGCTCGCGTCTTCCACATTGCTCCCGACGAGGTGACCCGCGACCAGCGGCGGAAGGCCAAAGAGGTCAACTACGGGATACCGTACGGCGTCTCGGCCTGGGGGCTGGCGCAGCGCCTGCGGTGCTCGGTGCAGGAAGCGCAGGAACTCATCGACCAGTATCAGCGCACGTATCCCGATATTTCTCGCTATCTGGTGGACAAAGTGGAAGAGGCGCGGGAGCACGGCTACGTGGAAACGCTGCTGGGGCGGCGGCGCTACCTGCCCGCCATCAACGCCCGCAACCGCAACGAGCGGTCCTTCGCCGAGCGAGCCGCCGTCAACATGCCGATCCAGGGCACCCAGGCCGACATGATCAAGCTCGCGATGGTACGCATCCACGAACGGATGAAAAAAGAGGGTGTGCAAAGCCGGATGCTGCTCCAGGTCCACGATGAACTCGTCTTCGAAGTGCCGCCCGAAGAGGAACAGGCCCTGCGCGCCTTGATCGAGGAGGAGATGGTACACGCCCTGCCCCTCAACGTGCCCATCGAGGTAGACATCAACACCGGCGACAACTGGCTCGACGCGCACTGACCGAAGGGTGCCGCTGTTTCATGATGCATCGTAGCTGAAAAACGACAAGGATGAATACAGGAACATCAGGTCACGCTGTTCACGAGGCCTATGCCTTTATGGAAGCCTCGGGCGGTATCGAAGCATACCGGCTGAAGGCCAACGACCTGCAGGTATTGCTCCTGCCCCAGGCCGCCGCGCCAGTGGTGACGTTCATGGTAACGTATCGGGTGGGCAGCCGCCATGAATCGACCGGGCTCACCGGCGCGACGCATTTCCTCGAACACCTGATGTTCAAAGGCACCGAGCGCTTCAACAAGGGAAACGGTACGTCCGTCTTTAACGTGTTGCAGCGCGTCGGTGCGCAAGTCAACGCGACGACCTGGTTGGATCGGACGAATTACTACGAATTGCTGCCGAAGGAGCACCTCCCGCTGGCCGTCCAGATCGAGGCCGACCGGATGCGCGGAGCGCGCATCGACCCCGCCGACATCGAAGCGGAGCGCACCGTGATCCTCAACGAATTCGACCGTGGCCAGAACGAACCGCTTCGCAATCTTTACCACGCCGTCTGGAGTGCCGCCTTCGTGGCCCACCCCTACCATCACCCGACCATCGGATGGCGCAGCGACATCGAGCACGTTACCGCCGAGGGGTTGCGGCATTTCTACGACACCTTCTACTGGCCCAACAATGCGACCGTCTCGGTGATCGGAGACATCGACCGGGGGGAGGCCCTGAACCTCGTGGCCCGGCATTTCGAAGGGATTCCGCGTGCCGGAACAGCAATCCCTGCCGTTCGAACGCAAGAACCGGAGCAACGAGGCGAGCGGCGGTTGATCGTGCGCGAGAGCGGTCAACTCGGCGCGCTGATGACGGCTTACAAGTCGCCCTCCGGCCTCGATCCTGATACCGACGCCCTCGACGTGTTAACGATGGTACTGGCGTCGGGGAAGAGCAGCCGTTTCTATCGCCGCCTGACGGATCAAGGGCTGACGGCGCAGGTCGTGGCGTCGACGACGCGGCTGCGCGACCCCGGCCTGTTTTATGTCCTGACGCTTCTTTCACCGGGACGGACCCACGAAGAAGTCGAGGCTGCCGTCGAAGAGGTGTTCGAGCAGATCAGAGAAGAGGGGGTGACCCCGGACGAGGTGCAGCGTGCGAAAAATCAACTTCGAGCCCAGGAAGCCTTCAGCCGGGACGGTCCGTTCGCCATTGCCTCGCAACTCAACGAAGCCATCGCTGCGGGCGACTGGAAGCTGTATACCACCCTGCTCGAACGCATCGACCGGGTCGAGACGGACGATGTCCGGCGCGTAGCACAGAGGTATTTGCGGGAGGATGCCCGGACGGTAGGATGGTACGTTCCCACCTGAGCGTCCCGGTATTCGTCTTCTCGCTCCATCTTCTTACCCATGGCTGTTAACCGAAAGGACTGTGCCTAGATGACCGATCCCTCGATTGATTCCACGCTTGAATCCCTGGCGTCCCGCGTCGAAGAGCGGACCATCGGTCCCTGCCGGGTCTTGATGCTCAAGACGCCGGTCCGCTCCGTTGTGTCGTGTCGCGGCTCCTTTGTAAGCCATCCCCATTTTGCTGGGGGAGATGAACTGGTACAGGTACTGACGGTCAAGATGCTCGATAAGGGCACGCAGTTACGGGATCGCTTCGACATCGCGAGCGTGCTGGAGGATCGAGGCGCGCAGCTCGAATTCTCGTCCGAGGCGCTGCGTGTGGCGTTTCAGGGACGCGCCTTGAAAGAGGATCTCCCCGTGGTGCTCGACGTGATGGCCGAAGAATTGCGCCAGCCGCTCTTCGACGCCGCCGAGTTCGCGAAGGCAAAAATTCATTACGAATCAGCCTTGCAGCGGGCCTTGGAAAACACAGCCTCACAGGCCTCGTCCGCCCTGTCGCGGCGTATTTACTCCGAAGCTCATCCTAACTATACGGTTCCGACACGGGAGACCCTGATCCGGCTTAAGAGCCTCTCGGTGGACCAGATACGCGCCTACCATACCGGGCATTTCGGCGCAAAAGAAATGGTGCTGGTACTCGTCGGCGACCTCGATCCGGAGGTGGTCGAACAGGTCGTGCGCGATGCGTTTGGGGACTGGCCCGCGCATCCCTCCCAACCGGCGTATACCGCGGCGGCTGCGATGCTCCCACCCGGCCGCAGCGACATCTTCATATCCGGGAAGAAGAATGTCGATGTGCGCATGGGGCATGCGCTTCCGGTTCGTCGAATGGACGAGGCGTATCTTCCCCTCTACCTGGCAAACTATATCCTCGGGGGCAACTTCTCGGCGCGGCTTATGACCACCGTCCGGGACGAGATGGGCCTGACCTATGGGATCGGGTCCCACCTCAGCGGCGTCACCACGGCCTATGAGGGTCACTGGCAAGTGCGGGTCACCTTGAGCCAGGAACTACTTGAGCAGGGGATAGAGGCAACCCGGAACGTCGTACAACGCTTCATCGAAGAGGGACCCACCGAAGCGGAGATTGCAGACAAAAAGACGACCATCACCGGGGCATTCAAGGTGGGGCTGGCAACCACCGGGGGGCTGGCGGCGGCGCTTCATCGAAATGCTGTTCGGGGTTTCGATGTGGAGTATCTGGATCGCTTTCCTGAGGAGGTCGAGGCCGTCACATACGACCAGGTTCGGGCCGCCGTCCAGCACTATTTCAAGCCCGACGCTTTTCAGCTTGCGATGGCCGGGATGCTTCCCGAGCCGGGCGTTTGAGGGGAGGTTGCACTCAGGTCTATCGGCTGAGCCTCAAGGGTTGGCTGATGCGGCCGGACGCGGTATGCCGAAGCGGGAGGTGGGTAGCCACCGGCGAATAATCTGCTGTATGATCTCGTCGCGGACCGGCTTTTCGTAGCAGGCATCCATCCCGGCGCGCAGGCACCGTTCCCGATAGCCCGGTGGGGCATAGGCCGTCAGGCCGATAATCGGGATGCGCGAACCGGGGGTTCGTTTATCTTCATGCAAGCGGATCGCCCGGACGGCGGTGAATTGAGGGAAATCGGGAAGGCGGCAGTCCATCACGATGAGGTCGTATCGGCGTTTCATAAACGCTCTGACGGCGTCGTGTCCGTTGGATACGGTATCTGCGCTGTACCCCTTTTCCGTCAGCAAATGGTGGGCAAGGTGGCGGTTGATTTCGCTTGCTTCGACGATGAGAATGCTGGGTTCTGCAGGGAAGCAGCCGCGTAGGTTGGACCTCATAAGGGCGTCTTGGAAGCAACAAAAGTCTTGGTGGGTGAGGGAGTCCAGCCTATACGTTCTGGAATGTACTACTACGCTGGAACTCGCCGAATCTATTCAGTCGTGAGGCAGACAATTACTGTGCCGAGAGCGTCAGTGTTTTCGAATATCAGTCAGATTAGTCATAATGAACGAGCAGTCCTTCCCCAGGAGCAGCAAGGTCATTTCTTCAGAGGTTGAATTGTAATGTAGAGGGTGCAAAAGTACCGATGAGGGGTGTTTTCAGGAGCCTCTCGCAATAGGCGAAGGATGGCCCGTAGCATGGAGCCATGCACGTCCTCCGGGAAAAGCAAAAGACCGATGCCTCCAGGACGACCGGCCTGTTTTGCGAATTCGGTTAATCGTAGGAGAAAGAGGTTCCGGCCATCAGGCGTCGGGCATGATAACCGCCAGGATGATATAGATCAGGAGGCCGGGAAAGCCGGCGAAGAAAACGCTCGCGGCTACGTAGCACACGCGCACAAGGGTCGGGTCGACGTCGAAGTACTGGGCCAGGCCGCCACACACACCGGCCAGCATTCGGTCCGAAGATTTGGTCAGTTTGCGATTACTCATGGTCGGGGTTAGCTGTCTCTAATGATGGTGATACGTTCTTCGTCAGACAGCTTTTTCGACTTCGCCGTGGTCGTACTCAGTTTGGGTTCGGATTTCCCCATCACGAAAGCGAGGATCAGGTAGGCGGCCAGGAAACCGCCATTGGTGATGATAGTCCCGATGACAAAGGCGATCCGCACGAGGGTGGGATCCAGGTTGAAGTATTCGGCAATCCCGCCGCACACCCCGAAGACCTTCCGGTCGCTCGATTTGCGAAGACGCTTCTTCCCTTTGTCCTTTGCCGGCTCGCGGACGGTTTTCCCCGATACCTTGGTCGTTTTTTGGACGGTCTTTCGTTTCTTTTTCTTGGGTCGCCACGAGAGCACGCCGAACCCGAGCAAGATGATCAGAATCCCGGCGATGAAGGGCAGCATCGGCACAAGGCTGGCCAGAAAGCCGCCTCCCGCAAATACACCCAACTGCTGCAGCATGTAGATAATGCCCACCACGATCATCGAGAGCCCTGCCATCGTGGGCAGGTTGAACATGCCGTTAGGTTTTTTTCTCTCCCCTTCTTCGTCCTCGAACAGGTACTCTTCCAGTTCGTCTTCGGAGAAGGCGTCGAGGTCGAGGCTGTCCTCAAACTCGTCGTAGGATTGTTCCTGGGAGCGTGTCGATTGTCGGGTGCGTGTGCTCATGGTTGTGGTGAGACGGCTAAGTCTGCTGTCTGCCGGAGAACTCTACGAGGTCTCGGCTACGAGGTTACGTCGGGAGCGGGACGGATGACTTCATCTTCGGTAAGCAGGACATCGAGGGGCACGTCGTGCGGCTCGGCGGGCACGCTATCGACGAGACAGGCCGCGTACACCAACCCGATCTTCGGGACGTGAAATCGCTGCAATAATTCGTCATAATAGCCATACCCATGCCCGATACGATGCCCGTTGCGGCCGGCACCAAGCGCTGGAACGATGACGGCGTCCATGGTTTCTATCGGAACGCTTTTCCCGCCGGAGGGTTCACGGATGCCCCATTGATTCAGGCGCAAGGTGTCGTCGGAGGCGAACGGCACGTGCCGTAAACGAGGCTGTTCAGTCGGTGTCCTGGTAAAGGTAACAACTACAGGCAGAACAATCTGTTTTCCGGCATGGTGCAACCAATAAATAAGGGCGCGGTGATCGACCTCCCTTTGATTGAGTACGGGCCAGTACGTATGGATCGTCTCTGCATGCGCTAGCTCAGGAAGCATTTTAGCACGGGCAACGATGGAGGCACTCAGGGTAGTATATTCAGCCGGGCTCAGGTGCTTCCGGTACGCCTGGAAGTGGTTGCGTAAGGCTTCTTTTTCCCGAACGATGTGTCCCCTGGTCGCGTCTATCATAGGATAGTTGCCTTATCGGATACAGAAGGAAGCGTGTTGCACAACGTGTATGAAACCCTTTCTATCGCCATCGGATGAACTAAAACGCCGTCGCCGCCGCCGCGTTCTGGCGTCGGCCCCAAAGCTGTTCTTGTATGAGTGACCATGAGGCAGACCGCCTGGAGGCGTTTCAAGCCTACCGGCAGAAAATGAACCGGCGCATCCTGGAAGAGAAGAACCACCTGGGGATCAAGCGGTTTTTCAACCTCGACGATGCCGCCTACCGCGACGGGGCGCTCGACCGGCGAACCAAAGAACTGCTCGGCCTGGTGGCGTCGATGGTGCTCCGGTGTAATGACTGCATCGATTACCATTTGATCAACTGCGTGGCGCTTGGTTTCAGTGACGAAGAACTGGACGATGCGCTGAATGTGGCCCTCGTCGTTGGAGGCTCCATCGTGATTCCCCACGTGCGGCACGCCGTCGAGACCATCGACATGCTTCGCACTCGTGAAAATTCGAAGGAATAGGCCGTTAGATAGGTGAGAGAAGGGCATGCGCGTGATCAAACTCCCCTAGTGGTTGTATTAAAACGCTCTCTGCGCTAAATTCACTGGTCTATCCACAAGTTAGTGCATAGGCTTTCGCTGCATGGTTGCGGTGGAAGCTTTTTACTAAGAGCCCGCTTATCCTAGCGATGCACCCCCGTATGTTCGAGAGTCTTTCCGAAAAGCTTGACAGCGCACTCAAAACCCTGACGGGACACGGGCGCATCAACGAGCTGAATATCGCGGCCAGTATGCGCGAGATTCGGCGTGCGCTCCTGGATGCCGACGTGAACTACCAGGTGGCGCGGGACTTCACCAACCGGGTGAAAGAGCAAGCCCTGGGGGAAGAAGTACTGACGTCGGTCTCGCCGGGACAGATGCTCGTCAAGATCGTGTACGACGAGTTGATCGAGTTGCTAGGGGGGACGTACGAAGCGGTGCAACTGTCGAACACGCCGCCGACAGTGATCCTGGTGGCGGGCTTGCAGGGCTCCGGGAAGACGACCTTCTGTGCCAAGCTGGCGCAGCACTTCCGCAAGGAAGGACGGGCTCCGATGCTGGCCGCTGCCGACGTATACCGCCCGGCTGCCGTCGATCAGTTGAAAAAACTGGCCGACGAGGTGGGGGTACCGGTCTACTCCGTCGTGGAAGAAGACGGAACCGTCGTGCAGGACGCGGTGCGTGCGGCGTCCGAGGCGGTCGTAGAAGCCCGCAAGACCGCCCGCGACATCGTAATCATCGACACGGCGGGCCGCCTGCACGTCGATGAACGCATGATGCAGGAGGTCGAGGATATCAAAAAGGCGGTTCGTCCGACCGAGATCCTCTTCGTCGTCGATAGCATGACCGGGCAGGACGCGGTCAACACGGCCAAGGAGTTCAACGAGCGGCTCGATTTTCACGGCGTCGTGCTTACCAAGCTCGACGGCGATACGCGCGGCGGGGCGGCGCTCTCGATCCGTTCGGTCGTGCAAAAGCCAATCAAGTTTGCCTCGACGGGGGAAAAACTCGATGCCCTGACGGCCTTTTACCCGGATCGGATGGCCCAGCGTATTCTCGGCATGGGCGACATCGTGTCCTTCGTCGAGAAAGCGCAGGAACAGTTTGACGAAAAGCAGGCCGAGAAACTACGCAAGAAGATCCGGTCCGAGGAATTCGACCTGGAGGACTTCTATCAGCAGCTTCAAAAGATCAAGTCGATGGGGTCGTTCAAAGACCTGATCGGCATGATCCCCGGCGTAGGCCGCCTGGTGAACGATCTCGATGTGGACGACGATGCATTCATGCACATCGAGGCGCTGATCCTGTCGATGACGCCGGAGGAACGTCGGAGGCCGGAGATCATTAATGGTAGCCGTCGTCGTCGTATTGCAAGCGGCAGCGGGCTGGAAGTGCAGGATGTCAATCAGCTATTGAAGCAGTTCCGCGAGATGCGGAAGATGATGAAGACCATGACGAAGCTGATGGGCAAAGGGCGTTCGCTCGATCTGGGATCGATGATGCGCGGCCTGAATTAGCGAGAACCTTACTGAACTAACGGATACAAGAAACGTGGCAGTCAAAATCAGATTGCGCCGGATGGGCCGGAAGAAGCTTCCGGTCTGGGCCGTTGTCGCGGCAGACACGCGGTCGCCGCGTGACGGACGATTCATCGAAGACCTGGGGCGATACTATCCGCTCGAAGAACCGGCCCGCGTCGAATTCAAGGACGACCGCCTGATCTACTGGCTCGAAGTGGGGGCCAAGCCGACGGATACGGTGCGGAGCCTGTTGAGCAAGCAGGGGGTGCTCCTGGCGCTCCATCTCAAGCGCAAGGGCAAGACCGACGAAGAGATCCAGGAAGCCGTGGCTGCGCACCGTGCCGTCTGGGACGAGAAAGCGCAGCAATCGACGAAGCTGACTTCGTCGGCACGTCGGAAACAGGCGCTGGAAGAGGAGAAAAAGGTGGCGGCGAAGCTGGAGGCGGAAGAGGCCGCAGCACGCGCCAAGGCCGAAGAGGCTCGTAAGCAGGCGGAAGAAGAAGCCCGCAGACAGGCTGCCGAAGAAGCAAAGGCCAAGGCCGAAGCCGAGAAGGCCGAAGCGGAAGCTGCTAAAGCGGAAGCCGAGAAGGCTGAGGCCGAAGCTACCGAAGCCGAAGCTGCCCCTGCCGCCGAGGCCGAAGCTGCCGAAGCCGAAGCTGCCCCTGCCGCCGAGGCCGAAGCTGCTGAAGCCGCCGAACCGGAAGCCGCCGCCGCCGAAGCGCCGGCTGAAGAGAATAAAGAAGGCTAATCGGACGTCGATTAGCCTTGGGCATAGCATGATGGGCGGCGAAGAGCGACGTTCGAGACGTGAAACGCACGAGGCGCTGCTGCTCATCGGTCGTGTCGGCAAAACGCACGGCGTGCGAGGCGAGGTCAAGGTGATTCCGGAGACGGACGACCCTGGACGTTTCGCCGGGCTGGAGTCGGTTTTTATGGGACACCAGCCGGAAAAGACCACGCCGCACGCCGTTGAATCCGTCCGGTTTCAGCAGTCCAGGCGCGGAACGACCGTCGTGCTGAAGCTGGCCGGTATCGAGACGATAGACGAGGCGGCGGCCTTACGACGGCTTTCGGTCTTTGCCCTGGAGGACGACCTCCCGCCGCTGGCCGAGGGAGAGTATTTCCTGCACGACCTGATCGGGCTGCACGTTGTGACGGATCAGGGAGAGCCGGTAGGTAAGGTACGAGAGGTCCTGGAGTTGCCCGCGCACCTCGTGTACGTGGTGGTGCGACCGGGGAAGCCGGATGCCTTGATCCCGGCAGTGCCGGAATTCATTGCCGAGGTAGATCTCGACGCGTCGCGGATCGTCGTGCAGCCTATCGACGGCTTGCTGGACTAACCAGAGCGAAGGACGCCGTGCGCATTGACATACTGACCGCCCTGCCGGACATCGTACGCGGGCCGTTGCAGCATAGCATTCTGCGCCGGGCCGCGCAAAAAGGGTTGGTGGACATCCGGGTGCACGACCTCCGCGATTATACCACCGACAAACACCGGCAGATCGACGACTATCCCTATGGGGGAGGGGCCGGGATGGTCCTCAAACCCGAACCGATATTTGCTTGCATCGACCGGTTGCGCCGGGAAGCAGACGCCGCCGGGCAGGCCATCGACGACGTGATCTTTCTCACGCCGGACGGCGACGTCCTCGACCAGGGACGCGTCAACGAATTCTCGCTCAAGCGGCACCTGGTGCTGCTGGCCGGGCACTACAAAGGCGTCGATCAACGCGTGCGCGATGCCCTGGTTACCCGCGAGGTTTCTATCGGCGATTATGTATTGAGCGGTGGCGAGCTACCGGCCCTCGTGCTGGTCGATGCCGTCGTGCGTGTGTTGCCGGGCGTGCTCGGCGATGCAACTTCGGCGCTCTCCGATTCGTTTCAGGACGACTTGCTGGACGCGCCGGCCTACACACGCCCTGCCGAGTTCCGGGGCGCGAAGGTACCCGAGGTCCTTCTCTCGGGCGACCATCGCCGGGTCGAGGCATGGCGCGAAGATCAGCGCTTGAAGAAAACCAGAGAGCGCCGACCTGACTTACTTACCAACGATTAAATAACGAAGTACGTCGCGCAGGATGCGACCGCTGCTTTCAACCCCATAACCCTATAGACGAGAAAGGAGGTGCGCCATGGCTACCGATTTGATGAAGCTGGTCGAGGCGACCCAGTACCGGGAAAAGGAGTTTCCCACGTTTGAACCCGGAGATACCGTGGCTGTCCATGTGCGCGTGATCGAAGGCGAAAAGGAGCGCATCCAGATGTTTCAGGGTGTCGTCATCAGCATCAAAGGATCCGGCGCCAGCAAAACCTTCACCGTGCGCAAAGTCTCGAACAACGTCGGTGTCGAGCGAATCTTCCCGTGGCATACTCCGAAGATTGCTAAAGTCGACGTCGTGCGTCGTGGCCGGGTGCGTCGCGCCAAGCTCTACTATCTGCGCAAGTTGCGCGGCAAGGCGGCACGTATCAAGGAGCGTGTGCGCGAGACCTCGTAGCGAGGGCTTCGACGCATATTGTTCGATCCGGGAAAGACCGGACGGGCCAAGCGTGAACCGCCGGTGCAGTCTTCTGTCCGGCGGTTTTTTATGAAAAGGTGAGCACCTATGCATGTGGCCGTTTGGAATACACCTCCTGCTGAATTCTTTGTCTCGGACCTGGAGTCGAGTCCCACATTCGGGTCGGTAGAGGTGGAGCGGTGCGCGCCGCAAGACAGCGTCGATCTGTTGCAGCGAGGACTCGTCGATGTGGCCCTGGTGCCCACCCTTGTAGCGTTCACCAACACCGACCTGTTGGACGTGCTACCCGGCGCGGTGCTTTCTACCTGGGCGTACCCCTACGCAAAACTGGTGTTGCGGAAGGACCTCGGTCAGATACGGACCCTGGGATTTGATCCCCGGCATGCACAGGAAGCCTTCATCGCGCGCATCATCTTGCGGGAGCATTACGGTCAAGAGCCTGTTTTTATTCCGGTCGAGCAGAGAAAGCCCGATGCGTTGTACCAGGCTGATGAAGGTGCCGCCTTGCTGGTGGGAGACGAGGTTCCCCTGCTGGAAACCGGGCACCTGACACTGGATCTGGGGCAGGAATGGTATGAACTGGTAAACTACCCGATGGTCTGGGGCCTGTTTGCTACCCGCAAAGACGAGGCTACACCGGCCATGGTGGAGGCGCTACTGGCCGCTATCGAGGCGGCTGAAGCGAACCGTTTTGCCTGGATCCGGGACCAGGACGTGCCCCCCGCGTTGCAGCCCTTTTTCTCGGACGATCTACGCTTGCGTTTCGACGACCTCGCCACCGCCGGCCTGACCGAGTTCTGCCAGTACCTCTACTTTTATAATCTCACCGATGAGATCCCGGAACTTCCCCTCTATGCATTGCCGGAAGACTGGCATGACGGGGAAGAACGTACGCCGTTGCTCTAAAGAGAGGAGCATCCAACAAAACGATCCAGGCACAACCTCACCATACCCAACGAGGTAAGAACCTGCCTGGCATAGTAATCCGGCATAATGCCTCCTGACGATGTCTGAAGGAATCAAAATCGTAACCTCGAACCGCAGAGCGCGGCGTGAATACTTTATCGAGGACACGCTGGAGGCGGGCCTGGTGTTGCAGGGGACCGAGGTGAAAGCCTTGCGGGAGGGACGTGCCAACCTCCAGGATGCCTACTGCAAGGTGGAAAACGGCGAGATGTACCTGATAGGTGCCCACGTCTCCCCCTACAGCCACGGCAACCTGAACAACCACGATCCCCTGCGCCCGCGCAAGCTGCTGATGCATCGGCGCGAGATCGCCCGGTGGAAGAAAGCCATCGAGCAGAAAGGCTATACCATCATTCCGCTCAAGCTCTACTTCAAGGAAGGATATGCCAAGGTAGAGATCGGGTTGGCCAAAGGGAAGAAACTCTATGACAAGCGAGCCGACATTGCTACCCGCGAGACGGAGCGCCGCCTGGACCGCACCCTGCGGCAATATTGACCTACGCGCTATTGTCTGAAACACTCATCCGCAATCGGTAGATGGCTACGTTTCCACCCCTCGAAGAACAACTCGCGCATATCCGGCGCGGCGTCGAAGAGATCCTGCCTGAAGAGGAACTCGTCGAGAAGTTGAAGAACGCCGAACGAACCGGCAGGCCGCTCATCGTGAAGCTCGGCTGCGACCCGAGCCGCCCCGACCTGCACCTCGGCCACTCGGTCGTGCTGCGCAAGTTGCGCCAGTTCCAGGACCTCGGCCACCAGGCCGTGCTCATCATCGGCGACTTTACCGGCATGATCGGTGATCCGAGCGGTCGTTCCAAAACGCGCCCTCCCTTGACCGTCGAAGAGACCCGCGCGAACGGGCAGACCTACTACGAGCAGGCTACCAAGATTCTCGATCCGGAAAAGACCCGGATCTACTACAACTCGGAATGGTTGGGGAAGATGTCGTTCAGCGAGGTAGTCCGGCTGGCCGGAAAGTATACGGTAGCCCGCATGCTGGAGCGCGACGACTTCGAGCAACGGTATGCGCGGGGAGAGCCCATCGGCGTGCACGAATTTCTCTATCCGCTGGCACAGGCCCAGGACTCGGTCGCCATCGAGTCGGACGTCGAACTCGGCGGTACGGATCAGAAGTTCAACCTCCTCGTGGGGCGGGCCATCCAGCAGGCCGCCGGGATGGCGCAACAGGTATGCGTCACGTTGCCGATCCTGCCGGGCACCGACGGTGTCGATAAAATGTCCAAGTCGCTCGACAACTACATCGGCATCGACGAGGCTCCGGAAGAGATGTACGGCAAGGCGCTATCTATTCCGGACTCGCTCATCTTCCGGTATTTCGAGCTGGCCACCGACGTACCGACCGCCGAGCTACCCCGCCTGAAAGCCTTTGCCGAAGAAGATCCGCGCAATGCCAAGCACGAACTGGCCCTGACCATCGTGCGCATGTATCACGGCGAAGAGGCTGCGCGGGACGCTCGGGATCACTTCGAAAAAACCATCATCCGGCGGGAGGTCCCCGACGAGGTGCCCGTGTTTCGCCCCACGCCGGACGAAGACGGTCGCATCGGGTTGCTGGCCTTAATGTCGCAGGCGGGCCTGGCGCAGTCGAACGGCGAAGCGCGCCGGTTGGTTCAACAAAAAGCCGTCTCCATTGACGGCGATAAAATCACGGACCCCCGGCTCGACATCGACCTGAGGGAGCGGGTGCCCTTTGTGATAAAAGTGGGCAAGCGCCGGTTCGCTCGCATCGAGTGGGACGGATAGGAGCGCCGTGCAATCCTTCTCGGTATTTCGATTGTTGAATGTCGAACAGGGAATTTCGAATGATGAAGGTAGCGACCTTCACTTCGTCATTCCTTGTTCGATATTCGAACTTCGACCAGACAGGGAGTTTGTTTCTGGACGCCCTAAGGCCGAAACGATGTCCCTTCGCTTTCACCTTGAAGGAAACAGTCGAACCTCGTACCATAGGTGCGCGTTTTATGTCAACCACCCCGTCTGGGCTTAATAGACGCTAATCGACCAGAGGTCGCTGAACATCATGAGACGGTTTGTCGAGTTTGTCCTGTTTGGACTGTTCATCGCCGGGCTTGCCATTCCTGCCGCAGCGCAGGACAACGCAGCGCGCCTGGAAGAAGGACGGCAGGCGTTTCGAGAGGAACGGTATGCCGAGGCAGCCCGCATCTTCGAGCGCATCGTCGAAGAGGACCCCGAGAATGCAGAAGCCTATTACCTGGTCTCGCGGGTCTACTTCGAAACGCCGTTGCGAAACGATAGAAAGGCCCGAAGAGCGCTCGAAAAAGCGCTCGAACTGGATCCGGAAAACGTGCAGTATATGATGGCTCGCCTTCAGCAACTGCGCACCGAATCCTGGAACTTCTTTTCCGAGCGAATCAAAGAGGCCCGCCGTCTGGAACTCTCCCGAAAAATCCTGCAACGCGATCCCGAAAACGCCTTCGCTCACGAAGAACTCGGCACCGTCTACATCCGCGATTTCTGGCGGTACCGGAATGCGATTATGTATCCGACGCTGCAATACGGGCATGTCGGGAACCGCCGCACCCAGGACCCCGCACGTACGGCGCAGGTTGGGATCATCGATCAGGAACTGGACGAGCGGAGCCAGATGCTCGTCGAACTGGAAAGCGGCATCCCCGAAGCGCCGTTCAGCCCGCTACGCAGCCCCGACGAAGTGTTCCTCTCGGATCGATTCGACGTAGAGACGCTCCGAGAGCAAGGCATCCCGGTGCGGGACCTCAGCGCACGCGCCCAACGAGCCTACGACCGGGCGATCAGCCACCTCCAGAAGGCGTTGGAGGTCGATCCGCGACGGCGCTCCGTCTATGACGAGATGATGCAGATCTTTGCGCTCAAGGGCGAATACGAAGATGCGCTGGTGATGCTCCAGCAGATGTACCGCTTCTTTCCCGAGGACGCCGACCTCTGGACCTACCTCGGCCTGGCACATTATAAAACGGGGAACATGGAGGCGGCCGACCGAAGCTTCACCACCGCTTTTCAGTATTTATCACCGGACGAAAAACTGGCCTATGAGAGCCTGGACTACGTGGTCCCGATAAATGAGAAGAACCGGTACCAGGATGATCCCGTCACGTATGCGTCTCGGTTCTGGACCAGCAAGGATCCTCGCTACCTCACCCCCTACAACGAGCGCAAGCTGGAACACTACTTCCGCCTGACCTATGCCGACTTGCTCTATGGGTCGGAGGACCTCGGCTTGCGGGGGTGGAACACGCAACGCGGGCAGATCCTGGTACGCTATGGGATGCCCCGGGCCGACGTCGTCATCGTCCCCAATCAGGACGGCATCTTTTCCGCACGCGAGACGCTTGCCGGTGCGGTCTTTTCGACCGTCAACGGGACGGACGAGTTCGGCAATCCGATTGTTGAGCTGGACATCGACAACACCTCCTCGTTCGGCAATGTACTTTCGACGGCGGAGCAGGCCTTTGAGGAGATGAACACCTACAACATCTGGGAATACGGCACCTTCCGCTTCGTCTTCGAAGACCCGTTCCGGAACGGCGAGTATCGCATGTACAGCCCGCCCGCTTCACAGATTTCGGAGCAGGTCAACTCCTGGCAGAACGACTACGTGATCCGGGCCAACGAGACCTTCCGCAGGGTCCCCGAACGGTATGACTATGAAGCCCCGGGGCGCGAGATCGAACTGCCGTATCTGGTCACGGCATTCAAGGGAGACGAAGGACTCACCGATCTCTACGTCAACTACGGCGTGCCGATTACGGACTACGACCCGGCGAAAGAGATGATCGAAATAACCGCCAATACAGGCGCGTTCCTGATCAGCGAAAACCGGGACATCCTCGTGGAGCGGCGCAATACCGTCTATGGCCTGCGCACCGAGCAGGTTGTGGCGTTCGAAGAGCAAAACCTGTGGGTGGATACGCAACAGATGCTGGCACCCCCCGGCGAACACGAAGTCTCCCTGGAGTTTGAGACCGCCAGCGGCAACACCGTCGCCGTGCAACGCCGTGCCGTGGCAGTGCCGGATTTCTCGGAGGACCTCCTCGCCATCAGCGACATTATGCTGGCCTACCGCGTCGAAGAAACCCTCGACGGCAAACCGCTCAACTCCAATGAGATTGTGCGCGATAACCTGTCGATCCTACCGGCTCCCTGGAGCGTCTTTGCCACGGATTGGCCCATCTATATCTTCTTCGAGACCTATCACCTGGAGCGCGACGGGGCGGGCACTACGGATTATGACGTGGAGATCCGGTTGATACCCAAGGACGACGCCAAAGGCATCAGCAAGCTGGTCAAAGGCATCTTCGGCGGGAAGAAAGGCGTCTCTGTGAGTTACCACGGCAGTGGATCCACGACGGATGAGGGCCTCTACCAGATCCTCGACGCGAGCGACCAGGAAATGGGGCTCTACACGCTGGTGCTACGCGTGCGGGACAACATCGCCGGGAAAACCGTGGAAACGGAGCAGGATCTATTCCTGGAAAAGTAGTATCGACGCGGATAGGGAGAGGTGTTTTCTCCGAATCTCTTCGCTCGTATCCTCCCGCCCTTTCAGGCACCCACGCCTCTATGTGAACTGGGCCTGCACGCGGGCGTCCATGTCTTTCACCCGGTCGATCATGGCGCGCTTGTACGCCACCATGCGCCCCTGAAGCGCGGGATCGCTCGCCGCCAGGATTTGCACGGCCAGCAGTGCCGCGTTCTTCGCCCCGCCGATGGCGAGGGTGCCGACCGGCACGCCGCTGGGCATCTGCACGGTGGAGAGCAGCGAGTCGAGGCCGTTGAGGTGGCGGGAGGGAACGGGCACGCCCAGCACGGGCAGGGGCGTGTGGGCGGCGATGACGCCCGCCAGGTGCGCCGCGCCTCCGGCACCTGCAATGATCACCTTCATGCCGCGCTCACGCGCCGACTCGGCCCAGGCCTGGGCGAGGTGGGGCGTCCGATGCGCCGACATCACGCGGATTTCGAACGGCACGTCGAATTCGTTCAGCACGTCGGCCACGCCCTGCATCACGGGCACGTCCGACTCGCTGCCCATCACGATGCCTACGAGGATTTCTGCTGCTTCAGCCATGGCTTTCGGGGGAGAGGGTCCGGAGGGATGTGGAAAGGCACAAGGTTAGGATCGGTGCGGGAGACTTGCAACCGTCAAACGTGAATCTTCGACGAGAGTGGCACCGAACCCGATTTCAGAGTCGCAGCGAGACGGTGATGTGCTTCAATTTGCACTGTTTACTTTTACGTTAAATAAGAATATCTTGCCGAAGATTATCGCTTTTTTGTCCCCCTCATTTTTATTGGCCGGTGTATGTTTCGAGCCGGTTGAGTGAGGCGTGTCGGCGGCCTTTTTTGACATGGACGAATGTAACGGCTCCGGCCGGCAACGCTGGATCGCCTCTCCTTTGTTTTATCGCACTTCGAGCTCCCCAGGGAGTGGCCGTGAACGGGATGATTGTGTAGGGATGGTGTTGACCGGTCCGGGTCTATTGATCATTTAAACAAACCGGGCTAGTTATGAGATCGCTCCCTTCTATCGGATTCTCCACGATGCGCGCCGTCTGTTCGGCTTCCCTGCTGATGCTTTTGATTCTTGTGCCGGCTACGGCACAGGCCCAGGTTGCCAAGGACAACGGACCCGTCGATCAGCAACTGATTGCCCTGGGACAGGGTAATAACCTGGTCGCTGACCCGTTTGGCCCCTTGCCCCTGCCGGTGCGGGACGGCATGGTCCTGATCGACGCCGTCGCCAGCGGCGACGTAGCGGATCTCGAAGCCGATCTCGCCGGGCTGGGCCTGCAAGAGGGTAGCACCTACGGACGCGTTCTCTCCGGATGGCTGCCCATTGGATCTATTGAAGCGCTGAAAAGCCTGACCAGTTTGCGTTCGGCCCGGCCTTCCCTCTCGACGCTCAGCGTGGGTCTGACCGATAGCCAGGGCGATGCCGCCATGCGCTCCGACGCCGTCCGTACCGTCCTCGGCATCGACGGCACGGGGATCACCGTCGGGACGCTCTCCGACAGTTACAATTGCCTGGGCGGTGCACCGGCTGACGTGGCCTCGGGCGACCTGCCGGCAGGCGTGACGGTGCTGCTGGACGAGGTCGGTTGCAGCTCGGGATCGGATGAAGGGCGCGGGATGATGCAACTCATCCACGACGTGGCTCCCGGCGTGGCCCAGGCATTCCACACGGCGTTCGGCGGCGAGGCTACATTTGCCACCGGCATCTCCGACCTGGCGACCGTGGCGGGGGCCGACGTGATCGTGGACGATGTCATCTATTTTGCCGAGCCGATGTTCCAGGACGGCATCATCGCGCAGGCGGTCGACGGCGTGGTGGCTTCGGGCGTGTCGTATTTCTCCTCCGCCGGCAACCAGGACCGCCGATCCTACGAGAGCCCCTTCGTCCCGGATGGTGGCTTCGCTTTCGGGGCCTTCCCGCCGCTTACCGGCTTTGCGCCATTATTCTTCGGCGGCATCGCCCACGACTTCGGCGGCGGCGACGTGTTCCAGAGCGTCACGATTCCGCCCGGCGCTACGCTGACGGTTTCCTTCCAGTGGGATCAACCGTTCGCCTCGGTGTGCACCGGCTGCCCCGGCTCGGCCAGCGACTACGACATTTACATCCTGGACGATCCGCCCACCGGGATCCTGAACGGATCCGTTTCCGGCAACGTCGGGGGTGACGCCGTGGAGATTACCGGTCTCGTGAACACGGGCGGTGTGCCCCTCGAAGTGAACATCATGCTCGTGCAGTTTTTTGACCCGACGCCGGGGGCCGGCCTGTTGAAGTACGTCCGTTTCGGGAGCAGTTCGGTGACCGTCAACGAGTTCGACACGATGAGCCCGGCCAACTTCGGGCATTCCAATGCGGCCGGGGCCGAGGCCGTCGGCGCGGCCTACTACGACGACACTCCGGTCTTCGGCACCGCGCCGCCTCTCGTTGAGGACTTCTCGTCGGCGGGCAGCACGCCCATTTTATTCGACATTACCGGAGCCCCAGTGGCTCCCATTATTCGTCCCAAGCCGGAGATCACGGCCCCTGACGGCACGAACACGACGTTCTTCGGGTCGGCGGATCCGCCGTGTTGCGAAGCCGACGGCTTCCCCAACTTCTTCGGCACGTCGGCGGCGGCTCCGCATGCGGCGGCGGTGGCGGCGCTGTTGCTCGAACATAAGGGCGGCTCCGGCTCCATCCCGCCGGCCTCTGTGTATTTCGCGCTGGAAAGTACCGCCATCGACATGGACGACCCCCTGACGGGCGGCTTCGACGTGGGCTTCGATTCGAAGACGGGCTTCGGCTTGATCAATGCATTGCCGGCCCTGGGCGTGTTCGTCGTCAATACGACCGCCGACACCGACGACGGGTCGTGCGATCATCCGCTCGGCACCGGCTCGGGCAATCTGGATTGCACGCTCCGCGAGGCCATCAATGCGGCGAACAGTGCGCCCCACATTAACTTCGATATGATCGGGTTCGATATTCCCGGACCCGGGCCGCACGTCATCACGCCCGGCTCAGCTCTGCCCGACATCACCGAAACGGTGGTGATCGACGGCTCGACGCAGCCGGGCAACGAGGATGTTTGCACCCTGGCCATTCCCCTCCGCCCGGCCTATGCCATCGTCCTCGACGGCGGCGGCGGGGCGTTTACCGGCCTGACGATCAGCAGCGGGCTCGGTACGGTCATCCGCGGCCTCAACATCCGCAACTTCGGCCTGAACGGTCTGACGAGCGATAGTGACGGCACCATCGTCGAGTGCAACTTCATCGGTACCAACGAAGACGGCACCGCCGATGCGGGCAACACGCAGTACGGCATCGAGATCAGCGAAGGGACCAACCTTGTTGGCACCGACGGCGACACCACCAACGACCCAGGAGAAGGCAACCTGATTTCGGGCAACGACGGCCGACAGGTGCTCATCACCGGTGCCGACGCCACGGCTAACACGGTGTCGGGCAACTTCATCGGCCTGACGGCGGCAGGCACCGCCGTGATGGCGGGCAATGCCTCGGAGGGCATCGTCATTCAGAGCGGTGCCGATTCGAACATTATCGGCGGCACGGGGGCTGGCAACGTCATCGCGGGCAACGGCAAGAACATCATCCTTCGCAGTAGCGACAACCTAGTGGCGGCCAACCTCATCGGCACGGACGCCTCCGGCACCGCGGCGATGCCTGACCAGACCATCGGGATTTTGCTGGATGCCGCCGGTACGGGCAACAGGATCGGTGGGGCGGCCGTTGCCTCGGGCAACACCATCAGTGGGCACATCGTTTACGGCATCCTGATGCGGCTTGACGACAACGAGGTGCAGGGCAACTTCATCGGCACGGACGCGGGCGGTACCGTCGCTCTTCCCAACGGCACCGGCGTGCTCTTGGATAACGCCGCGGACAACGAAATCGGCGGGGCAGCCGGTGCGCGCAACCTCATCAGCGGGAATACAGAGGACGGCGTATATATTTTTGGCGCAAGCTCGACGGGGAACGACGTGATGAACAACTTCATCGGCACCGACGTGACCGGCACGATCGCCCTTCCCAACGGACTCAACGGCGTGCGCCTTGCCGACGATGCCACAGGCAACTTCATCGGCGTTGCCGGGCCGGTGGCGGTTCCCAAAGCGGCGGCGGGCTGGGGAGATCCCGGATCGTTCCTGGGGTCCTTGCTGAACGTGGGGAACCTCATCTCGGGTAACACCGAGAACGGCATCTTCCTCGAAGACGGAGCCGGCGGCAACACGATTTCCGACAACTTCATCGGCACCGACCTGCTCGGCCTGGTGGCCCTTCCCAATAGCGAATCCGGTGTCCGCATCGAGACCGACGGCAACACGCTCACCGCCACGGGCAGCTTCTCTGCCCCGCAGCTCATCTCGGGCAACACCCTCCATGGCGTGCACATCACCGGGGGAGCCACGGGCAACCTGCTCAGGGGCCAGAGCATCGGGTTGGACGCCAGCGGCGTGGTCGGCCTGGGCAACGGAGCCAACGGGATCTGGATTGAAGACTCGCCGGCCAACAGGGTAGAGCTCTCGTTCATCTCGGGCAACGGCGGCCACGGCATCCTGATCGACGGCGTCGCGGCGGCAGGCAACTTCATCACCCCGGTTATGGACGGCATCGGCGCGGATTTCACGACGCCGGTGGGCAATACGTGGCATGGGTTGGAAATCTCCGATGCGCCGGCCAACGCCATCGGCGACGGTTTCAGCACTTTCTCGGCCAACGGCCAAAACGGCATCCTTATCAGCGGAGCCGATGCTACCGGCAACATCGTCCGTGATAGTTTCATCGGGCTGAACGGTCCCTTAGCGCCGCATCCCAACGGAGCCAACGGAGTCCTCATTACCGGCGGTGCCAATGGCAATGTCATCGGCGATCCGGCATTGCCTTCGAATATTATTTCAGCCAACACCCTCGACGGTGTGCTCATCACAGGGGGCGGCACGACAGGGAACATCATCCAGAGCAATGCCATCGGCACCGACCTCTCGGGGTCCGTCCCTCTGCCCAATGGGGACGACGGCGTCGATCTTGAGAGCGCCGGAAGCACGGTGGGCGGCACCGGCCCCGGCGAGGGCAACACCATAGCCTTCAACAGCAGTAACGGCGTCGAAATCGAAGGGGCTGCGTCTACGGGCAACACGGTCCTCAGCAACTCGATCTTCGAAAACGTCGCGCTCGGCATCGACCTCGAAAACGACGGGCCTACGCCCAACGACCCCGGCGACGCCGACGGTAGTCCCAACCTGTTGCAAAACACCCCCGAGGTCACCTTTGCCGAGATCGACGGCTCGGGCGATCTGCTCGTCACTTATATCGTAGATTCCGACCCGGCCAACGTCACCCACGACCTCGACGTCGAGTTCTTCGAGGCCGACGTGGACGAAGAGGAGGGCGAGACGCTCGTCGGCACCGACACCTTCACCGCCGCCGATTTTGCAGCGGGCGGGAAGACGGTCAACCTCGGGGCCATTGCGCCGTCGGCGCTGCTGGGCACGGCCACCGACGCCGCCGGCAACACGAGCGAGTTCTCGGTGCCGAGGCCGATCCTGGCGACCACCAAGACCGATGCCGTATCCACCGGGCTCCTCTTCGCCCGGCCCGGCGAGACCATCACCTACACGGTCGAACTCGTCAACAACGGCACCAGCGCGGCCCAGGATGTGGAACTGACCGACCTGCCCGACGCCAACACGACGCTCACGGCCGGCTCGGGGACGATTACCGGCGATACCGGCGCGACGTTCGGCTACAGCGGCACCTTCACCGCCACGCTCGATGCGCCCCTGCCGCCCTACGGCGGGATGGTCACGATCACCTTCGAGGTGACGGTGAACGACCCCGTCCCCCCCAGTACCGACATGGTCTCGAACCAGGGCACATTCTCCGGCACGAACTTCACCGACATCCTGACGGATGATCCCGATGACGCGACGTCGGATACCGATCCCACGGTGACGCGGATTGTCGCCATCCCCGACGTGATGATCG
Organism: Rhodothermales bacterium; assembly: GCA_046756545.1. Lineage (GTDB taxonomy): Bacteria > Bacteroidota > Rhodothermia > Rhodothermales > JBHHWM01 > JBHHWM01. The sequence goes on along the minus strand of JBHHWM010000015.1, from coordinate 660 downwards.
CCAAGATGGACGCCGTGATCATCGACGTCGTCGGGAGCCCCGGTGCGGACCCCGGCGACACGATTGAATACACCGCCGAGATCGAGAACAAGGGCAACGAGGGTGTCGCCGACGTGGTCTTCAGCGACACGGTCGATCCGAACACGTCCCTCGATTGCGGCTCGGTCACCACGACCAAGGGGAGCGTCACGTCCTGCACCGGCGGCCCCGGCGGCAGCCTGACCGTCGACATCGGCACAGTGGATGGAGCCGGCGGCGTGGACAACCCGGTGACCATCACCTTCGAGGTCACGGTCAACGATCCGTTCCCGGTCGACGTTTTTGAGGTCGAGAATCGGGGCCTGGTCACCGGCACGGCCATTGCGGATGTGTTGACCGACGACCCGGACACGCCGCCGTTCGATCCGACGATCACGCCGATCAACGCGGCGGAACTCGCCATACGGAAAGATCTGAGCGGGGTCACCCATGACGCCGGCGTCACCACGCTGATCTTCACGATCACGTTGACCAACAACGGTCCGGCGGAAGGCACCGGCATCGAGGTGACGGACGCGCTGCCGCCGGAGGCGACCTTCGTCTCGGCGACGCCGAGCCAGGGCACATACGACGAACTCACCGGCCTGTGGACCGTCGGCGACCTGGCCAACGGCGCCTCGG
>JBHHWM010000014.1:0-39844 GCA_046756545.1 Rhodothermales bacterium | reverse complement strand
TGGGGCAGCGCGGTGCGTGTGCGGAGTGTGACGTTGATGAAGTAGGGGGCGGGCATAGAGAATAGCAGGAGCGGCGTCCGGTTCGTACATGCTAAAGAGCCGGACGCCGCTGTTTTGTCAGGGCGGCGGCCTGGATAATGAACTCACGTTGTGCCCTCCGGTCGTCACTTGGAAACGAGGAGACGACGAGACGATGAATCGATGAACAAACCAACGGGGAACCCCTCTTCGATCCGTCGTCTCCCCGATTCGTCGTCTCAACCCAAGGGGGTCACAACTTGGGTTAATTACTGTTCAATCGTTCTGAATCCGACCGCCATCATGTATTTCCTTCGTGCGAGGAACCGAGCGAGTAACAGGCTCAACGGCCAGGTCAACAGCATACTCATCAGGCCCAGGAGGGCGATGATGGATAGGGCTGTTTCCGGTGCGCCTTCAAGGAAGAAGAGTAAGATGGCAGGGGGGATGATCGTAGGAATAATCCAGAACCAGTGTAAGACGGAAAACCCCTGGTAGTTGAAAAAACTACCTTCCGCCGAGTTGACGCGCTTGCGGTTCAAAACGGCGAGGGCCAGCATCAAGATGCTCGTAACCCCGGCATTGTAAAACAGGAAGGCCACGTGGAGCATCAGCAGGTTGGGGGCCAGCCAGAAAAACAGAGGTAAACTCACGATAAACAAAAACAAGCAGGACCCCTGGAGCACCATGAATTTGGACAAAATCATGTGCTGCAAGGGGATATTGCGAGCCAGGATTCCATCGAAGTAGCGACTTTCCCAGGCGAACATAAGCTGGCCGTAGTTGAGCGCAAAAACGCCGGAAGCGAAGAGCCCGACGGCGGCGGCCATCAAGCTGCCGAAGATCGCGTTGAAATCGGAGAGCAGCAACGCCGTGTAGGCGGTCGAGACACCGATGGAAATGACGACATATTGTTTGGTTCGCTTATTGCGCCACATCATCATCATTTCCATGATGATCAGATTGCGGATAGGAGAGAGGCTGAAGGAGAGGAAACTGGGACGCGTTCGCTGTTGGGCCGTAGCGCTGCGATCTCGGCCCAGGTTTAGCAGGAGCACGCGGTTAGAGATGAGGAACGTAGCGAGGGTAACAGCCGCCAGAAGCGATAATGCCGCCAGGTTACTCTGGGCCAGGGCGTCGAAGTAAAGCGACGACATACGGGTAACTAGGTGAGCCCCCAGTGCTTCATCCAGGACCTGAGCCGCAATGAGCGCGATCAGGAGGAACAAGAGAACCTTCGCGTATCTATCGACGGCGATGCGAAGTAGCGTGTTCAGGTAGTGAGACAGAAGAAGGCACAGCACGATGCCGGCGAACCAGAAAAAGGCGGCGGTCGGGCCGAGCGGTCCTTTGGCTCCGTAGTTAATCCAGAAAGGGAGGAAAAAAAATAGAGGGTAGAGGTTGTGGATGCTCACCAACGAGATGACCTGAAAATACCTAATCAACTGGCTGCGTTGGATGGGGAGGTGCAGGTAGGGGAGGGTTTCCATCCTGGGGGGACGCTGGAAGAAGAAGCGCAGCGTGAACATCCCAAAAAATCCCGTGAACAGGTGGCTGTTCAGCGCACTGACAGGGCCTAGATCGCTTCGAGGGACATGAATAATCTTGTCGAAAAAGATGCCGAGACTCACCAGGACGATCACCACATAGGTCACCACCGGCAAGACGCCTAAGAGGGTGAGCCAGAGGCGCTTTCCCTGGAAGGAACGGCCAAAGTTCTTCCAATGATTGCGCAGGAGCGCGAAGTAGATCATGAGGGGCGAGATCCGTGTCTTGGAACTAAGTGGATCTATCGACGAAAACGGCGAAAACTAAACACTCTCGTCAGGGTACCGAGAAGATTGTTCGGCAAGGATAGGCACCTTCTACTTGAATCGAATGAATACCTCTTCGAGGGTTTCCACTTTAATCCCTTCTACCTCTTCCAGCAGAGCGCGAACTTCTTCGGGAGATGTCGGATTGGCGTCAGCAAGGCGTTCCAACTGGACATCGTCTTCGAGAAATCGGTCAAAGTCTATCTCCAGCAGCGTGACGACATTATCCAGCAGGTAGGTGGCGTTCGACTCCGTCACCGTCCCTTCTAGTTCAACAGCCATGCTCAAGCGACCGCCTCGCAGCATCCGGCGCATCATGTTAAGCTGCTGTGCGCGGGTGGTACTATCGACCGGGGCGGTCTCCGGGTTGTCGTTCACGGCATCGTCCTCATCGCTCTGGGGGATGTTCATAACCAGGGAGGCAGGCGAGCCTGGAGTAAAGCTAAACGTGAAGTCCGGGGTCGCGTTCGACTCGGTTTCATCTGCCTCCATGGAAGCCGGTAGTTGGCTGTCGGGGGCCAGGTTGAGCGTGAGGGTGTTGATGTCGTCGAAAGAATAGACCGTTCGGCAGCCCAGGGTATCATCTTCATCCGTCAGTTCTACTGAGACCAGACGCACCCCTTCGCCCATGGTGGAGGTTTCTTGCCGGAGTTCGTCTTCCCGGCATAGAGCAAGTTCGTCCTCCTCCGAAAACATACGGAGCATCTCGAGCATGGGACCCTGCAAGACGAAGATCTGCTCGACCAATCCGCTGCCGTCGGGCCTGACGGTGAGGAGCACGTCGAACGTGAAACAGCCGGGGAGAAGGAGCAAGGCTGTGAGTGCCGTCAACAGGGCGAATACGCGGGATCCCGAAGGAGAGGAGGTTGCAAGGGTCGGCATGGTGGGCTCCGCTGGTTTTGGTGGGCGCTCATCGCGGTGAGCGAACGGAGGGGCACCTATCAAAGTACGCGAGGTATCATCAGAGACGCAATCGGTTCGGTTGAAAGAAAGGAAGCCGATGTGTACGAAGCGTTGCGAACGGTTGCAGGCCTTCGAGATGTCGTTTTCTGTAACGGTGTAACGTCATGTCAGATAGGCTGCGTTATGACTACAAACCTGGTTTTTGCGGGCTGAACGTGGAACGAAGATGAGCCTGGGTTAGATGAAGGAGCGTCTGGTTGGTATCCTTTTCGTATAAAAAGGATATTTACAGGCGATACCTGGAACGGAATCTCCCGGCCAACCCTACCTGATACATGACCATGCATCCAAGACGTCGTCGCGATCCGGAGGACGAACGACCACGCGGCTCCACTACGTTAGGCACAGGAGGCGGCTGGCAATCAGAAGACTTCGACAGGGTGACGAATGAGGAGCTCGCCCAACTGGCGAGCGCCGATGTTTTAGAGAGTGAGGCGTACTTCGAGCTGTGGCGTCGCAGCCATGCACTCGTCTCAGACATGGTGCATCATCGCATCTATGGGCAAGACGCCCGGCATACGGTGACCGATTTTTTCTGCCACAAGCTGCCTCGGGTGCTGCACAAATATACCCCGCATACCCGGCCCAGGAAATCGTTCGAAGCCTGGCTGGTGACCGTTCTCAGGAACTATCTCAACGATGAGTGGCGTCGTGGAGCCACGCGCCGTCGTCGCCAGGTATCGCTCGATGCCCAGCCGCCCGGCCTGGCCGAGCGTGTCGATGCGCAGCCGCCGGACGTGGATCAGCGAAGTGAACACGAGCACCTGATCTATTTCTTGAGGGAAATCATGAATCAACTGTTGGGTCCAGAGGATCGCTACATCTTCAGGGCCCGGTACTGGGAGGATAGATCCCTGAAGGAGATCGCGCAGGAACTGGGGTTGACCGAAGAGAACGTCCGGGTGCGTCACTGGCGCGCTAAAAAACGGTTGCAAAAAGTCTGCAAGATCTACCGGGAATCCGGCATCCTGTGAGAAGGATACGCCGCATCAACGAACGGCCATAGCTAACACGCGAAGGAAAAGACCATGAGTGCGTTCGAACAACCATGCACACAGCCTGAACGCTGGAACCAACCCCCACCGGCTGATGCGCCGGATGCCGAGGTTCTCGCCTATCTCCGGCATTGCGACGTGTGTGCGTATCACGCCCGGCAACGGCGGGAGGAGGAGTATTCCCTGGATCTCTTGCTGCCCGAAGCCAGCAGAGACCTGGACATGGGCGAGGTAGTGCCGCCGATCTCCGTGGAATGGCCCACTCCCAGACAGCCTCCCCGTCCGGCGAATCGGCACGACCGGCCTCCCACGGCACCGCCCGGACTCCGTGAGGGCCTACGGTTCGAGAAACGGCTGGCGCTCGCCTGCCTGCTGGCGTTCGGGATTGTAATCCTATGGGTCGGCTGGACGACCTCTCCCTGGGAAGACTGGACCTTTACAAACCCTCAGGCCCAAGTCGATGTGGAACCCGGAACGAACGTTCCACCCCTTTCCGGCAGGCTCGTCGATGCCATTCCCGAAGGACGTTTGTATGTGGCGCATGTTATGGGGGGCGCCTTGTTAGCGCATAGCATGAATCGCGATGTGCTGCAGGATAGCACGTTGATTGCCGCCGTTCCCCGCCTGACTCCCGGCAGTCTTCTGCGTGTCATCAACCCGGCGAAGGGTACCGTGGTCATCGTGACGGTCGTGGATCGTCGTCCGGATCTGGGCAATATCTTCTTATCTCCTGCCGCTGCGGATGCGCTCGGGGTCGAGGGGGGCGTTCTTGTTTTCGTGGAGGTGCTTTCAGAGCCTCCGCCCACGGCTATTGGCCCCTGACTCTGATCCGGTCGTATTCCCCTTCACGAGCGCACGCTGCCCGGCTCACGTCTTCAATGGTGGGCCGTCGAGCCCATCGATGAGACGATAGCTGCAAACCAAACTTTTACCTCGATGCCCCCCCTTCCTGTGTGAGGAGAAGTATATTCTTCAAAGGGTCTTACTTGTTTTTCACTGATCGAATCGGGTCATACCGCTTCGCATGCCTTGTGAGGTCGCCATGTCTACTCGCCCTGTTACGCTCGGTACTTCTTCGCTCTCACCTGCACTGCCCCGCCAACGGCGTATGCATGCTCTTCGTGCCGCCTTGGTTGGCATGTGTTTGATCGTCGGAAGTTTGGGCTGTGCCGACGAGGGGCTTCGCGTGGAAGTGGCGGATTTCTCGCCCGACGGGGAGGTGGAGCGAGCCACCAACTTTACGGTCGTATTCACCAAGGATCTCGTCGAAGACTCTCTGATGAGCCAACCGGTTGAAGATGCTCCCATCGTGTTCTCGCCCGAGATAACGGGGCAGTTTCAGTGGATCGGGCCGAACAAATTGCGCTTTTACCCCGACGTCATGCTGGCCCCCTCAACAGAGTATACGGCCGAGGTCCAGCCAGGCATAGCGACCGGCACCGGCCTGGTGCTGAAGGGAGAACGGATCTTCTCCTTCCACACGGCTAAACTAAGCGTCCAGAGCGCGTTCTTGACGTTCGAATACGATCCGGCGAGCAACCGGCAGGCGAAGCTCGTAGCGACCATCGAGTTCAACTATGACGTGGATCCGGGGGACATCGCGGACAAACTCTCGATCCGCTACAAGAACGGGCGGCGCATCCCGTTTCAGTTAACCTCGCAGGAACCGAATCAGGTCATCTCGCTCGAAGCGCCGGCGGTCGAACGAGCCGAGGATGAGCAACAGATCGAATTGCACGTCGAAGAGGGGATTGTGGCCGTAGGAGGCAATTTGGGGTTGGAAGGCCGGTACGTACGCGGCATCGCGCTGCCGGGCCAAAACAGCCTCAAGGTGGAGCAGATGACCACGGTGAGAGAAACGCCGTCGAGCCAGTATGTGAAGGTAAGGTTTAACTTTCCGGTACGGTCCGAGGGAGCCGAAGCGTTTATCACCGTCGAGCCTGCTGTAGATGTGCAGGCCACGAGCCAGCATAACTACCTGACCCTGCGGGGAGACTTCCAGGCCGATCAAACCTATCAGATCACGCTCCGCGACGGGCTCCTGGCTATCGACGGTTCGAGGCTGGGCCGCGATTTCTCCAGCGCCGTCACCTTCCGCGAACAAAATATCCCGCCTCAACTCGACTTTGTCGGGAACGGGTTTTACCTCAGCCGCACCGGCCACCTCAACCTGGGCCTTTCGACCGTCAATATGGACAAGGTGACCGTGGAGATTGACAAGATCTACGCGAACAACCTGGTGCAGGTGCTCAACCAGTATAACTTTGCCAGCCCCGACGGCTATTACTGGTACGGCGGCCTGCCCTCTATCGGGAAGCAGATCTATAGCGAGGAGATGATAGTGCCTGTTAGGACGAACGAGGAAGTCGTCACGCCGATTGCGGTGGAGGACTATCTGCGGGATCAGAGAACCGGTATTTTCAAGGTGACGGCGCGCATGACGGAGCAGCGGTGGGAAAACACGGCACGCTGGGTCGTGGCCACGGACCTGGGGATGATGACCAAGGAAGCGGGCGACGACCTCTGGGTCTGGGTCAACTCGCTGACGACGCTCCGGGCGTTGCAAAATGTCGAGGTGACGCTGTTTAGCCGGAACAACCAGGTGCTGGGCACGGCGAGGACGAGCGAAGACGGGGTCGCCGTCTTCAAAGACTACCAGAGCCTCACCGACGGTTTCTCACCCTACCTGCTGACCGCTTCGCTCGGTGAGGATCTCTCTTTCATCGAACTGACCCGGCGACGGCTGGAAACGTCGGACTTCGACGTGGGGGGGCAGCGGTACCTCCAGAACGGGTACGAGGCGTTTCTCTACAACGAACGCGGGGTGTATCGTCCGGGCGAGACGACGCATCTCGGGGTGATCGTGCGCGGTGCCGAAGGGCTTGTGCCGCAACCGTTCCCGGTGCGGTTGCGGGTATCCGGGCCAGACGGCAAGGTTCTCAGCGAGCAGCGAACACGCCTTAACGAGCAGGGAGGTACAGACTTTTCTATCGACGTGCCCGACTATGCGTTGACGGGACGTTATACGGCGGCGCTCCTTGTGGGTGAGAATCAGGAGATCGGGCGCACGGTGTTCAGCATCGAAGAGTTCGTTCCGGATCGAATGAAGGTGAACCTGGAAACGGACAAGAAGGTGTATCGCCCGGGGGACGTGGTGCAAATCGACGTCGAAGGTGTGACACTTTTCGGGCCGCCGGCAGCAGGACGAAGGGTGCAGTCAAACGTGGAGCTTGAGGCGTTTCCGTTTTCTCCTCCGGACTATCGCTCCTACACCTTCGGCAATAGCGACCGGGCCTTTTCTTCCCTAGAAACGGACCTCGAAGACGTGTTGCTCGACGACGAAGGACGGGTACGCATGAAGCATACCCTGCCGCGGGGGCTGAAGCCGCCCGCATCGCTCCGGGCGGTAGTCGAAGCGACGGTGCTGGAACCCGGTGGGCGGGGCGTGACGGCCTATAGCGGAGCCGTCGTGCATCCGTATGAAACGTATGTGGGAGTGAAACAAAGGCAACAGGGCTATGCCGAACCCGGCAAGGCGTTTTCCCTGCAATTCGTGCTGCTTAACACCGAAGGTCAACCGGTTCCAGACCGCACCTTACAGGTGTCGCTCCATCACGTGAGCTGGAACAGCATCTGGCGGCAGCAGGACGACGGCCGGTATCGCTACATATCGGAAGAGGTGCAGACCCTGGAGAGCCAGACGTCCATTACCTCTACGGGCGGTGTCGGGCAGTTCAGCGTGACGCCCGAAACATACGGGCGCTATCGGCTCGTGGTGGAAGATCCAGCTTCCGGTGCCTCGACCCTGATTTCGTTCTACAGCAGCGGCTGGGGCTATGCAGCCTGGGCGATGGATTCGCCGGGTCGCGTCCAGCTCGAACTCGACAAAGACCTTTACAAGCCGGGGGAGAAGGCCAAGGTCCTGGTCCGTGCTCCCTTCGCAGGCAAGCTGTTGCTGACGGTGGAGCGCGAGCAAATCTTTGATCACTTCGTGGCCGACCTCGACGGCAACACCGCGACCATCGAGGTTCCTATTTCGGTGCAGTACAAGCCCAATGTGTACGTTTCGGCGCACCTGATTCGTTCGACGGAAGGGCTGGATCGGGAGGAATCGACGCGGGCGTTCGGGGTGGTGCCGCTCCGCGTGGATACCGAGCCTAATCGTCTCGCGGTCGAACTCGATGCGCCCTCGGAGATGAGGCCGCAGAACCGGCTCAAAGTGGATTTTCGCGTCGAAGGTGGGGCAGGGCGTCCATACGTCACCATCGCAGCAGTCGATGAAGGGATCACCCAGCTTACCGATTTCCAGACCCCGGATCCGCACGGGTACTTTTTCGGCAAGAAACGGCTCCAGGTCGATACCTACGATCTCTATGGTCTTGTTTTGCCTGAAGTCGCGCCGTCCGTATCGTCTCCGGCGGGTGACATCGAGGCCGCGCGGAAGCGGCGCGTCAACCCTGTGGCGGCCCGGCGCGTTAAGCCGGTGGCGTACTGGTCCGGAGTGATCGAGACGGATCGGCGGGGGCGCGGCAGCGTCACGTTCGACGTGCCGCAGTTCAACGGGACGGTCCGCCTGATGGCCGTCGCCTACGACGGAGATCGGTTCGGCAACGCGGAGGAGAAAGTACTCGTTCGCGATCCTATTGTGATGACGCCGACGTATCCACGCTTCGTGGGCAGCGGCGACAGCTTCACGGTTCCGGTTAGCCTGTTCAACGGGACCGGGAGGGAGGCTGAATTCGACGTCAGGCTGGAGGCGGAGGGGCCTGTGCAGATTCAAGGAGGAGGACGGCAGACGGTCCGGGTGCCCGAAGGACGCGAGGGCCAGGTCTACTTCAAAGTGACGGCCGAACGTACGCTGGGCAAGGCGACCTTTACGCTTACAGCCGAAGGGGGGGGGCAGAACACGGAGGACGAAACCGAAGTGCCGGTACGTCCTCCCGTACCCTTCACGACCTTCGGCGGGAACGGATCGCTCGAAGCCGGGGAGACGGCGACCTTCTCCTTCCCCGGCGATTTCTTGCCCGGTACCAGTGACTACGAACTTGTCATATCATCCTTCCCGGCCGTCCGATTTGCCGGAAGCCTGCAATACCTGCTCCGCTATCCGCATGGCTGCATCGAACAGACCACCTCAAGAGTCTTCCCGCTGCTGGCCTTCAACGATATAGCCCGGTTGGCGGAGCCTGAACTCTTTGCGAACAACAGCGCCGATTATTTTATCGAAGAAGGCATCGCCAAGCTGGAGCGGATGATGATGCCGTCGGGGGCGTTTTCCTACTGGCCCGGAGGGGGGTATTCCAACACCTGGAGCAGCGTCTACGCCACCCATTTCCTCGTTGAGGCACGAAAGGCGGGCTACGTCGTCTCGGAGCGCGTCTATGATCGGATGCTCGATGCGCTCGGGGCCACCGCTCGCGATTATCAACGGTCGGATCGATATTCGCTGGCCCGGTCGGCTTATGCCGTCTACGTGCTGGCGCTGGCGGGGAAACCGGAAAAAAGCACCCAGCTTTACCTCAAGAACAACGCCCAGGACGACCTGCCGACCTATTCTCGGTATCATCTGGCGGGGGCTTTTGCGCTCTCCGGCAACTCCGCAGCGGCGCGCGAATTGCTTCCGCAGACGGCGGCACCGCCGATCGCTCGAAGGAGCCGGGAAACCGGGCGGAATTTCTGGTCGGATATCCGGTCGAAGGCCATCATGCTCGATATACTCGCCGAGGTCGATCCGGGGAGTCCTCAGGTACCGGCGCTCGTCGAGGATCTCTCAAAACGTGCCGAGACGGGCCGGTGGTACACGACGCAGGAAAACGCCTTCGCCTTCCTGGCACTGGGGAAGATTCTACGAAGCCAGGGAACGGCCGACTACGCCGGGCAATTCCTCGTTGACGGGCAGCAGATGGCTGCGTTCGACGAAGAAAACCAGCGTTTCTCAAGCCGGGATTGGGCAGGGAAGACCGTCACCCTGGAGCTGGCAGGCAGTGGCACCGCCTATTATTTCTGGCGTGCCGACGGCCTCCCCTCGACGCTGGACGTGGATGAATACGATCAGGACCTCGTGGTCCGTCGGCGCTTTCTGACCGAACGCGGGAGCCCGATCACCGACCTGACGACCTTTCGCCAGGGCGACATGATCATTGCCGAGTTGACCATCCGGGCTCCGAACGAACGGCTCGAAAACGTCGCCGTTGTGGATCTGCTGCCCGCCGGATTGGAAATCGAAAACCCGCGATTGCAGTCACGCGCCGGTATCGACTGGATCGAGGACGGGGGGTACCAGCCGGACTACCTCGATATCCGAGACGACCGGCTCGTCCTTTACGGCGACTTCAGCGCGGGAGAGACCGAGACGTTCTATTACGGCCTGCGTGCGGTGACGGCGGGTACCTTCAAGCTGCCGCCGGTGCGGGCCGAAGCGATGTACGCACCCACCAAAGCCTCGGTGGCAAACAGCGGGCGCATCGTCGTTCGAGAGACCGGGGCGGAGGAGTAGGCCACGGCACTCCATGGGTTGAGTTGGTATGAACTCGTTGTTGAACACGTGGTGGAAGAAAGCGATAGCCGGAGCGATGCTTGCGCCGGTGGTGGGGCTGTTCGTGCTGAACGCGCTTTTCCCGCTCCCGCTGGAACGATTGCATCCACCCACATCCACCGTCGTGCTCGACCGGGACGGCGCGTTGCTCCGAGCGTTTCTGGCACCCGACGAGATGTGGCGTATCCATGTCGAGGCGGGGGAGATATCGCCTGCGTTGAAACGGGCGGTATTGTCGTACGAAGACCGGCGTTTCTACTGGCATCCGGGGATCGATCCGGTGTCCATCCTCCGGGCGACGTGGGCCAACCTCCGCGCCGGACGGGTGGAGCAGGGAGGCTCGACGATCACGATGCAGGTGGCTCGCATGATGGAGCCTAAGCCGCGAACGCTTGCTAACAAACTCCTTGAAGCCTTTCGGGCCTGGCAGTTGGAGGAGCGGTACTCGAAAGAGGAAATCCTTACCCTATACTTCAACCTGGCGCCCTATGGCGGAAACATCGTAGGCGTAGGAGCAGCGTCCTATTTCTACTTCGACAAACATCCGGGCCAACTCAGCCTCGGCGAAGCGGCGCTGCTGGCAGCCATTCCCAACAACCCCAACCGGAACCGCCCCGATCTGGATGCCGCGGCAGCAGAAAAGGTGCGAGGAAAAATACTGAAGCTGCTGGCTGATCACGGAGAGATCGACGCCGTCGCTCTCGAAGAAGCCCTCTCCGAACCGGTGCCGACCAGGCGATACGATCTACCGTTCCAGGCTCCTCATCTGGCGGTCCACCTGGCGCAGCAACACGTGGATGCCGGGCGGCTGGCGACCACCATCGATTTCCGCCTTCAAGAGCGCGTCGAGCAGATGCTCAAGAATCACTTGCAGCCCCTCCTGGGGCAGGGGATCACCAACGGCGCCGTCGTCGTGATTGACAACAAATCGCAGGACGTGTTGGCACTGGTGGGGTCGCGCTGGTTTTTTGACGAAGCCAATGAGGGACAGGTCAACGGAGCGATGGCTCCACGGTCGCCCGGCTCGGCCCTGAAGCCGTTCATCTACGCTCTTGCGCTGGATCGGGGGCTCATCTCCCCGAAAATGTTGCTCTACGATGTCCCGGTCGATTTCAGCGGCTACCAACCCGAGAACTACGACCGCACGTACAATGGCATGGTCCCTGCCGAAGAGGCGCTCATTCGCTCACTGAACGTTCCGGCGGTGAACCTGGCGTCCAGGCTACACGGGGATGGGATCTATCAATTCATGAAACGGGCCCACGTCACGACGCTGACCGAGCCGGATTACCACTACGGCCTTTCCCTCATCCTCGGAGGATGCGAGGTGACGTTGCTCGAACTGACCAACCTGTATGCCGGGCTGGCAAACGGAGGACGCTTTCGTCCCTACCGGCTGCTTCAAACCGATCCCCTCCGTGAAGGGGAACCCCTGCTCAATCCCGGTGCCGCCTTTATCGTGGGGGACATCTTGAGCCAACTCCGGCGCCCGGATTTGCCTGCCGTGTGGGAATGGTCGCGTGATATGCCCAAAGTGGCCTGGAAGACGGGCACTTCCTACGGCCACCGGGATGCCTGGAGTGTCGGTTTCACCCCGCGCTACACCGTGGGCGTGTGGCTCGGCAACATGGATGGGAAGGGAGCACCAGCGCTGGTGGGTGCCGAAGTGGCGGCCCCGCTCCTGTTTGCGCTGTTCAACCACCTGGAGGCGAACACCGGGCAACAGTGGTATCGACGGCCTTCGGAGGTGGAGACGCGGCGTATCTGTTCCGTCAGCGGAGGGATTGCGACGCCCCTGTGCCCGACGTCGCGGGAAGAGAATTACTTGCCGGGGCACTCCCCCATGAAACCCTGCACGCTTCATCAAATCGTGCTGGTGGATCGAGAGACGGGCCACCGGCTCTGCTCGCATTGCAAACTGGGGCGTGACTATCACGAAAAGGTCGTAGCGCACTGGCCGGCTGAGATTGCCGTCTGGCTGGAGAGAAACGGGTATCCTCTCGACGAAATTCCCGAGCACCTGCCCGGTTGCTCTCGCCTGGCGGACGGCGATCCTCCCGTCATCCGCTCCCCTCAGCCGGATACCGAATACCGGATGCGTGCCGGGGTCCCGGCGGAGTTTCAGAAGATCCTGCTCGAAGCCTCGGTCTCTAACCAGACTCAAACGATTTACTGGTTTGCCGATGGGGAGATGATCTACAGCGGCGATCCGACTGAGCGGGTCTTTCTGACGCCGTCGCCCGGCAAGCACACGCTGTTGTGCCTCGACGACGAAGGCCGGTCGTCGGAGGTATACATCACGATCCGTTGACGAGCGCGTCAGGCGGGCATGCTTTTGCCATCGTCCAGCGGCTCAAACTTATGAGGTTGTGGGATCGGGTTGATGAATACGTAGCCGCAATCCGGACTGCCCTGCGTGTAACAGTCGAAACCGTCCTCATACAGCAAGAGCTTCTCCTTCTCTTTCGCCGACAGCGTGGCGGGCACGCAGGCACCGGCCCCGCGAACGACGCCGAGCAACACAGCCAATGCTTCGGTTGAGTCGGCCTCTGCCTTGAACTCGATGATAATCCCGTTGGCAAAGGCCAAATACAACTCCATCACACGGTGCTCGTGATGGAGGTTCCACGTTTCAGGTGCAGGCGGGATGCGGTCGGCGGGGTATTCCCAGTCGATCATGGTGACGTGGAGCTTCATGATCGGCGAGGGTGCTTCGATGATTGCATGGATTCCCTGCACTTCCCGACGAGCCATCTGATTTTCTCCGCCCCTGTGTCGGCACCCCTTTTTTCGAGGCGATCCAGCAGGTCTCTGGCCAGTTCCGGAGAGTCCTTCACGGCATCACTGAGGATGGTGTAGATAAGAAAGACCGTAGAATCGAGGTCTTCGTTGCTTGAGTACCGGATCAACGCCTCGACCAGGGCTGGAACGGCGAACGTCACATCATGCCCTTTCATCTGGCCGTTTTGAAGGACGTAGGCCGCCCCGTAGACCCCTTTGCCGTCTCTGGAATGTAGCAGTGTGTCGACGCGAGATGCGGCATCGGCTCGAAACTTTTTTTCCGCTTCTTTGATCGTGGCGAAAATCTGTTCGGCGCGCTGCCGGCCTTTTTCGTCGCTCAGCCGGGTCAATTCCAATTCATCTTCGGTCCCGCTGACTAAGAATTCGTACTTGAAGTCCCAGAGGTAGAATGTGCCACACTTTGGACACTGCTTGAGGCACGTATGCGAATAGCTATCGCGGTCGTCGAAGAACGGTGCTCCGACGACGGTCAACTTGCTCTCAGCACGGGGCCAGCGACCGCCCGTAGGGTTGCCTGAGGTCCAGCTTGCCGCCGCGTGGTCGGGGAGGGACTTGCAGATCGAACAGCGTGTATGGCGGTTGGCCCTTCGCCTGCCGGCTTTTTTTGACATGGGTCTTGAGGCTGGATGAGATCGGCAAGAGCTACACAGGGAGCCCGGTTTCGGTCAAGCGTGGTAGTAGGCACCCTGGGGCGGACCAGCGAGCAGGGTCATCGCCTCCTCCAACGCTCGGGGCGGGATGTTCTTCGCTGCAGCCTGGTGCGCTTCGACGCTGTCCCATACCTCGACGACTACGATCCGCGTCGGGTCGTCCTGATGCTGGAGTACGGTGCAGGACTGGCATCCGTCCGAGGATTCGATCAGGGATACGAACGACCGGATGAGGGTTCTCAGGGCATGGCCTTGCCCTTCTTGAGCCCGAAACTCGTTGATCCGTGTGATGCTCATCGGAATCCTCGGTCTTTTTTGTTCTATCGTTTTCTCTTCTCTCAATAATCCCGGCGCCGTGTCATGCCGCTAGTTGATCGACGGCGCGCCAGAGGTACCAGCTTGCCACCGAACGATACGGTTTCCAGCGTTCGCCGTAGGTTCGGAGTTCGGATGGCTTGGGGAGATCCTCCAGGTTATACGTGAGCATGAAGCCTTTGCGCACCCCCAGGTCGGTTACGGGGAGCACGTCGGGGCGTCCCAGGTGGAAGATCAGAAGCATCTCCACGGTCCATGGCCCGATGCCGCGCACCGCCGTCAACCGCTCGATGATCTCTTCATCCGTCATGCCGACGAGTTGTTCCTTCAAAGGCACGGTGCCGTCGAGTGTTTTAGCGGCCAGGTCCTTAACGGCGGCTACCTTGGCTCGCGACATACCGGCTCCGCGAAGCGATTCCTCGGGAACGGCCACGAGGTCTTCCGGATCCGGCGGTTCGTCGCCGGGGAAGAGGGCCAGCACGCGCCGATGGATCGTTGCGGCGGCTTTGCCCGAGAGTTGCTGATAGATGATGGCTCGCATGAGTGCCTGGAACGGGCTGTCCATCGCCCGGAGTTCGAGGGTGAGCGGTCCGACGTGTTCGATGAGGCGGTTCATGGCCGGGTCGGCGTTTGTGATAACCTCGATGGCGGCATCAGGATCGTACGGAAGATTCATACAAGGTGGAGTTGTCGGTGAGAGGGGCGGGCGATACGGAGCGGTCAGGAAAGATACCGCTCTCGAAGGATGGCGACGTGATGGCGTTCGTGGCCCGCGAGGATGTAGGCCACGGCGCGCACCGAGAGCGTCGTGTCGCTGGCGATGCCGGTACGCTCCATCATCTCGTCGGACACCCCCTGAAAGAAGAGGACCGTCGCCTTTCGCACGGCCCGAAACTCGTCCACCAGCGCGCGAAACGGTTGCCGGTCAAACCGGGCGGCTTCGACGTAGGCATCCTGGTCGAATCCCGGCAGCGGCACCTGCTCGTTGCGGCTGAAGCGTAGGGCGCGGCATACGAAGATCTGCTCCGACTCGACCAGATGGCCGACGATTTCTTTGATACTCCACTTCTCCAGTGCGTAGCGGTAGCATGCCTGTTCCTCGCTAATCTCGTCAAAGAGTGCCAGGGTGTCTTCGGCTTGCGTTTCGATCAGCCTGATGATGTCTCCTTCGGGGACGAGGCGGATGTAGCGTCCGAAATATGAACCGTGTTCGGCAGGGGACGGTCGAAGCGTGTAGTTCTGGGGCATCGATGCAGGGGCAAAGGTTTGGTGAGAGAAGTAGGCGGGGTTAGACAACAGGAGGTGGAAGATAACGGGTCGGAGTCTATGCGTGATTCCGGGTACAAAAAAATACCCGACGTAACCATCGATGAAAGACTGCCGTAGGGTGCAATATCTCTCCCCGCTCATCGGACAAGGCGAATTTCGTAACAACCTTATGAGGGAGGGATGCTATGAAGACTCTTGTTGCTTTAGCCCTGATGATGCTGTTGGGGTTGCCCATCGTGGCCCATGCACAAGACGCGTACACGCCCATCGAGAAGTGGAGATTGAGCGAGGTGCAGTTGGTTAAGTCCTTGCAATCGCCGGTCGACAACGTACGGACGCAGTCGCTGAAAAACGCCATCATCTTTGCTACCCTGTACCGGGACAAGTTGGATCTGGGCCAGGCAGTCGACGCCATCCGGGATGTATACGAAGATGACGACGAGCACGCATCGAACAGGAAGCTTGCGCTGGCAGCGCTCCAGGCCATCGGTGGCCCGAGAGCCTCGTCATTTGTGGCACGTCGAGCCACTCTGGCCGAGACGGATGAGAGCCGTATCCTCATGGTCACAGTGCTGAATGGTTATTACCAGGCGAAGACGGATGTTACGGCGTCATTGCGGTAATCGTCGCTCGTTAGGTGAAGGGCCTCTCTGTTTCAAAGGCAGAGAGGCTTTTTGCCTTGTCGATGAGTAACACAGCTTCGTCAACGAAGCGTATCGACCCAACGCCGAAGGACACGCGCCATCTCGAAAAAAACATCTTCCTGGCTTCGCCGCGTTCGTTTCAGCACCTTGAAGCCGTGATTGGCGGTGTCGACCAGGTGCAGGGTGGCGCGATCTTGCAGTCGCTGGCAGACAGGACGCAGGAGGTTCAGGTCGGCCAGGGAGTCCCGTGTGCCGGATAAAAACAGCATCGGGACGGTGACGCTGTCCAGGTGCTCGGCGCGTTCGGTGCCGGGTTTTCCTGCCGGGTGCAGGGGGAAGGAAAAGAACACCAACCCCCGAACGTGTTCGAGCGGGGCCTCGGAGGCCGCTGTAGAAGTCATGCGCCCGCCGAATGAGTGGCCTCCCGCTATCATCGGAAGGTCGCCTGCTGCCTCGTAGGCGGTGGCCACGGCGGAACGGACGGTCGCCAGGGTTACGGCGCGCGCGTCTCGTCCCCCCCCGCCGCGTTCCATAAAGGGAAACTGGTAGCGGAACGTCGCGATGCCCACCTCGGCCAGGCGCTGCGCAAGGGCTTCGAGTGTGCGGTGCCGCATGCCCGCTCCGGCTCCGTGCCCCAGCACCATCAGCCAGCATGCCTCAGGGGGACGAATCAGCAGGGAGGAGACTTCGCCTTTCTCTTCCGTGGCCACAAACGTCGATTCAAGGGCTGTAAACGGCATGCATCAAGCCTCCGGGTGTATGATCACGACGAGACAGGATACACAGCCGGGATGACAGCGCTGTGGCATCAGCGGAAGGTTGATCGAGAAGAACGGCGAGGAAGAGAATCTAGTCGATGAATAGCAGGTCGATTTTTCGTGTCTCAGGCGTAGCGCCTATCACCATGACGCGTACCTGGTCGCCGGGCCGATAGGTATTACCGGTGTATTCACCGACGAGGCTGTACGTCCGTTCGTCGTAGATGTAATAGTCGTCATCGAGATCGCGCACGTGGACCATCCCTTCGACGAGCACGTCGTTCAGTTCCACGAACACCCCGAACCGGCTCACGCCCGTGACGACACCGGAGAACTCATTTCCCACGTGATCCTGGATGTACTCGACCTGTTTCATCTTGACGGACTCGCGTTCGGCCTCGACGGCTATCCTTTCGCGGTCGGAGCTGTGCTTGCACCGGGCCGCTAGACGTTCTTCGTCGGCAGGCGCTCCACCCGTAGCGTATCGTATCAGCAGCCGATGAACCATCAGGTCCGGGTAGCGACGGATGGGGCTGGTGAAGTGTGTGTAGGTGCGGAAACCGAGCCCGTAGTGCCCGATGTCTTCCGTCGCATAGGCGGCTTTGGCCATGGCACGCAAGGCGGCGCTTTCGATGACGAAGGCTTCAGGGGAGTCTTTGATGTGGGCCAGAAGGTTGTTCAGGTCTTTCGAAGTAACATTGCCGTCGGACAACGCAAGCCGGTAGCCGAAGACACGGACGTACTCGGCCAGTTGCTGGATGCGTTGTGCATCGGGGGCACCGTGCACGCGGTAGACGAAAGGCATCGGCGAACGCTGTTTGCTGATGTGCCACGCGACGGTGCGGTTGGCCAGCAGCATCCACTCCTCGATGAGCCGGTTCGCGTCCAGCCTGTCTTTGCGGATGATGTCGATGGGATGGCCTTCCTCGTCCAGGATGACGCGGATTTCGGGAAGGTCGAAGTCTACGGAGCCCTGGCGCATGCGCTTTTTGGTCAGGGTGCGGGCCAGATGCGTGGCCGTGACCACGTCGGCAGCGAGGGGATGGCCTTCTTCCTCGCCTTCGATGATGCGTTGCGCTTCGGCGTACGTGAATCGCTGTTTTGAGTGGATCACGGTTTCCCGGATCTGATAGCTCTTGACCGTGCCTCGCGGCGATACTTCCATGATGCACGAATACGTCAGCTTGTCCTCGTGAGGCCGGAGCGAGCATACCTTGTTGGAGAGTTTCTCAGGCAGCATCGGGATGACCCGGTCGACGAGGTAAACACTGGTGCCTCGTTCATAGGCTTCTCGGTCGATGGCGGTATCGGGCCGGACGTAATGGCTCACGTCGGCAATGTGGACGCCCACCTCAACGTGGCCGTTGGGAAGCGCCTCGATGTGGATGGCATCGTCGAAGTCCTTAGCGTCTTCCGGGTCGATGGTGAATACCCGTTTTTCTCGTAGGTCGAGCCGCCGGTCGATCTCCTCCTGCGGGATGATCTCGGCAAGGGTCTCGGCTTCGCGAATGACCTCGTCTGAAAAACCTGAGCGCACGTCCATGCTGAGCGCAAGCGAGAGAACGCGTATTTCCGGTTTCTCGCCGTCGCCCAGAACCTCCAGGATGCGTCCCTCCGGTGCGGCGTGCGCGTCCACGAAGCGGTCGATGGATACTACGACCTTGTCGCCGTCCTTCGCGCCGTTGAAGGCTTCGCGGGGAACGTAGATGTCGTATTGGAGGCGCTGGTCGTCGGGTAGGACGAAGGCGAAGTGTCCTTTTTTTCGAAAGGTGCCGACCGCTTTGGTACGTCGCCGTTCGAGCACTTTAAGCACTTCGGCTTCGCGCCGTTGTTCGCCGCGTCGGGGCGCGGCAAGGCCCACCAGCACACGGTCGCCGTCGAGAGCCGTGCCCATATTCGTGCGGCGAACGAAGTAATCCTCGGCTTTTCCGGGGACTTCCACGAACCCGAATCCCTGTGGGTTGACGTGGAGGATGCCTTCGATGCGCGTTGCGCGCGGCTTGAAGGTGTAGCGACCCCCTTTGATACGTCCGATCATCTGCTGCTCGTCCATCTCGGAGAGCACGTCGCGGAAGAGGCGGTAGATGCGATTATCCTTATAATTCAGGCGCTTGGCCATTTCCTTCGGGCGAAACGCCTTGTGCCCGTTATTCTTCAACAGGCGCAGCACATCGCGCCGGATCGTTTGACGGGTGATTTTCTTACTCACGATGCATAACAGTTTGGGATAGAGTTGGGCGAGATTATTCGATAATAATCAGGGAGGTAGTACACGCTGTGTGAGAAGGATGACGAACGGGTTTATTGATCATGCCCTTCAGCTACGCGTGCTTTGGTTGAGTCGGAGGCGACGTCGGAGGGTGGTTTCTTGCCGCCGAAGATGCGCTGGAGCAGCTTGCGCCAGGTAGGAAACTGGGTATGATAGGAGAGGCCCGCACCGGTCGTGCTCGTAAGCAGGGTTTCGCTCAGCACGTCTCCTTCGCGGCGATAGAACACTTCGACGGAAACACTGGGGCTCAGGCGCACCTCGACGACAAATTCTCCCTGAAGCCCCTGCTGCGAGGCCGTCTCGGCGTTGTCACCGGGGCGCAGCCCTCGATAGACGCCCTGGCCTCGGATGACCAATCGGTCGTTGAGCAACCGAATGGCCAGATCCACGGTGACATCCAGGTCCTTTGCGGCTTCTTCGCCCTGCACGCCGAATCGGAAATCCGCATTCGGGAGTACCTGGCTCAGATACCGGTTCAACTGGCTGGAGACGAGCTGAGAAACGCTGTTGAAGGCCGAGCCGGCCAGCACGTCGCCTTCCGTTGTGAGCACGAACGAGTTGGTGAGCAGCACGCTCGTGGCATGCTGTGCGGACCGGTCCGGCTGGTTGAGATAGCTCTCCAGAACGGGCGTGTTGCTGATGGCCTCGCGCGTACTGCGGTCCACCGCCAGATCGAGATCAACCAGGAGGGAATTGATCTCACCCGTGATGTGCAACTGAACGATGAGGGGGATGATGGAACTCAAGTCATTGGCGATGTAGGAGGGAAGGCCCGTGCTGTACGCCCTCGTTTCATAAGCGCCTTCGATGTCGAGGCTCGGATTGAGCGGATCCCCGTCCCACGTGATGGTGCCCTGATCGATGAGGAACCGGCGCACGAACACTTCGCCAGCGGTAAAGAGGTAGTCTCCACCTTGCACTTCCATCGAACCAAACGTGGAAAACTCGCCTTCCTGCCGTTGCAGTTGGATGCGTCCGCTTCCCTCCGCGTTGATTACGTCGCCCAGGAGGGGATCGATCACGAGGCGGACCGTGGAACCCTGGGGGGCAAAGATGTTCAGGTCCATGTCTAGCCCTTCAGTCAGCGTCCGTTCTCCTGCCGGACGTTTGTCCAGAATGTTATCGCGGCGGGTCAGTTGGGGGATGTCGGGGATGCGGCCTGTAGAATCGGTGAAGATGATGAAGCCGCGGTCGAGGGCCGTTTCGCTCTCCTTGATCGGGATAAAGACTTCGCTGTTTTCGTGCGTGGTAATGTTGGAGGCCTGGAGCGATGCGTTATAGAGGGGGCCGGTCAGGGTGGCGTCCCCCGAGGCCCAGATGGTGCCGTAGAATGGGAGGTGGCGGGAAGAGGGCACGTCGATGATCTGAAGGTCGTTCAGCGTAGCGGCCAGGTCGAAGGAGAAGAAGCGATAGTCGTTGAACGCGATGAGGCCCGAGACCGTGGCCGATCCCTCGGTAGGATCACCGAGGCGCACGTCGTCCAACGTGATGCCCTGCTCATCGACGCGAACCGGGCCCTCCAGGGTATAGTGGAGGTTGAATTCCGGCACGTCGAAACGGCCTTCGGAAAACGTCAGGTCTGCGTTGAAGAGGGGATGAGCGAAGGTGCCTCCAATCGTACCTGTCCCCGAAATAGCGCCTTCCACCTGATCGACATCTCCAAGGATATATTCAAAAAAGAACGCATCGGCTCGCGCAACCTCAACGGAAAGGTCGAGCATGCCCGGATCGTTGGTTCGGCCCTGTTCATCGGTGCGTGGCAGGCGAAACGTACCGTTCATCTGAAGCCGGTTTTCCACTTCCCGAAAACCGTCGAGAGGCTGGTGGTGCAGTTCGTCCCAATTTACGGGGGTGACCGTCGCCTGGAGGGCTATCTCGGGAGATTCCGGAAGGTATCTGCTTGAAGCGTCCAGATGTCCCAGGACACGATCGTCCATGGAGAGGGCGTCCACGGTGAGGGAGCCTGTGAGTTCAGGTTGTATGCCCTGTGTAAAGGCGAGCCGTCCGTTGAGTTGACCACCGAGGGTCCGTTTCCAGGCCAGTACTTCCGACCATTGACGCAGCCCGATCTCTTCGGCTTCGACGAAGAAGGTGTCTTGTTCGGCGCGCGAGAGGGTCCCCCGAAGGGTAACACGCTGTAACGGGCTTCCATCCGGAGGTTGATTTTCAATAGATAAGCCGGGTACGACGGTCGCGTCCGCATACAGGTCGAGCGTCTGGCGCTCAGGATTTTGCCACACGTACTCGCCGAGGGCCAGGTAAAAATCCTGAAGGGTGAGGCGATTCCGGTCGAGTAGCAGGTCGAGCGTGGCGTCCAAGCGGACAGGGCCGGTCGTGTTGTTTCGGTCGGAGGTGAGAGTCAGTTGTCCGTGTCGGTCATCGTACCGCGCTGCCAGGGCCGGAGCGCGAAACACCTGACCGGCAAATAGCAGGGAGTCGGCGTTGAGGTCGAACGAGACGAGCAGTGATTGCTCCACCGGCACATCGGTACGGAGGGACGCATGTAGATCGGCGGTATACGTGTCGGCTCGCAAGGAGAGCGCCTGTAAGGAGTCGGCAGCGAGGGAGGCATCCAGCCGGAGCAGGGAGTCGCTGGCGGTCAGGTGCAGTGTGGCCCTGGTGTCGGTTGCCCAGGAAGGTAGCATGGGGAGCAGTGCCGAGAGCACGTCAGAGCGTTTTATCTCGATATCGACGTCGAGGGCCAGCGAGTCGAGTCCGGCGGCAAGCAAGGCCGTTCTGGCTTCTTCTCGGAGGCGAGTCTTTTCCGGAGATGGTGCATCGGTGAGGACAAACGGATGGCTTGAAGCCCAGAGCGTTGGCTTCCGTTGATACGTTTTGGCCTGTTGATGAGCCAGCGCTTCGGTCAGGGTTTGACGCCACAAGGCACTGAGCGCTTGCAGTGGTTTCATCGGTGCTTCCCCGAGAAGACGTACCGAGAACGCGTCCCCCGAAACGTCCAGGCGCGGTTTTGAGGATCCCGGTGCGTTCACTGTGAGCACGGAACGATGCGGCGGGATGATGCGCCTCGTCTTTTTCAGGGTTACTTCCGACGAGTCGAAGGTGAGGGTCAGTTCTCCGCGCAGGTCGTCCCAGGTGGTACCCGCTCCGTCGAGGGTCCATTGCGTGTTGAGCGAAGAACGGAGTGAATCTTGAGCGAGGAGCGGACCGAGGTCGAAGCGGCGACTGATTAATCCGAGGGAATAGCTCGGTTGCCTCGTCAAGTTGAGCACGGCATTGGCGAAGAGGCGACCCCGGCCCTGGCGAGCGAACGCTGTGGTGCTCAACCGCCGGCCCACTAGCGACGCATCGACGTGGACGGTATCGGCGTGGCGGCCTGCCATATGCGAAGCACGCATCTCCGCCTTCAGCGTCGTGTTCAGGCTGTCGAGTGTGAGCCCTCGTCCCTCGACGGTTACCCGCCCGTTAAGAGAACTCGCGAAGGGAGCATCTGCCGTGAAACGGCCCACATCGAGCGAGTCCATTTCCAGGTCGAAGGCATAGCGTATCGCCTTATTGGATTCCTGAATGACCGACAGCGTGTCGAGCGTGAGGTGTCCCAGTTCGCCGTAGATTCGTGCTTCCCCGCCAGTGCGCAGGCGAAGCCCCGACTGTGCAGGTCGAGTGTAAGCCACCCCACGGGCCGTCCCTTCAAGCGAGAGCAGGCCAAGGGGAGATAGGTCGGGGAGCGAGGTTGCCGGAAGAAGGGCTCGAACATCTTCGGAGGCTACCGTGCTGGGGCCGATAGCCAGTTCGAAGTCGAGGGAGTCGGGGATGCCCCGCACCCTTCCGTCGGCAGCGATTAGCGTGCGTCCGCGTCCGGCTGAGAAGGAATCGATGACGAGATGAGAAAAAGGCCCTCGCACATGGGCGGACGAGGTCAGGATGTCGGCGAGGAGCAAGCGGGGAAAGAGCCTCTGCAAAGCGCCGAAGTCGAAGCGGCTCGGGTGGACTTCGGCATCCAGCACGGCGTCGCCGAATGCACCGGTCAGGAGGCTGTCGAGGTGATCGATAGAGCCGTCGATGCGAAGATACGTGCGCCCGGCAGCCAGCGAAAACTGGTTGAGGAAGAGGCCGTCGTTTTCTATGAGCAGTTGCCCTTGAATCCCCTCTATCGCAAGACCGATATCCGTCACGACCCCCGAAAAATGGAGCAGGTCGATGAGTTTGGCATCGGCATTCCATTCGAGGGTCGTTCGCATCTGTATATCTTCCATCCGAGCTCCCGCATAATTGAAGAGCCATCCTTGCTCAATAGCAGAGGGAAGTTCATTCCCGTGCCGTGTCAGTATTGTTCCATCGACGAAGTGCAAGTCGGCAGAATCGAAGCTCCAGGGATCGGCGTCCGAAGGTACCTTTGTGGTATGCTGGCGGAATACATCGGCCACGTTCCACGTATTGTCATCCTGGTAAAAGAAGTAAAACGTGGGGCGTATCAGGGTGAGTGAGCCTACGGAGATACGTCTCGAAAAGAGCGCGCGCCAACTGGGACGGGCCACCAGGGAATCTACCTCAAGGACCAGCCTCCCGCCGGGATCGTAGAGTCGTACATCGCTGGCGAACAGGTTCTGAGCCAGGTTGCCTTTCAGTTGACCGATCTCTATGCGCCCCTCGAACGTGTTGGCAAACCGCTGTTCGATCTGTTTGCGAAGGCCGTCGCGCCCGACCTGGGTTCGCGTAAGGGCAAAGAAGAGCAGCACGCCTGCGAGCAGGATGAGGACGGCGATCCGAACGGCATGGCGGGGAATATGTAAGAGCCGGCGGGGAGACACAGTAGATCAGCCTACAACGGGTGGGGCTGTCAGGGTAGAAACAGCAGAGCGAAGATGGGGCGGCGCATTGAGGAAACGACCCTGAGAGGTCGAAGTGCCCGCCCGGCGAACAAAACACGTCGAAGTCGATGTATCCATGGCATCCAAGGTCTAAAGATGGACGTGTGAGCGAGGCACATTAAAGAGGCGTTCGTTCGCTTTGGCGAGCAAACGCCCACGCCTCCTCGATATTTTTTTCCGTGGCTTGATCGGTCAAGTAGGCCTCTCCAAGGCGACGAAGCACGACCAGACGGATCGTACCGGCGTGGACTTTCTTATCCGCGTGCATGGCCTTCATCAGCTTTTCGAGCGACAGGTCGGCGAGACGGTTGCGAACGGGAATCCGCTGCGTCAGGCGCAGAGCCCGGTCCAGGGGCAGGTTGGGATGCAACCGGTGTGAAATCAAAAGGGCGGCTCGCATCCCCAGGGCGACCGCTTCGCCGTGGGTGAATTGCCCATATCCGGCCACCCGTTCGATAGCATGGGCGAAGGTATGGCCGAAGTTCAGGATGGCCCGGCGTCCCTGCTCTCGTTCGTCCTCGCTCACGACGTCGGCCTTTATGCGGGCGGCCCGGTAGACCATCTCCGCCGTGACGGCGGGCTCGCAGGCCATCACGTCCGCCCAGCGGGTTTCGAGGAAAGTCAGCAGGTCGGCGTCGGCAATGAAGGCGTGTTTTACTACCTCGGCCAGCCCGCTCGTCCATTCCAGGGCCGGAAGTGTACGCAACGTGTTCAGGTCGGCGCATACGAGACGGGGCTGATGAAAAGCACCGATCAAGTTCTTGCCGACGGCGTGATTAATGCCCGTTTTTCCGCCGATGGCACTGTCGACCTGGGCAATGAGCGTCGTAGGAAGTTGCACGAAAGGGAGGCCTCGCAGCAAGGTCGCAGCGGCAAACCCCGCCACATCCCCCACAACGCCGCCGCCGAGGGCCAGTACCGGAGTTTTCCGGTCAATACCCCATCGCAGCGCCGTGTCGTAGATCGACTGTAGCGAGGCCGGAGCCTTGGTCGATTCGCCGGGCGGCATCACGATCACGTTCGGAGACCAGCCGGCCCCACGGAGCGCGTCGATGACCGGAGCCTGGTACAGGGTCGCCACATGGTTGTCGGTGATCACGAGGCAGCGACCCGGGCGAAGGCCCGCCTCTACCATCAACCGAGGCACCGATTGAAGCACTTCGAACCGAATGGCGTAGCTTCGATTGCCCTGCAACGATACAGGGATCGGTGCGGCCAGATCAACCGATGGTATGGGGTTCAAATCGTTGGGCTTTTTTGGTGCAAAGGACCGGGAACTCACGCGAGCGGGAATTTAAGGATAAGCCGCCCAAAACGATGCAAAAAGAAACAAATCCATGAAAAATCAGGCGTTGAAGATACATGCGGCTGGAGAAGTATACAGGCATACTGCTTGTTCTTGGTGTTCTGGGCGCAGCGAGTTGTTCCACCGAGATTCGGTATGCTGCGGGCGTGATTGCGCCCAACGATCCGGTTCAGATAGAACTCGATACGGTTTCGGTAATGGACGTGAGAGGGTATCATGTTCAACGAGTAGCTCGGTTCGAGGTAGAAGCGCGTGTGCTCGGGAAAACGCATTATCGCTTTGACCCGGTGGCGGATCTCTCTCCTGTAGATCTGGCGCTCGGCTGGGGGCCGATGTCGGATCAAGGAGTCCTCGATAAGATCGACATCTCCCAGAGCGGCCGTTTCTATCGGTGGCGTGTGAGATCCTACCCGATCCCGCGAGAGGAAATTATTCAGCATAGTGCCAACATGCACATGATTCCCGCAAACGATGCAGTCCATGAAGACTTGCTCAAGGTGAGGGTAGGTGAGGTCGTGGTTTTCCGGGGATATCTCGTCACAGCGACAACGGAAGACGGGAAAGTGTGGCGTAGTTCGTTTACCCGAAAAGATACAGGGAACGGTGCTTGCGAAGTCGTACTCGTTGAGGGCATCGTTTCCTACGAGAAAGGGATCCTGGCGACAAATATGGACAGCCTTTCCTACGGTTTCCTGGGGAGTTCTCCATAACGATCCCACCGTCGCCTTTTTTAAGAGTCGGCTCGATTGCAGAGAAGGGGGACCAGGGGATTAATTATTGCCCTATTAGATACGTCGGTCCTTTCATGTGTAAAGGTATATGATCACCAGCAACAGGGAGAGGAATGGTGAAATATGAAGCCCGCTCTTCATTCCTGGAGCAGAAAGTGGTTTGATTTTTGTTTGGTTCTACGTTTGGTAACTGGGGAGAACGTTGTATGAATGGGTTCTCTCACCGGACGTGAGTTTGTAAGCAGGGAGGAACGGGAATGACCTGGTTAAAGAGTATGTCGTTAGACGAAACGAGCCTGGCTCAGAAAGCATTTGTAACGCTCGGTGCCTGTGCCGTAGCCGGGGTCGCAGCCGTTCGGTTGAAGCGCGCTTTCGATCACTGGCGCGAAGAGAATCTTCAGTTCGATTTTCCGATTGAGGAGCAGCTTTTCATCGGGTGGGGCGGTAGCCATCCCCGGCGTATCCGGCAGACGTCCTGAACGGGAATGACCCGTCGTGGAGGCTCTCATCCAACCCCCATGCTTTTCAGGACTCTCACTTCCAGAATGACTGTGTGATCAGCGCTCAATGCGTGGAACGATTCCCGGAAGATCGTGTGTCTGACGGAGAGTAGCAGAGCAGAAGAAGTGGGCAGGGCTTTGGAAAAATCTTCTCCGGCATGGTCCGACATCATGGTCCAGTGTTGGGGTATTCCGTATCTTTGCCGGACATCTACCCGTTGAATTAGCGGGCTCCCTCACCCTCCTACACATCGGAATATCCATGCGACGCTATTCTGTTGTCTACACCCTGCTTACGCTGTTGGTATTCGCTGCCTTTGCGACCGGCTGTGCGTCAACCTCGAAAATGGAGGCTCCCTCACCGGCAGGCACCTGGAGCTACGTCATTTTGAGCACCCCCCAGGGAGATGCCACGGGGGATCTGATGGTTACGCTCGAAGACGGAGCCTACCGAGGCGAAATCTCAAGCGACATGCTCATGCAGACCGTGCCTATTAGCGAGGTGTCCTTCCAGGACAGTACCTTTGCGTTTGCAGCCGCGTTCGACCTCGACGGCCAGCTCATCGATACCGTCACGGAGATGTACCTGAACGGCGATGCGATGAACGGCACGATGACAGTGACCGGGTTTGGCGAGTTTGTCATCAATGCCATGCGGAAGGTCGAAGAATGACCATTCCGGCGGCCGGTTTCTCTGAAGACCTTGCCTGATGGAGGCGGCTCGTGTGCTTTATCGCGCTTGCTTACGAACAGAATGCCCGGTACCGGCTCGTGATGGCCACTAACCGGGATGAGTTCTACGACCGCCCGACCACCGCTGCGACATTCTGGGACGAGGCCCCGGATCTGTTGGCCGGGCGGGATCTCAAGGGGGGAGGAACGTGGCTCGGCGTCACGAAGACCGGACGCTTCGCTGCATTGACCAATTTCCGTGAGTTCGGCACGGCCCGATCCGACCAACCCCAGGCTCCCACGCGTGGGTTGCTTGTCTCGAACTATCTGGCGAGTGAGCACGAACCCGAGGCCTATCTGGAGGATGTGGGCCGAAAGGCCGATGAGTACAACGGGTTCAATCTGCTCGTCGGCGACAAAGACGACCTGTACTACTTCAGCAATCGGGAGCTCCGAATTCGGAAGCTAACACCAGGCATTTACGGTCTCAGTAATCACCTGCTTGATACCCCCTGGCCGAAGGTGCAACGCGGTAAGACCGTGTTGCAGGCAACGCTCGATAGCGACGAGATCGATCCTGAGGCCCTCTTTCGTTTTTTATTGGACGACCGTCAGGCTTCCGACGACGCGTTGCCCGATACCGGCATCGGGCTTGCCTGGGAACGCATCCTTTCGCCGATCTTCATCAAGAGTCCGAGGTACGGAACGCGTGCTTCCACCATCGTACTGATGGAGTACACAGGGCGCGTCTCCCTGATCGAGCGGACGTACCATCCGGGCGAGGACCGCCGAGAGGGCGTCACAAGGTCGTATACCTTCAAGATCATGGAAGGAACGCCCCGGCCCATCTCGGATGGCAAGGGATGAGGGGATGTTTCCAGCGTTGGACGCGGCGAGTTAACACAACAGCAAACGACCAGGCTATGCGTTTCGAAAAACTGACCTTTGAGAACGAGGAAGGAACTCGGCTGGCGGCCCGGCTCGATCTTCCGGTTGACGGCGAGCCTATCGCGTATGCCCTCTTCGCTCATTGTTTTACCTGCTCGAAGAACCTGAAAGCGGTCGCCAACATCAGCCGGGCGATGAACCGTCAGGGCCTCGCGGTGCTGCGCTTCGATTTTACGGGGCTGGGTGAAAGTGAGGGCGATTTCGCCGACACTAATTTTTCCTCCAACATCGATGATCTGATCGCTGCCGCCGTTTTCTTGGAAGAGGAGTATGAGGCCCCCTCGATCCTGGTCGGTCACTCGCTCGGAGGCGCTGCAGTGCTGCAAGCTGCCGTTCAACTCGACTCGGTTCGAGCGGTAGCCACCATCGGGGCTCCGTACGATCCGCACCATGTCGAACACTTGTTTGAAGGATCGTTACAAGAGATCGAGCATCGTGGCGAGGCCCGCGTCAGCATCGGCGGGCGGCCCTTCACCGTGAAGAAGCAGTTTCTCGACGATTTGAAGGATCAACGAGTAAAAGAGAACCTGAGCCGTTTGCATCGCCCGCTCCTGATCTTTCACTCTCCCGTCGATAACACAGTCGGCATCGAAAATGCCGCGTTGATTTTCAAAGCGGCGCGTCATCCAAAGAGCTTCGTCTCACTCGACCATGCCGACCACTTACTCACCGATGCGGCTGATTCGGAATACGTGGGCACCGTCCTGGCTGCCTGGGCGCGCAAGTACATCGGAGCGCGGCAAGAGGATCGCAAGCAGACGGACCTCGACGATAACCAGGTGGTGGCACGCCTGGAAGGGGCAGGGTATCGGACCGAAATGCTGGCTAACGGCTTCCCGCTCATTGCCGATGAACCCGTCGAGGTGGGAGGGACGAACACGGGTCCGACGCCGTATGATTACCTTGTTGCCGCCCTGGGAGCCTGCACCGCCATGACGCTTCGCATGTATGCGGACCATAAGGGCTGGCCCCTGGAAACCATCGAAGTACGGCTGAACCACGACAAGATCCATGCAAAAGACTGCGAGGACTGCGAGGAGAAAGAGGGCATGGTCGACCGCGTTCAACGCGAACTGGTATTCACAGGGCCGCTCGACGAGGCGCAACGTCGGCGTCTTGTTGAAATCTCCAACCGTTGTCCCGTCCATCGTACGCTAGAGAGAAGGATCCACATTGTGACGGCTTTGAAAGACTGAGCGTGCTTGATGGGTGATGGCTATTTTAAGGCACACTCCATTCGAGATCATAGCCATGAAAGTCGTTCTGACCAAAGCTCCGGGAGGACCGGAGCAACTGTATCTGGGCGAACACCAGATGCCGACCCCCGGCGACGAAGAATTGCTCGTGCGTGTCCAGGCGACGGCGGTCAATCGAGCCGACCTGATGCAGCGCGAAGGCAAGTATCCCCCGCCTGAAGGAGCCAGTGAGGTTCTGGGCCTGGAAATAGCGGGACGGATTGAGGCGAAGGGAGCAGCCTGCGACCGGTGGTCCCCGGGTGACCGCGTGTTCGGATTGTTAGCCGGGGGAGGCTATGCCGAGTATGCCGTGATCCATCAGGACCTGGCAATGCGTGTGCCTTCCCGCCTTTCCATCGAGGAGGCGGCAGCGATCCCTGAAGTGTTCCTTACCGCCTTCCAGGCTCTGTACTGGCTTGGCGAATTGCAGCCGGATCAACACGTGTTGATTCATGCCGGAGCCAGTGGTGTTGGGACCGCAGCCATTCAACTTGTCAGACAAGCGGGGGGGCATGCGTATGTGACGGCCTCAGCCCCGAAGCACGAACGCTGTCTGTCTCTCGGAGCGGAAGTGGCGATAAACTACAAGAACGAAGACTTTGACGAACGGATTGAGGCCGTCACGAAGGGACGCGGCGTCGATCTCATCCTGGATTTTATCGGGGCTCCCTACTTTGCGCAAAATATCCAGTCGTTGGCTCTGGATGGCCGGATCGTGCTGCTTTCGACCCTGGGCGGGAGCCACCTGGAGGCGGTCGATTTACGTACCCTTTTCTGGAAACGTGCCCGCATTGAAGCCTCCACCCTGCGGAGTCGGAGCCTCACCTATAAAATCGACTTGACCCAGGATTTCTCAGGCCATTGCCTTCCTCTGTTTGAAACGGGCCGCCTCCGCCCCGTTATCGACTCCATCTACGATTGGACCGAAGTGCAGGCCGCTCATCGCTACATGGGCGAAAACAAGAACATCGGGAAGCTGGTGCTGCGCGTGATGTGATAGAGTGATCTGATGCCTCCTCTTTCTTCGTCTTACAAACGATCTACGATCCCTAATCCGGGGCGATCCGGCAGCACCAGGCGTCCCTGTTCAACCGTCACACCGTCGAAGGGATCGTCGGCCAGGTGAAGATAGCTGTCGAGGTCGGCGAAGTCGGCGAGGGGAGCAAGGTGGGCCGCGGCGGTGAGGGCCACCGAGCTTTCGATCATACAGCCCAGCATCACCTTCAAGTTCAACGCCCGCGCCAGCGACATCAACCGTCGTGTGGCACGGAGACCTCCCGCTTTCGTCAGCTTCAGGTTGATTCCATCA
Organism: Rhodothermales bacterium; assembly: GCA_046756545.1. Lineage (GTDB taxonomy): Bacteria > Bacteroidota > Rhodothermia > Rhodothermales > JBHHWM01 > JBHHWM01. Next base: position 9,282 of record JBHHWM010000014.1, on the reverse strand, counting down.
ACGATGTCGGCCAGCGCCAGGACGTCGGCGGCGGTCTGGATACTCTCATCCGCGATGAGCGGGGGCACCTTGTCCGGGAGGCGACGTCGAAGCTGGCGCCAGGCGTCATGGGTGTCGGGAGGAAGGGGCTGTTCGATGAAGAGGAGGTCGTAACGGGCCAGGCGCGGGATGATCCGTGCTGCGTCCTCGATACTCCAGGCGCTGTTGGCATCCACGCACAACTGTGCGTCGGTTACCTCGCGGGCCGTGCGTACGATCGCTTCGTCGCGTTCCAGACTTCCCGTTCCGAGTTTGAGTTTTAGGATGGGAAAGCCGTCGAATGCCTGGATGGTATGGGGCAGGTCGTCCAGTTGTTCAGGGATGCTGAGTGTGATCGACGTAGGCGGGGCCTGGGTGGGAGAGAGGCCCCAGAGGCAGTACAACGGCAGGCCGAGTTGTTTCCCCCAATGGTCGTGCAGGGCAAGGTCGATGGCGGAATGTGCCGGTGCCGGGCCGGGCGGCAGCCGGTCGAGAGCATCTTCGAGGGCCAGTGGGTCTTTTCCGAGCAGCCTGTCAGGGTCGATGGCTTCGAGATACGCTCGTACCTCGTCGAAGCGCCAGGGGTAATAGGGTGGCAACGCGCCCTCTCCGACGCCGTCGCCGAACCGCAGCAGGACGTTGGTCCGCGTAGTGCTGGTGCCGTGGGCGATGCGGAAAGGAGTATTCAGGGTCAGTTCGAGGGAGGAGAAGGAGAATTCCATCGCAAAGTGACGCATCAGTTGGTACATTAAACAAGAGGAAGAGCAAAAAGATGTAGGAAGGTTTAGGTGACGCGAAAAGAGCGGGTGTAACATAAAGATAGTGAAGGGAAAAGGGAGGACGGTTTATCAGGTTGCATTCCTCCCGGTTGCAGCGAAGTCGGTCATCACGACGTCCATTATTAAAGGGAGAACGTTTATGAAACGGATGCTATGGCTTGTCTGCCTGCTCTTTGTGGTATGTTCGACGTGGGCACAGGAGCCCCGGTTTGATGTGGACGCCTACAAAGCCTTTCTCTCGGCGAATGCTCAAATGAGTGCTGCCGATTTGTTTGCGTTGCATGGCACGGAGCCGTTCAAACGCCAGGTATCCACTCACTTCGACGATGCCGTCTACAGCGATAGCATTGATCTCAAGTATTCACTCACGTCGTACGAACGGGCCTTGCTCGACCGGCACGGGTTCATGGTCACCGAACGCCTGGCCCCTAACTCGTTCGGGGACGCGTTCATGGATATCTATAAGAAGGACCTCCCTGTTTTTGTCTCGACGGATGCGATGCTGCACGCGCTGCACATGTCGTATGATCTCATCTTGCAGGAAACAGAACTGGGCGTGCTTATTCCAAGGCTGGGATCGTTGCTGGACGGGCTTCATGCCGCGCTTCCGGCTCTGGCAACGCGGTATAGCACCGAACCGGGAATGCTCCGTTCTCTTCACGATCTGGACGTGTATCTGACGGTCCCGCGTGTGTTGCTTACGGGCCAGGCCGTCGCACCGGTTTGGCGGGAGAACCAGGCGACAGTGGATGAACTGCTGAGGCTGATCGAAGGAGAACAGGCGATGGCGGTAGCCCTGTTCGCCGAAGCGTGCCGGGTCGTCGATTTCAGCCAGTTTACGCCCCGCAGCCACTATACCCAGAACGAGCGCCTGACCCGGTACTTTCAGGCCATGATCTGGTTGGGACGCACCGAGTTGTACCTCATCGCGCCGAACACCGACCGCTGCCGACCCTCGGACGCCGACGTCCAACGGCAAACCATCGATGCCGTGCTGCTGGCGGAAGCCGCTACTCTGAGTAATGCCGATGGGCTGTTGCAAGAAATCGACGACATGATTCGCTTTTTCGTGGGAGAGTCGGACAACGTGACGCTGGGGCACCTTCATACGCTGATGACGGCTGCTCAACTGACGCAGGCGTCGGACTTGCTGGATGTGGGTAAGTGGCATGCCTTTCAGGATGTATTGGCAGAGCAGTCGTTTGCCTCTCAGCGGATCAACTCGCAGATTCTCTTCTCCAACGACATCAGCGATCCGGATCGTATCCAGCCCGCATCGGCCTTCATGTTGCTCGGCCAGCGTTTCGTTATCGACTCGTATGTGGCCGGGCACGTGGTCTTCGACGAGGTCGTGCCTGCTCCGGGTGCTTCGCCCCGGATGCTACCTTCTACGCAGGACGTCCTCTTTGCCCTCGGCAACGATGCTTCGGCGCAGTTGCTGGAGGAGGAACTGGATCGATACGGTTATGCGCCCCAACTCGCCGCCCTGCGTTATCTGGTCGATTCCTATGAGCCTGATTTCTGGAACAGCACGCTCTACAATGGCTGGCTCGATGCCATCCGAACCCTGAATCCTCCTGCTGAACGAAGTCAGTTGCCGGGCTTCATGCAAACAGCCGCCTGGTGGCAGCAAAAGATGAATACGCAGCTTGCGGCCTGGGCTCAGCTTCGCCACGACAACCTGCTCTATGCCAAGCAGTCGTACAGCGGTGGCATCACGTGCTTCTACCCCTACAGCTACGTCGAACCGATCCCGGCTTTCTTCGAGGCTGTGAGCCGGTTTGCCCGGCAGGCGACCCGGCAGTTTGAGACGACGGCTACCCACATCGCGGACTATTTCCGGTTCATGGAGGCCGTGAACGACACGCTCGGTGTTATTGCACAGAAAGAACTCGACGCCACGCCGCTTGAAGAAGGGGAGCTAGATTTTCTGAGGAGGATGCTCCGGGAAGAGAATATTTGCGGTCCCCAGATTGACGGGTGGTATCCCAACCTGTTCTATGGCGGAACGGATAATGCGCTCAAGCCGGACCTGGTAGTGGCCGACATCCACACGGCACCCACCGACGAATTCGGTAATATGGTGGGGTGGGTGCTACACGCGGGTACCGGCCCGCTGAATATGGCGGTGGTCACCGCCGAGGTGCCGGGTGAAGGGCTCATTTCTTTCATCGGTCCGGTGCTGAGTTACTACGAGCACCTGAGTACCGGCTTCGAGCGGCTCACCGACGAAGTATGGCAGACGGCCTATGTTGCAGCACCTTCGTTTCGCCCGGATTTTGTCAACCTCTATCTTGCAGACCCTCAGGGGATTTCGCGTGGTGCGGCCTTTTCCCTGGCAACCGGTATCGAAGAAGAGGAACCGGGCGTACCTCGTGCCATCCAACTTGTGCAGAACTACCCGAATCCGTTCAACGAGTACACGGTCATCGGTTTCTCCGTTTCTCCCAGGGAAGCCTATCAGCGCGTGACGTTAGATGTGTACGACATCCAGGGACGACGAATCCGTCGCTTGCTAAGCGACCGCCTGCCGCCGGGACATTATACTGTGCGGTGGGACGGCCTGATGGAATCGGGTGGACGTGCGGCCAGCGGGGTCTATTTCAGCCGTCTTGCCCTTGGCGACAGGCACGCCAGCGGCACAATGACCCTGGTCAGATAAAGGAAGGGATCAATTGGTGAGGCTCCGGATCGGGGAGGGGATGCGACCGCCACGTCGGGTGAACAGGCTGCTGGACAGGTTCGGCACAGGCATGATCGGCGCGCGTCCCAGTAGACCGCCGAATTCGGCGTAGTCCCCGACGCGCTTGCCGTGGACGGGGATGAGGCGGCAGGCCGTTGTTTTGTTATTGATCATCCCGATGGCGAACTCATCGAAAAGGATGCCGGCCAGTGTTTCGACGGGCGTATCGCCCGGCAGGGCGATCATGTCGAGCCCGACCGAACAAATGGAACTCATGGCTTCCAGCTTTTCGAGCGAAAGGTGGCCTCGCTCGGCAGCCCGGATCATGGCCTGATCTTCGGAGAGCGGTATGAACGCACCGCTTAGCCCGCCGACGTAGCTGGCCGCCATCAATCCTCCCTGTTTGACGGCCTCGTTGAGGAGCGCCAGCGCCGCCGTCGTACCCGGAGCGCCCACGTCTTCGAGCCCCATCGCCATCAATACATCGCCGACCGAGTCACCTTCTGTTGGGGTAGGGGCGAGCGAGAGGTCTACTACGCCGAACTCGACAGGTACGCCTGTGCGTTGGTTCAGCCGTTGGGCACATTGCCTGCCGATCAATTCACCGGCGCGAGTAATCTTGAAGGCCGTGCGCTTGATGGCCTCGAAAAGCTGCCCGAAATCGGCGTCCGCGCCCAGTTCGCGCACGGTACGCAGCACGACGCCCGGTCCCGAGATGCCCACGTTGATCACGGCGTCGGCTTCGCTCGGTCCGTGGAAAGCGCCCGCGACGAAGGGGTTATCCTGAACGGCATTGCAGAAGGCTACAAATTTACAGCAGCCTATAGAATCCCGGTCCGCTGTGAGGCGAGCCATTTCCTGGATGGCCTCGGCAGTCTTAATGACCGCATCGGCGTTGATGCCGTTCTCGGTAGAGCCGCAGTTTACCGAACCGCATACGTGCTCGGTCATGGCGAGCGCGGTGGGCAGGGCATCCAGGAGAGCCCGGTCGCCGCCGGTCATTCCCTTGTCTACCAGGGCGGAGAACCCCGCCAGAAAATCGACGCCTACATGATCGGCGGCCGTGTCGAGGATCTGCGCCAGGCCGATCATGTCATCTCGCTTCAGGCCGTCGGCGATCAGGGCAATAGGCGTGACGGCAATGCGCTTATTGGTGATCTGCACACCGTAGAGGGCCTCGACTTCTTCAGTCACCGCTACATGATGCGCTGCCGTGCGGCGGATTTTGTCGTATACGCGTGCCCTGACGGTTTGCGGCAGGCGGCTGCTGCAGTCCCGCAAAGAGATGCCGAGGGTAATGGTTCGAATGTCGAAATGCTCCATTTCGGTCATGCGCACCGTGTCGAGCACTTCATGTATATCGTAAGGCATCGGTCAAAAGGCAGCTTGTGGGTGTTGGATGAAGAAGCACGCGATCTTCATCCAAGAATCCGGAATATAAAAAACGGGCTCAGGGGCGGTGCATACTTTCGAAGAGGTCCTCATGTTGAACCATCACGCGCACGCCGAGGCGGTTTCCTGTATCCGACAGTTGCTGCTGGAGATCAGGCACCGAGCCGTGCATGGAAGAAATGTCGGCAAGCATGATCAGGGTGAAATATCCTTGCAAGATCTTCTGCGAGACGTCGAGGATGTTGCATCCGGCATCGGAGACGACGTTGGTCACAGCGGCCAGGATTCCGGGGCGATCCACGCCGTAGGCCGTCACGAGGACGCGTTCTCCTGTTTCTTTTGGAGAGAGCCGGTGAGGCTGCTTACCGGGTGCTTCATCACATTCATCGAGCACGGCAGCCGCTACGGCCTCGACGTGGGTGGGATCGGCATCGGGTCCCAGTGCATCGGAAATACGATTCACCAGACGGCGAATATCCATAGGAGTTCACAAAGTTAAACGTATATCGAGCGAGGCAACCCGATCAACATAGGAATTTTCCTTTTTCTACTCCAATAAAATACGTGTGGTTTGTGCAAAGGCGAAATGGAGTTGATAAGAGGATGGGTACCCGGCAAAGGAAAAGGCCGTGCTGCAGAGCGACACGGCCTTCCTTCTTTCGTTGAATTGGATGCTTAGTCAGGCTTGGTCAGCGCGGTGAGGAAGGGTCGGAGGCTCTTGTCGGGCTGCAGCCGGAGCACGCGCACGATGAAGTCGCCGCCTTTCTCAATCTCTCTGTAGATGCCCATGAAATCGTTGAGATTCTCGACTTTTCGCCGGTCGACTTCTGTGATAATGTCTCCGCGCCGTAGGCCGGCCTTGCGGTATGCCGGGCTGCTACGGTCAATATTGGTAATCGCAACGCCAAGCAGGTTCTCAGCATCTTCGATACCTAGCCCGCGGAGGGTAGTCGGCGTCAGGTTGCGCAGGTTCAAGCCGAGATCTTCGAGGCTGTCCTCTTGCCGGTTGTCCCGCTCAGGCTGGTTGTTTTCCACCAGGTCGTCATCCTGTCGTGTGCCGAGCGTGACAGTGACCGAATGCTCTTCCCCGTCGCGTACGAAGTCGATGTCCACTTGTTCATTCGGGCGCATGTTGGCAATCATGGTGCGCAACTGGTTGAAGTCGCGTAATCCTTCCCCGTTTACCCGGGTGATGATGTCGCCTTCTTGCAGACCGGCATCCTCTGCGGCGCTACCGGGGACGACCTCACTGACCTGAGCGGCTCCCCGTGGAACGCCTAATGCTTCGGCAAGGGTTTCAGAGACTTCATCGAAGAAGACCCCCAACTGGGCTCGTTCTACGCGTCCGTTTTCGATCAACTGCGTCGTTACGTTTTCTACCACATTGACCGGGATGGCAAAGCCGATGCCCTGGTTTCCGCCTGATCGTGAGAGGATGGCCGAGTTGAGCCCGATAAGCTGACCGCGTAAGTTGACGAGGGGGCCTCCGGAGTTGCCCGGGTTAATGGCCGCGTCCGTTTGAATGAAGGCGGAAAACAGGTTGAGGTTCGAGAGCGAGCGACTGGTGCGCCCCAGCGCACTCACGATGCCCGATGTTACCGTGTTGTCGAGATCTTCGGAGAGCGGCGATCCGAACGCCAGAACAAACTGCCCGATGTGTATATCCTCTATGGTTCCAAAGGACACGTACGGAAGGTCGTCGGATTGGATCTTGATCACGGCCAGGTCGCTTCGGGGGTCGGCTCCGATGACTTCAGCATCGAAAAAACGCCCGTCGGCCATGCGGACTTCGAGTTCTTCGGCCTGTGCGATGACGTGATTGTTGGTGATGATGTACCCGTTCGGACGGGTGATCACCCCCGAGCCGAGGCCGGAACGAAACTGGGGGCCCTGCCTGCCGGGCGCATCGAAATAGTTTTCAAAGGGAGTGCCCTCGAAGGGATTCCCCGGTTCTCCTTCCTGGTTAACGATTTGCTCGGAGCGAATCTGGACTACGGCAGGGCTGATCGTCTCAGCGACCTGGATGAAAGCGTCCTCCAGTTCGAGACGTGCTTCCGGCACCCTCACAGGGTCTCTGGGTACATCTGCGGCAATGCTCTCGGTTGTGATGTTTTCGCCCAGGTTCAGCAGGTTGGCCCCTGCCGTTGTGAGTAGAATACCCGAGAGAAAGGCAGCGACAAGCAACACGGCAAGGGATGCTCTTCTTCTGGCGCTCATGGTCATTCCTCTATGTTAGGTCGATATCTCTTGGCTGGTGCATCAAGTAGGACAGAAATGCAGCAGGAACAAGAAGTAAACGCCGCAAAATCTGCCAGGTTTACTGAGCAGTCAGGCAGGAGAAAAACGTGCCGGAGAGAAGATTTCGTATATGCCCTTCAGAAGAATGCGAAAGGAGTAGCAGAGCGCCGTCTCCCTACGAGTTGGCCCAAAAAGGGCGCGCACGCATCATAAAGATCCGTGCGCGCTTCGGGAGCTCACTTCCCCACTCATCTCTTCACTAGCCCTCTACATTGTAATGAAAAAACCCGGCGACGTTTCTTCGTCTATGCTCAGGTACCGTGCTTGTATCAAGATAATTACGTTCCTGGAATTCCGGGTTCCGTCATCTGTCGCACATTCAGGTAGCGATCCAATTCTTCGTCGGAGAGCAGTCCCATTTCCTTAACGACGGCCCGAACGGACTTCCGCTCGCTGGCAGCTTTTTTGGCCACGGTTGACGCTTTGTCGTAGCCGATGGCGGCGTTGAGCGCCGTGGCGATGGAGGGGTTCAATTCGAGCAACTCACGGCACCGCTCGCGGTCGGCTTCAATCCCTTCGAGGCACTTGGTCCGGAACGCGTCACAGGCATGGGCCAGAATCGAAATGCTCTGCAGCATGGCATGAGCCATGACAGGCATCATTACGTTGAGTTCAAAATTGCCGTGCTGGCCTCCGATGGTGATCGTTGTATGGTTACCCATCACGCGAGCACAGACCATCATCAGGGCTTCGCTCAATACCGGATTGACTTTCCCCGGCATGATCGACGAACCGGGCTGGATGGCCGGAAGCTTGATCTCAGCAAGGCCGCTGGTCGGGCCACTCGACAGGTGACGTATGTCGTTCGCGATCTTCATCAGCGAAACAGCGAGCGTGTTTAGGGCTCCCGATGCCAGCACAAAGCCGTCTTTGGCAGCCTGTGCCTCAAAGCGGTTGTCCGCCTCGACGAAGCCGAGCAGCGTCGCCTCGTTGATATAAGAAATTGCGAGGCGGGGAAAGTCGACATGACGATTGATGCCGGTGCCCGTTGCTGTTCCGCCCAGCGCCAGTTCGCTCAGTTCGTTGACAGCGGTATGCATGCGTCGCAGGCTATGCCAGATTTGCGCGGCATGCCCTCCGAACTCCTGGCCCAATCGCACCGGAGTGGCATCCATCAGGTGTGTGCGTCCGCTCTTGAGCACATCGTCGAAGGCTTCGGCCTTGGCCTTGAAGGCATGGTACATCCGGCGTAAGGCTGGTACCAGTTCATGCGCAATCGCTACCGCCGCCGAGATATGCATGGCGGTAGGAATCACGTCATTCGACGATTGCGACATATTAACATCGTCGTTGGGATGGACAAGCTTGCTGCCGCGTTCCCCGCCAAGTGTCTCCGTGGCCGCATTCGCAATCACCTCATTGGCGTTCATGTTGGTCGAGGTACCGCTGCCGGTTTGAAATATATCAATCGGGAAATGTGCATCGAATTCCCCATCGATAACACGCTGGGCAGCCTGCATGATCGCCTCTGCTTTGTTCTCGTCGAGCAGTCCAAGATCGCGGTTGGACATCGCAGCGGCCTGCTTTATCAGGCCGAGCGCCTGGATAAACCGGCGTGGGAAACGCAGGGTGCTGATAGGAAAGTTGTCGATAGCGCGCTGAGTCTGAGCACCGTATAGAGCGTCGGAGGGTACCCGCACCTCGCCGAGGGAGTCTTTTTCGATTCGAAAGGGTGACATAGGCTACTGCAATTGGCTAATGGGATGGCAAAAAGGCCCCATGTGATCACAATATACTTCAAAACACATGATCATTGAGGAGCGGAAAGGATAATATTTGTCGCACAATAATAAGATATAACTTCGACTCCTTTTCGGGAAAGGGATGCTCTGGCTTACATCGTCTTTCCTGAATTAATCGTCCTTTTCGTAGTTTGCATGGAGATCGCTTCGGAAAACACATGACACTCCTCGCAGCAAGCTACGAGGTATCTTGCTGCGGAACGGGTCGTCTTTACTCCGTCAGTCGCCTGCGGCTCGTGTCGAGACGGGTTTACTTGCGTCAGTCGGACTTCGTCCTCGTGTCGGGGTATGCGACCAGAAATAGAAATCAAACGCCAAAGCTGATGCAACTGATTCGCTCGGTGCAAGCCATGCAAACCATGGCCGACGG
>JBHHWM010000013.1:0-39915 GCA_046756545.1 Rhodothermales bacterium | reverse complement strand
TGCTGACAGCCTCTTTTTGTTCACCCTAGCCAAAGTGATAGGTAGCTAGGTTATTTGATATTATTTCAGCAACACCATCTTCCGTGTCTCCACGAAAGCGCCCGCCGTGAGCCGGTACAGATACGTACCGCTGGGCAATCCGGACATAGCAACGTCCTTTTTTTTGAACAGGACGGTGTGTATCTTGGGCCAGCCCCTGTTGCTTTGCCTACCGCACAGATAGTGGATCGGTGATTGCTTCTGTGCGGGTCTGTTTCCAGCGCCCAGATGAACCCCTGGCGACCATGCTCTCGTCCTCCGACGTAACGCGGCTGTTGCGTGCCTATGGGGAGGGGCACCAGAAGGCGCTTGATCAACTCTTTCCCGTTGTCTACGAGCACCTCAAGCGTATTGCGCATAACCGCCTGCGCGAAGAACGGCCCGGCCATACCCTCAACACCACGGGGCTGGTCCACGAAGCCTATCTGAAGCTGGTCGATATCAAGCAGGTCCGGTATGAAGACCGGGGGCATTTTTTCGCGATGGCGTCGCGGGTGATGCGGCGTCTGCTGATCAACTATGCGGAACAGCGGAGGGCGCAGAAACGCGGCGGCGGGGCACGAAAAGAGACACTCGACGAAGCCCGGCTGCTGCCGGATGATTATGCCGAGACGCTGCTGGAATTGGATGACGCGCTACACCAGATGGACAAAGCGTATCCGCGCTCGGCACAGGCTATCGCGCATCGCTATTTTGGGGGCCTGATGAACGACGAGATTGCCGAAGCGCTGCGCGTCTCGACGAAGACCGTCCAGCGGGATCTGCGTTTCGGAAGGGCGTGGCTCGCCCACCAGTGGAGGGGAAGCCTTCAGCTTTCATAGGACCATGGCTTGAATCGGTATTCGCCCATGAATGCACCCCAACCACCGGACCGGGCCGCCCGGCTTCGGCACCTCTTCGACGCGGTCGTCGATCTCCCTCCCGATGAACGCGCGGCCTACCTCGACGTCCACTGCGCCGACGATCCCTCCCTCCGGCGCGACCTCGACGCCCTCCTCCAGGCCGACCGGCACACCCACGATCCCCTTCAACGGCTCGACCCGCTTACTACCGACGACTCCATCGGCCTAAAAAACCAGTACATCTCGCACTACCAGATCCTCGAACGCCTCGGGCAGGGCGGCATGGGCGTCGTCTACAAGGCCCGCGACACGAAGCTCGACCGCACCGTCGCGCTGAAGTTTCTACCTCCGTACCTGAGCGTCGACCCGGCCGCCAAAAAGCGTTTCATCCAGGAAGCCAAGGCCGCCTCCGCCCTCGACGACTCGAACATCTGTACCATCTACGAAATCGATGAGACGGAGCAGCATCGGCTGTTCATCGCCATGGCGTGCTACACGGGCGAGACGCTCAAGGCGAAGGTCGCGCGGGGTCCGCTGGCGCACGATGAAGCCCTTGCCTATGCCATGCAGATCGCCGACGGCCTCGCACGGGCGCACGAGGCCGGCATCGTCCACCGGGACGTGAAACCGGCCAACGTGATGGTGACCGACCGGGGACAGGTGAAGCTGTTGGACTTCGGGTTGGCGAAGGTGCATGATGTGAGCCTGACGAAGACGGGCTCGACGCTGGGTACGGTCTCGTACATGAGTCCGGAGCAGGCACAGGGTGCAAGCGTGGATCACCGGACGGATCTGTGGTCGTTGGGGGTGGTGATGTATGAGATGATGACGGGAGTGCGGCCGTTTCGCGGGGATTATGACCAGGCGGTGATCTATTCTATTCTGAACAAGGAGCCCACCCCCGTTCAGGAGGCCCAGTCCAAGGTTCCACTCGAACTGAGCCGGATCATTCATCGCGCCTTGCAGAAGAAACCGGAGGACCGCTATCCATCAGCCGCGGCCATGCTGGCGGATCTGCTGCGCTATAAAGAGCGTCTGCGAACGGAAGAGAGCGGTGCGGTGGATCTGCGCCTCTTGCTGCGCCGGGCTCGCACCCCGCGGGTCGTTGTCCCCGCTCTCGGGGTGCTCCTGGTCCTCATCCTGGTGTCGGTGTGGTTCTTCCATCGCCGGGCCGACATCCGTTGGGCCCGAGAGGAGGTCCTCCCCGAGATCGAGCGGCTGGTGGAAACAAACTGGCGGGACTTCACCGAGGCCTACGCGCTGGCGGAGCAAGCCGAAGCCGTCATTCCCAACGACCCGGAGTTGGCCGCCCTGATGGCCCAGGCATCGCTTCATATCGACATCGACACGGAGCCGCCCGGGGCCGCCGTCTATATGAAAGAGTACGACGAGCCGGACGGCGAGTGGGATTTCATCGGGGTGACGCCTATCGATAGCATCAGGGTGCCGATTGGCATCTTCCGGTGGAAAATGGAAAAGGAAGGCTATGAGACCGTCCTGGCCGCCGCTTCCACCTGGGACCTCGACATCGTCGGGAAAGACCTCCTGATTCCCAATGATCTTGTGCGGGTGCTGGATGAGCAAGGGGCGCTTCCTCCGGGAATGGTGCGCGTGCCGGGTACCGAGACGCCGCTCGGAACACTGGAAGATTTCTTTATCGACCGGTACGAAGTCACCAACAGGCAATTCAAGGCCTTCATCGACAAAGGCGGGTACCGAAACAGGGACTACTGGGAGCATGAATTCGTCAGAAACGGAACCGTGCTGACCTGGGAGGAAGCCATGGCTGCCTTTGTCGACCAGACGGGGAGGCCGGGACCGGCGATGTGGCGGGCGGGTGATTATCCCGAGGGAGAGGATGATTTTCCGGTGTCGGGCATCAGTTGGTACGAGGCTGCTGCGTATGCCGCCTCGATGGGGAAACGCCTCCCGACAGGGCAGCACTGGGGATTGGCACGCGGCGAGTTTACGACGTTGATCCAATGGCCCCAGCTCGGAGGGTTCGCCATTTTTGCGCCCTTCAGCAATTTTGAGGGGGAGGGGCCTGTCGAAGTCGGGAGCCTTCCCGGGATCACGCCCTACGGCGTCTATGACATGGCCGGCAACGTGAGGGAATGGTGCTGGAACGAGACGCCGGAGGGACGATTGATCCGGGGCGGTGCCTGGGGCGACAACACCTACCGGTTTACCGAACTGAGCCAGGTGCCCCCCTTTGATCGGTCGTCCATTAATGGATTCAGAGGCGCGATCTATTCCGAGACGGAAACAACGTCCGCGTTAGCGTTCGGAAACTTTACGGTTGGTAGAACGGAGGATCTGTATGCCATAGAACCCGTCTCGGATACCATTTTCGAAATATACAGAGGGCAATTCTCCTACGACGACACCCCGCTGAACGCGCGCCTGGAGTCGAAGGATGAACGGGCCGAAGATTGGATCCACGAGCGGATTACGTATGATGCCGCCTATGGCGATGAGCAGATCATCGGCCACCTGTTTCTGCCCAAGAACGCCGCCCCGCCCTACCAGACCGTCATCTACGTCCCCGGCAGCGCGGCCCTGTTTCAACCGACGAGCGATGATTTTACCCGCTACTATGAATTCCCGGCGTTTCTCTCGTTCCTCGTGAAGAATGGGCGGGCGGTGCTCTTCCCGGTCTATCAAGGGACTTTTGAACGCCGCGATGATGAGACGGTCGCCATCATGATGACGGCCAATACCCATGCGTATTCGGACGTTCTGGTTCAACTGGTCAAAGATTTCAAGCGAAGCATCGACTACCTGGAGACCCGTCCAGAAATCGATAGCAGCAAGCTGGCCTATTACGGCATGAGCTGGGGGGGGATACTCGGCGCCATTATCCCGGCCGTTGAGGAACGCCTCCAAACGGCGATCTTGATGTCGGGGGGGCTCACTGGGGAGGGGTATCCTGAAGCCAACCCGGTCAATTACATTCGTCGCGTGAAGATGCCCACGCTGATGCTAAACGGCAAATACGATGTAAAACTCCCGTATGAGACCTCCGTAAAGCCGATGTTCGATCTGATGGGCACGCCGGCTGAACACAAGAAGCTGATGCTGTATGATACCGACCATATCCCGCCCATGAACGAGTCCATCCGGGAGATCCTCGCCTGGTTCGACCGCTACCTGGGGCCGGTGCAAACCGCGTTGCCGGGCGATTGAGTGTCGGGGGCTGATAACGGGCGGCGAGCCGGACCTGCCGAATCCTGTTCACCCGCCGAGCCACGCCTGCATCAGGTCGATGAATGCGCCGGGGCCGGAACCGGAGATGCCGGTGCGGATGCGGAGGGAACACCAGAAATCGAGGATAAACATCTGCGCCGCGTGGATGGGCACGGCGATCCAGAACGAGCGACACCGCCACACCAGCGCCCCCAGCGCCACCCCGCCGACGATGGATAACAACGCCTCGGGCAGCGGCTTGGAGAGGTGGAGCAGGGCGAACGGGACCGTCTGCACGAAGATGGCATAGAGGCCGAACGTGTGCGCGGTGCCGAAGAGCACAAACCCGCGCCACAGGTATTCCCACCCGATCCAGTAGAACAAAAAGAGCGCCTCGTAGATCAGGAAAAAGTGCCAGTTGAGCGCCGCCGGTTGGAAGTGCGGATACTGCTGTTGAAAGGCGGAACTGTCGGAGAGCACCCAGGTGCCGAGGGCGACCACCGGCAGGTAGAGCAGCGCCAGCACCGAGGCCAGCTTCCAGTCGCCCAGGCCCAGACCGATCTCTTTGGGGCGGCGGCGGAAGAGAAGCACGAGCGCCAGCACCGGCAGCACGAAGCCCGTGACGCCCTGTACGGCGAACCACCAGCCCCACGACAGGAGCTCGCGCCAGGATTCGTCGAAAAGGGAAGCCAGTTCGGTGCGGAAAAAGCGACGGCTGCCCAGCGCTTGTTGCAGGATGACGAAGACGACGCACAGGGTCAAGACGAAGACCGTCTGCCGGTCGAGGGTTCGGAGCGCCGCAACGAGGCGCTGCCATTCGCGGTGTAGGCGTTTCTTCATAGATGTCACGGGCTGCAGGGCCGATACCGGTAAGGACGCTGGAAAATAGGTATCTTCTCGGGGAAAGACCGGACCGTGTAAAGATAGGGCAGGCGCGTATGAAACGGGTGCAGTGGATGTTGGGCTGGATAGGCGGCGTGCTGGGCGTGTGGCTGTTGATGACGGGGGGAGGGTGCGGCGAAGCAGTGTCCTCGGGCGATGCCGTGCCCGTCGGCCCGGGATCGTATGAAGCGTTCACCGCGCCGGCTGATACCGGGCAGGCCGGTTCCAGGGTGCTCGACAGTTTGTTTCTCGCCCACGGTCTACCTGTCCTCGCCCATGTCCGCCCCGACTCGGCCTCGGCCGCACGCTGGACCGATTCGGTGCTGGCGGCCCTGTCGCTGGAGGAGAAGATCGGCCAACTCTTCATCGTGCATCTGCCCGACCCGGATCGCCGACGGGGGCGCAACGAGGCGCTGGAAGCGGTGCAAACGTATGGCGTGGGCGGTTTTCTGGTATCCCGGCTGCTGCCGCCCCGAACCGTTTTCGACGAAACCCGCCGGTTGCAGCAGGCAGCCCGCGTGCCGCTTTTTTTCGCCGCCGACTACGAGCGCGGTGCCGGGCGCTTCGACAATGCCCTCACCGAACTGCCGTCGAACATGGCGCTCGGGGCCACCCGCGACACGCTGCTGACCGCCGCCGCCGGGCGGTTGACGGCGCTGGAGAGCCGCGCGCTCGGTGTCAACCTGCTGTTTGCGCCCGTGGTGGATGTCAACAACAACCCCGACAACCCGATCATTAACGTGCGTTCTTACGGCGAGGACCCCCGGCTGGTAGGACGTATGGCGGCGGCCTTCGTGAGCGAAGTCGAACGGTACGGCGTCTTGACCACCTTGAAGCACTTTCCCGGCCACGGCAACACGTCGGTGGATTCGCATGCTCGCATGGGGGTCGTCGAAGGGACTGTGGGAGCGCTCGACAGCATCGAGTTTCGGCCCTATCGCCGGGTGCTCGGCGGGCTCCAGGCTCCGGCAGCCGTGATGAGCGCCCACCTCTGGGTACCCGCCCTCGACGATCAGCCGATGCCGGCCACCTTCAGCCGACGTCTCCTCCGCGATGTGCTGCGCGACTCGCTCGGGTTTGACGGCTTCGTGGTGACGGACGACATAAAGATGGGAGCGCTTCGCAATACCTACAGCACCGACGAGCGGATCGTGCGCCCTCTTCAGGCCGGGGCCGATGTCATCCTGACGCCGGTGAGCCTGCCCCGTGCCGTCGAAGCCGTGAAAACAGCGCTCCGACGCGGCGACCTCGACGAAGCCGCACTCGACCGTTCGGTGCGGCGCGTCCTGTGGGCGAAAGCCCGGGCCGGATTGCCCGAATCACGCCTTGCTGATGAGGACATGCTCGATCACCTCCTTGAAAAACCGCGTGGGGCTTTTCTGGCTCAGGCCATCGCCAATCGCGCGGTGACGCTGCTCAAAACCGGTCTGGGATGGCCTTTGCTGCCGGGAAGGCGCGTGGCCCTCGTTCAACTGAGCACCATCCGAAACGCAGAGAGCCTGGACGCCGCGATGGATTCGCTGGCCGCACTTCTCGGGCCGGAGGCCGACCTGCGGCTGGGCCCGCGATCCTCGCAGGCGGCGACGAATCGCGCGCTTCGCCTTGCCGGAGAAGCGGAGGTGGTGGTGCTGGCGCTTTACCTGCGTTTGCAGGCAGGCAGGGGCGAAGCCGGTCTGTTTCCACGCCAGGATCGGTTCGTGCGCCGGTTGTTGGACCGGGAGGCCTCCGTCGTGCTCGTGACGCTGGGCAATCCCTACGCCGTCCTATCGTATCCCGGGGCCGGGGCGATCCTGGTGGCCTACGATCAATCACTGGCGAGTGTCGCGGCGGTGGGCGGGATCCTCCAGGGACGTCAGGCGGCACAGGGCACCCTTCCCGTCACCATCGAACCGTATCCGTTCGGGAGCGGGCTCCGGCAGGGCGATCCGGGAAGGCCGGGTTACTGACTGTCTCCGGCAGAGGGGGCTTCCGCGTCGTCCCCGATGTAGCGTTCCATGAATTCGTAGATGCGTAGCAGCCGGTCGATGCGTTGCTTCGGGTCGCCGGAGCGGGAGAGATCGTGCGCCGCCCCGGGGTAACGGATGTATTCGACGGGCCGGTTCAGCGCCTTCAGGCTCTTGTAAAGCACTTCGCTCTGGATGACGCCGGTGCGCAGGTCGTCGTCGCCGTGCATGATGAGCAGCGGCGTGCGGATCTGGTTGACGTAGGTCTGCGGCGAGTTGTAGTCCAGGATGTCGCCCGCTTCGTCTTCCCAGGGATAGCCGCCGAAGTGGTTGGGGACGAGCCACCACGCGCGGCCTTCGCCGAAGAACGTGGCCAGGTCATAGACGCCGCGCTGGGCCACCGCCGCCTTGAAGCGATGGTCGTGCCCCACGATCCAGGCCGTGAGGTAGCCTGCATAGGACCCGCCCGTCACCACCTGCCGGTCCATATCGACCCAGCGTTGGCGGCGGGCGGCCTCCGTGGCTACGGCCAGCACGTCGCCGCCGGGGCCGTCGCCCCAGTCCTGGTAATTGAGGCGCTTATAGGCGTGGCCGTAGCCGCCCGAGCCGCGTGGGTTGCTGAACACGATGCCGTAGCCCTGCGCGGCGAGGAACTGGAACTCGTGCCACATGGTCGCTTCGCCAGGGCCCCACATCGCTGCCGGTCCGCCGTGGATTTCCAGGAGCATCGGGTATTTTTGGCCTCGTTCGTAGAAGGTGGGTCGCATCACCCAGTAGGGAGTCTGCAGGGTGTCGCGGCGGAGCGTGAAGGCTTCCGGCTCGCTGAGGCGTTTGTTTTTCAGCCAGGACACGTTGTGCTCGGTCAGCCGTCGCTGCTGGGTGAAGTCCATGTTCGCCGCGTACATTTCGAACGGGTTCCGGATTTCTGTCAGAACGTAATAGGCCGTGGCAGTGGTGATGTCGTAGCTGCGGATGCCGTGCTCCGGGTTTGTCAGGCGTTCCACGTTGAGGCTGCGGATGACCAGTTCGCCCCGCGTGAACGAGGCTTTGGCGATCATGAGGCTGTCGGCGGCCAGGCTGTCGGCAGCGAGCGTGTCGGCGGGGGCTTCGTCGGTGGGGGTGGGCCGGGCCGGTTTGCCCAGGTGCACCGGTAGGCGGTAGAGCGGAAAGCCGCCTTCGGAGGGGGCCGTGAAGAAGAGGAACCAGTTGTCTTGCGACCAGCGGTGGCTGTTCAGCGAACGGTCGAAGCCGAGTGTGAGTAGCTCGGGCGGCGTGTGGCCGTCGAGGTTGAAGGTGCCCAGTTCGGTTTGCGCGTAGCCGGGGTCGTTGAGATCGCGGGCGAGGAAGGCGATGAGGTTGCCGTCGGGCGAGAGCCGGGGAGAAGACAGGGCATAGCCTTCGATGTCGAGCAGGTGCCGGATCCGGCCCGTATCCACGTCAACGAGGTAGAGGTCGGTGTCGCGCTCGCGGTCGGGGTGATCGGCTTCTTCGGGGACGCCGTGGAAAAGGAGTTGTTGGCTGTCGGGTAGCCACTCGGCCCCGCCAAACGAATAGTAGCCGCGCGTGACCAGCATCGGTTCGGCATCGTCTCGGTCGGTGTCGAGCACGAAGTAGTGCCGGAAGGTGGGCCGGGGAGCAAGGCGGGTTTCGCCCTGCAGGTTCAGCCGGTTGAAGACGCGTGGGTTGTTGTCCGTGCGGTTTTTGGCGAGCCACGCCCTGATTTCGGCCAGGGAGCCGTCGGGGTCGGGAGGAGTCTCGCCGAGATCGTTGCGCGTGCGTCCGGGCCGTTCGTCGGACCACGATGGGGCTTCGTCGTCCATGAGTGTGCGCAGGGCGTCTTCGGGGAGCGAGGCCGAGAAGAGCAGCCGGTGTCCGTCCGGCGACCATTGCGGAGCGGAAGCGCCATGCTCGAAGTCGGTGAGTTGTTGCGCTTCGCCGCCGTAGATCGGGAGGAGGAAGATCTGCGAGGTGCCGTCCACCGGGCGCACGAAGGCGATGCGGTCGCCGTCGGGGTGCCAGGCCGGTTGCGACGCGCCCCGGTCGCCGTGCGTCAGTTGTTGCGGCACTCCCGAACTGCTAACGGGGATGACCCAGAGGTGCGAGCGATACGTGTATTCGCCCTCGGCATCCGGCTTTTCGACGATAGTGCGCGCCGTATAGGCGACGAACCGCCCGTCCGGCGAGGCGGTGACCGCGCCCAGTTGCTGAATCTTGAGCAGGTCGGTGACGAGGATAGGGTCGGTGCCTTCCTGGGCCTGCGCCGTTCCGATCACACAGAAAAAAAGCAAGCTCCACAGAGCACAGCGAAGACGTTTCATGGCTGCGAGTACGGCAGGTGAATGCGGTGCGAGGGACACGCGAGCGCGTCGGGAAAATAAACTACGAAATTCTGGAGACAGAGCGAGGTCGTTTCCTGCTGCTCTTTACGGCCGGCGCGTTCGACGGCCTGGAGCGAACGCCTGCACGGCAGGTCGAAGCGGTACGAGCGGGTGAGAAAAGTACAGGCACGCAGCAGGTGTCCGGGTGCTCGTTTTTTCGTAGTTTGTGGTGTGTGAAATATTCCATGTCGCAGGGCCGAAAAACAGAAAAGAAGAGGATGCTATGCCGGAATCCATAGGTTTTGAGATCTCCCTCACGGCGTCGTATGACGAGGCGCTTCAGCACGTTACCGACGAACTGAAGAAGGAAGGGTTCGGGGTGCTCTCTAGAATAGATATCCATGCCGCTTTCAAGGAAAAGCTTGACGTGGATTTTCGCCCGTACACCATTCTCGGAGCCTGTAATCCACCGCTGGCTCATCGGGCGCTCACGACGGTTCCGGAAGTGGGTCTGCTGCTGCCTTGCAACGTCACCGTGGAAGCAACGGCGGACGGAGGGGCGCTCGTGAGAATCGTAAACCCCAACACGATGATGACCGTCGGCAACCTGGGGGACGATGAGGTGATTAGCGGGGTAGGAGCCGAAGCGTACGAGCGGCTTATGCGCGTGGCCGCCTCCCTGAGGGCCTAGCGGGTAGCAAATTGAAACGACACAACGCCGGGAGCACGATCCTTTTCCGTCAGGTGTCGCCGCCGAAGGAGAGGCGTTCGCCGAAGTCGAGATAGGTCAGCAGTTGATCGAGCGCCCAGGTTTGGTTTTCCACGCCGGTCCACTCGTAGCCGTTGATCACCTCGTCGGCGACGGCTTCCCAATCGACGGTCCAGTCTTTGAAGACGTGGAAGGAATATTGGCCTTCGTCGGTTTCAAAGTAGATGGCACCTTCTTCCTTGTCGTAGATCGAGTCGGCACCGTCGTCGTCGCGGGCTCGTTCGGCGGCCAGCACGATGAGCGGGATCTTGAACTGATAGTCCATCCGGTGTATGCGTTTCGCTTCGCTGTTGAGGTAATTGGCGAGCACCACGCAGCCGTCGCTGGAACTCAGAGCGATGCGGGCGGCTTCGCAGGTTACGTCATCCGCCTCGATTTTTTGGAGGGCGGCTTCTACGAGCGGCCATACAGCTACGGGTTCTTCATGCGTCGCCACGCCCTCTTTGCGCGGCACCACTACCGTCAAGTCGTCCAGGTTCATGGTTTGCTACGTTGATGTAGAGCGAAACACGCGGCCCCTCTTCAACGATCCTCCTCTACGGTATGTACCCATCAGGGCCATCGATCAACGAAAACAGGTGATGTTCAGGACTCTTCCCGGCGTCGGGCTTCGTAGGCGGCTTCGAGGTCGAGTGCGGCTCGGAGCAGGTCGTCCTTGATCGAAGCCAGGTGGTCATGTTGCGCGATGTAGCGTTCCATGGCTTCTTGCAGGCTCGACTCGCGGGTCAGCACCGTGCGCCGCTGCCGCTCTACCGGATCGACCGTGCGTTCGATGGACGCGATGACGCAGGCGGTCTGAAGCGCCTCCCGGAGACGCGACGTGTTTATTTGTGCCACCTGCGCCTCTTCGATATGGTAACGCACGCGTACGATGGCGTCTTCCACCTCTTCTCCGGCGATAGCCCGCAGGATCGTCTCGGTCGGGTCGACGGCATCGCGTGCATCCACCTGGATGGTCAAAAACCGGCGTGCCGGCGTATCGACGAATTCGTACGTCGTTTCCTTGCGGCCCTGGTGCGCCTCGATGGTGACGAGGACGAAGCCTTTGCGGTCGCCGCTCTCCTTGAAGGTGATCCGCTCAAGGCTGCTGCAATAGACGACGGGCGGGGCTTCGGGGTCGGTGCGCCGGTCCTGAAAGCGATGGATGTGCCCGAGCGCCACGTAATCGATGGGGGGCGGCGAGAGCTGGCCCGGCGTGAACTTGGGCTCGTGGGCGATCAGGCTCGTCCGTTCCGATCCGGAGATTTCGCTGCCCTGCACGCTGAAGTGCCCGGCCAGCACCGTCGGCAACGCCGGATCGAATTCCTCGACCGCGTTCTGGATGAAGGTCACATAGAGGTGCTCGATGATCTCGCGGATTTCGAGCGGCGATTTCTTGCGATACTCGCCCCGGGACAGCAGCATGCTGCGGATGGGCCAGGGCATCGCCAGAAGCTGGAGCGGGCCGCTCTTGGTTTGGATGAGCGCCGTCGCCGGTTTTCGAAACAGGTGCACCTCGCCGCTGATGTAGCTGAAAATGTCGATGGCCGACGCCTTGCCGAACGAAACCGGATGGTCGTGGTTGCCGGTGACCATGATGATGGGAATGCCCGCGTCGGAGATGGGTTTGAGGCATTCGGCGAAGACCTTTTGCTGCGTCGGCGTCGGGTCGGCAGTGCGGTAGGCGTCGCCGCAGAAGAGGAACACGTCGATGCCTTCGTCGAGCCCGCGTTGTACCATGAACTCGAAGCACCGCTTAAAGTCGAGCAGACGGGTATTGAGGCCGGTTTCGGGGTCAATCCGGCCGTACGTATTACTGCCGAGGTGAATATCTGCGGTGTGAAGAATCTTCACGATGTCCGATGCTGGATGTGAAATGGATCGCTCATTCTAACCATCTAGAATCCAAAATCGGAAATCTATCATCGATTCACCAGCCGACCCGGTTACGATCTTTTGCCGCGTCGCGTCCTCGCTCAAATTCGAGAACGTCGTTGGGGTAGAGGGTGATACCGAAGTCTTCGGGCGTAGGGAAGCGCGCTTCCTTGTTGAGGGCGACTTCGCTGGAGGTATTGGTCCGGGTGATATAATCGCCGACGATGAAGAGCGCATTATGCGCTCCCTGCCCCCACCAGTTGGAGCGGAACGTGACGCGCCGGTCGTTGAAGCCGACCCAGGCCCCGGTCACGAGGTCGGGATGCATGAGCATGAACCAGCCGTCGGCGCTTTCCTGCGTGGTGCCGGTTTTGCCGGCGAGGTCGTACTCGCCCAGGCCGAACTGGCCGCGGATGCGCACCCCCGTGCCGTATCCGACTACGTCGCGCATCATGTCGATGACGAGGGCGGTGGTTTCTTCCGAGAGCGCCTCTTTGGGCGCGGCCTGTGCTTCGTAGAGCACGTTGCCGTTTTTATCGACGATGCTGGTGACGACGACGGGGTCGTTGCGGAGGCCGCCGTTGGCCAGCGTGGTGTAGCCGGTGGTCAACTCCAGGAGCGTCACGTCGCTGGTACCCAGGGCGAGGGAGGGCACTTCGTCCAGCTCGCTCTGGATGCCCATTCGCCGGGCGTAGAAAGCGGCCTGGTGCGGCGTGATTTCCAGGATGAGGCGGCCCGTAATGGTGTTTAACGAGCGCGCCAGTCCTTCGCGGATCTCCATCATGCGGCCCGTGATCTCGGCTCCCGAGTTGCCGGGCTGCCATATATCTCCGGTGTACGGATCTTCGTAGATGAGCACGCTGTCCGGCAGCATGTAGTTGGGCATGTAGCCGTTGTCGATGGCGGCGGTGTAGACGAAGGGCTTGAACGTCGAGCCCGGCTGCCGCTTGGCGATGGCTACGTGGTCGTACCAATCCGACTTTAGATTGCGCCCGCCGACCCAGGCTTTGATGTACCCGGTACGCGGATCGATAGAGACGATGCCGGCCTCCAGACGGGTCTTTTCGGCTTTGAGCGAATCCATGAAGGCTTCGTCCCGGCGCAACTGGGCCACCGCTTCGTTGGCTGGTGTGCCCTGGTCGCGTAATTGCCGGAAGCGGTAGCTCTCGCGGATGAAGCTGTCCACGATGTCTTTATTAGCCTTCCAGTAGTAGGCGAAGGGATCGCATTCGGCGTCGAGGTAGGGTTTCGTGGCCTGGCCCAACAACGGGTTGGAGGGGCGGCTCCATTCACAATCGACGACGGCTTGCAGGCCGTTCATTTGCTCCTCGACGGCGGCGGCGGCAAACGCCTGGAGGCGCGAGTCGAGCGTGGTATAGGCGACCAACCCTTCGGCGTAGATATCATGACCGTTTTGCTCTCCCCAGTCGGCCAGCCAGTTACGCACGTATTCGGCGAAGTAGGGGGCAAAACTGTCGGTGACATCGGCGGAGCGGAAGTCCGTTGCGGTCAGCGAATCCCTGTAGGTGGTGTAGAACGCTTCGTCCAGGAGGCCGTTTTTGATCATTTGCTGCATCACCACGTTGCGCCGTTGGCGCGACCGTTCGGGGTTGCGCACCGGGTCGTAGCGCGTGTTGGCTTTGAGCATGCCCACGAGCGCCGCGCTTTCGAGCACGTCGAGGTCTTTGGCCGACTTGCCGAAATACGTACGAGAGGCGGCCTCGATGCCGTAGGCGTTGTGCCGGAACGGCACCGTATTCAGGTACATCTCGATGATCTCCTGCTTGGTGTACCGCCGTTCCAACTGCACGGCGGTAATCATCTCTTTGAGCTTCCGCGTCACCGAGCGGTCGAAGCCGATCTGTTCGTTGTAGAGGTTGCGGGCCAGTTGTTGCGTGATGGTCGAGCCGCCCTGGGTGTAGAAGCCGGGGATCCCCAGCTTGCCCAGGACGGTCTGGCTGACGGCCGAGACGGTGCGGAACAGGTCGATACCCCAGTGCTGGTAGAATCGGTGGTCTTCGGTGGCCACCAGCGCGTGGACGACGTGCTCCGAGATATTTTCATAAGCTATCCAGGAGCGGTTTTCCCGGCCAAAGCGTCCCAGTTCCACGCCGTCGGCGGTGTAGGCGACGGTGGCGAGATCCAGGTTCGGATTTTCGATCTGATCGAGCGACGGCGTGATGCCGGCACCGGAGAGGATGAGCATATACAGGAGCAACCCGAGTACGGATACCAGTCCGACGCTCGCCAGCGTAGAGAGCACAAAGGCCGCCTCCGCCTTTTTCGGATCGTGGAAGCGCCGGTGGAGAAAACCGCGATAGCCACGGTAGGCCCGCCGCATGCGAGGCGCGTTTCTGGCTTGGTTTGGCACCGGTTGGCCGTTGCCCCCGCCGCGTTGCCGGTGGCGATGACGATGGGCCGGGTCTTCGAAGTACTTGCGTAGTTCTTCTTCCGTGTAAGGCTGCGTGGACATATCAGGTGTGTGAAGTAAAAAATCGGACCCAAGGTAAGGGTCGGAAGTCGCTTATCCTACCTGTGGCAGGGAAGGAAGGTTCGTAGTTACAAAGATTTACAACAAGGAAGCAGCACGGCGTGGTCGGGAGTCAAACCGCAACTTCGGGATCAACCGGTATCGCCCGCTCCCCGTTCCAGCGAAGCAGCGTGGGGCCGTCTTCGTCGAGGCGGGCCAACGTGCGCGCTTCGTTCCAGCAGCCGGTGTTCAGATACACACCTTCGGGCCAGGCGAAGACCTCGGGGTGATGGCTGTGGCCCATCACCACCATCTCGGCGTCCGTGTCGAGCAGGATGCGCCGGGCGTGGCCGCGTAGCGCGTGAATCGTGACGGGATCGACGACCTTGTTTCCAAACCGGCGGTTGACCCAGCGGGCCAGGCGCAACCCGGTGTCGGCGGGCAGGAGCGACCGGTAGAGCCACACCGGCAGCGGATGCCGGAGCCAGGGCTTCAGCCGTGTGCCGGGGCCGGGTGCGATGCCGTCGCCGTGCGCCAGGTACACGGTGCGTCCATAGAGCGTCTCGACCAGCGTGCCGAAGACCATCCGCACGCCCAACTCGTGCTCGAAGTAGTCGCGGTGCCAGGGGTCGTGGTTGCCGACGAGGTACGTGACGGGGATGCCCCGGTCGGTCCAGTCGGCCAGGAGGCCCTGAAAGCGCACGAAGCCTTTCGGGACCAGGCTGCGGTATTCGATGTACTCGTCGAACACGTCGCCGACCAGGTAAAGACGTTCCACGGCGGTTTCGTACGAGCGCAGGCAGGCAATCAGGGCTGCCTCGTCGGTGCGTTCGTCCGCTCCGTTGCCCCGGCCAAAATGCATGTCTGAGACGAAGAGAATCATAGCCTTTCGTGCAGGCAGGGGAACGGCGTATTCCGCGCCGGTTCGTATGCTTTAGCATGGGCGTTTGACAGAAACACGACGGTAGAGAAGGTACGTATTAAAACGCGAAAAGAGCCGTCCAGCGTTACAGGTACCCTTGGGATCAGGCACGACGGCCATGGGTCGAAGCGTCATTTGGCCAAATCTTCGACGGCTCTCCGGCACCTCCAGCGGACCCGCTTCGTTGCAACCTTCCCCTGGCACGTGCGCTATAAGGAGCGTTTCGAACCGCCCTTGCCCTCCGCTTGTCCAGGGTGCAGGCCTTGTCTTTCATAGCGCAGATCGCATGTATCAGAATTCGTATCGACCGACCACCCGGTTTTCGTTTTTCCCGCCGGTCATCAAGAACCTGTTGATCCTGAACGGGCTGATTTATATGGCGCAGCTCGTGCAGGCCAATAATGGTTTTTTAACCCAGTGGTTTGCGCTCTGGCCGTTCAGCACGCCCTTTGTGAACGTGCCTGACTTTTGGCCCTGGCAACTATTGACCTACGGATTCCTGCACAGCACGCAGGGCATCGGGCACCTCTTTTTCAATATGTTTGCCCTGTGGATGTTCGGCATTCAACTGGAGAATCACTGGGGGTCGCGCCGCTTCGGCCTGTACTACATTATTTGTGTTATGGGTGCGGGCCTAGTGCAGTTGATCGTGTCGACGCAGGCCGCCTATGCGGGTACCGTGTATCCCACCATCGGCGCTTCGGGAGGAGTCTTCGGAATCTTGCTGGCTTTCGGCATGATGTTTCCGAATCAGGTCATCGTGTTGATCTTTCCTCCCATCCCGATAAAGGCTAAATGGTTGGTCATCGGCTATGGCGTGCTGGAGCTTTTTGCCGGCGTTTCGGGCATGCAGCCGGGCGTGGCCAACTTTGCCCACCTGGGCGGGATGTTGTTTGGATTTTTGCTGATCATGTACTGGCGGGGGAAGTTGCCCATCCAACCGAAGCGACGTATGTAGGGCGAGCGGAACCGCGCGGCTACCCCGGTGCGTTGCACTTTTAGCAAAACCTTCGACCGGATAGCAGGTATCACCCTGCATAGCGGGGTTTCAAAGTTTTTGTTAGGTAGTGAGCCGGTGCATAGCTCCCGGCTCCGGGTAGAACGAAGGAGAGATACCCGTGAATCGACTCCAATCCTGGTATCGCGCACAACCGAGAGCCTTCCGTGCCCTGTTGACGATCAACGTCGTGATTTACGTGTTGTGGGCGTTTCTTTTTGCCTACATCGACGTCACGCGCGACTTTGTCTTCAACCACCTGGCGCTCGATTCGGCCCTGCCCGGGGTGCTGTTCGAGCCGTGGCAACTGATTACATATAACTTCCTGCACCTGGGGTCGTTCGAGCAGCCCGGCCTGAGCTTCGGAAGCCTCCTGCACATCGGCTTCAACATGCTGTGGCTCTACTGGATCGGGCGCGACCACGAAGACCTGCATGGCCCCTACCAACTCACCGCGCTGTACCTGATTACGGGCGTGGGGGGCGGCCTGTTCAGCGTGATGATGTATGCGCTCATGCCGGGTCTGCTTGGTGCTGCACCCGTCATTCACGGGGCGTCGGCCTCGGTGATCGGGGTATCGATGGCGGTGGCCGTCATGTATCCCCATAAAAAAATCGGGCTCTTTCTTATCGGGGCTGTGCGTCTCCTCTATCTCGTCCTTGCGTTTCTGGTGATTGACGTGTTGTTCCGGTTCGGCGGCGGCGTTGCCGTGACGGCGCATCTCGGCGGTGCGCTGTTCGGATTCTTGTTTGTGATGATCGAGAAACGCGGCGTCGATCTGAGTTCGTGGGCGCGCCTTTTCTTCCGCGAACGACGTCCCCGTCATGCGTCTTCTACCGTGCAAGGGGGGAGTTTCCTGGAACGCCTGGAAGCCCGGCTGGCCTCGCGCAGCAAGGACCAGGAGACGAGCAAGGAGCCGGGTAGGCGCAAGAGGAAAAGCAAGTCGCCCATGGCCAAAATTCGCACGTTGCACGCGGCGGAGAAGGAGGAACGACCGTTCCAGGACGAAGTGGACCGGATCCTCGAAAAGATCAGCGAACAGGGATTCGATTCGCTCACCGAGGAGGAGAAACGCGTGCTTTATGAAGCCAGTCGCCGGTAGATCTGAAGAGGCTATACTATAGTGATTCGTCGCTTCGTTCGGACCGCCTTACTCCTGCTCGACGGGTTGCTCCTGCTGCTTTTTCTGGTGGGCTACCTTGCGCGCTACATCCATCCCCGCTATGCCTGGTGGGCCGGGCTGATCGCTACGGGGTTGCCTTACATAAGCGGGGTACTGGCGGGGGCTACCGTCGGTATTCTGCTGGCGCGCCGGTGGAAATGGCTGGCCCTGCATCTCCTGGTGTTGGTGCTTATACTCGTCCGCTTTGTGTCGATGGAGGGAGGCGCGTCGCCCGGCCCCGGCGATCTCAGGGTGATGACGTTTAATACGTCGCGGGGAGGGGGAGCCAGCGTCGAGGAACTGGGCCGGGCCGTCACGGCGGTGGTGCGCGCCGAAAAGCCCGATCTGCTGGCCTTGCAAGAAGCCTACATCGAGTATCACCCCACCCCTCCGACGGTGCGCCCCGAACCCATCCTGGCGGCCCTCATCGATTCGCTGGGCTATCGGACGATTGGCCCGGACGGAAGCCGGGGAGCCACCTACACGCCGCAGCCGGTGCTGGGGCGCATGCAGTTGCTCGAACAAACACAAACGATTGTAGAGCAGGGGGACGACAACACCCCTACGGCGCGGGTCATGCGCACACGCTTTCGGTGGAAGGGTCGAGAGGCGGTGCATTACAACTTGCACCTGCTGTCTTTCGGGTACCAGAAGCCGTGGGAAGATGAGCAACGCGATCTACTCTCTTTGCGTTTCTGGATTACCTACCTCCGCCAGTATCGAGATGCCTACCTCACACGGGCGCGTCAGGTAGAAAAGATCCGCGCCTTGTTAGATCAGGAGACCCTCCCCGTCATCGTCAGCGGCGATTTCAACAGCACGCCGCACAACTGGGTCTATTATTGCCTGACCGACGGGTTGCAGGATGCCTTCAAGGTCGCCGGGCGTGGATGGGGTGCCACCTATCATGTGAAGTGGCCCGTGGCGCGCATCGATCACCTGCTCGTGAGCCCGGAGTGGAAGGTGGTTTCCGCCCACGTTTCCGAAGCGCCGCACTCCGATCACCTGCCCCTCGTCGTCCAGGTACGCTGGCGAGAATAGAGGCGGGGGAGGCCTCACGGGGTGTCCGGCAGGACGGCGAAGAGACGCACCTGGCCGCCGGAGCCGCCCTCGATCTTGATGGGCGCGACGATCAGGAACGCGCCGGTCGGGGGAAGATGGTGAAGGTCGGCTACGTTTTCGAGGTGATACTTCCCCGCGCCGTTGACGATGGTGTGAACGCTGAAGTCGCGGGAGAGCCCGTAGTCGATGCTCATATTGTCGATGCCGATTCCTTTGATGCGCCGTTCGTCGATCAGGAAGCGGGCGGCTTCCTCCGAAAAACCGGGGAAGTGCAGCCGGCCCTCGGCGTCCTGATTCGCGTAGGCCGCATAGTCCGACCATTTCTTACTCCAGCCGGTATACATCAGCACGATAGCGCCGTCCGGCAGGGGACCGTATTGTGTTTCCCAGGCCAGCAGGTCTTCTTTGCTCAGCCGGTAATCCGGATCAGCCGCGCAGGACGCCGACACGTCGATCACGGCGGCAGGTCCGAAGAGGTCGGCGGCGGTCAGCCGGTCCACCGAGGGTTGGCCGTCGGCGGAGTGAATGGGGGCGTCGAGGTGCGTACCGTAGTGTTCGGGGGTGCGATAGGCCCCCAGTATCGGTGCGCCGCTTTCGTGGGCGGCCAGGATGTCGTAGGTGAAGGGATTGCCTGCCGGGCCGGGCCAGTAGGGGCTGGTGCTGTTGAGGGGATGCGTGAGGTCGAGCACGGTGAGCCGTCCCGAGAAAAGCTGCTCGAATCGGTCGGGCTGATCGTGCTCGGGGGGCGTACACCCGCTGAGGCATAGGCCGAGGGCGAGGAGGGGGAGGGCGTGCCGCATGAGGCTGTGGGTTAGGCGGGCATGAGAAGAGGGCAGAGAGGCATGCTCCCGGGTATCCTGTCCTATCTATTCGCCATAGGGGCGTTCCAGGTAGCGCTCAGCCAACGTGTGGGCGTTCCCCCAGTCTTTCATGGACAGGACCTGGTTGTAGCGGTCCATTGCGACGGAACGCTGGTCGAGGGCGTCGTAGGCCATGCCCTGGCGGAGGCGGCCCATCACTTTGAAGTAGGTGTCGTCCGGGTTGCGGGCCGAGAGGGCTTCGAGCTGGAGCAAATAGGCGAGGGCGTCGTGGTATTGACGCCTCATCATCTTGGCGCGCGCGAGGTAATAGAGGGCCTGCTCGCCCAGGGCCGCATTGTACCCGGCCTGGCCCTGTTTGAAGCGTTCCAACACGTCGGTAAAGATGAGTTCGGAGCGGGTCCAGTGGCCCCATCGGGCATAAATCCGTCCTTCAATGGCGTGGAAGAACGAGTTGCCGGGATGGCGTTCGCGGAGCCAGGTCACGTATTCGATGCTTTTGTCGAAGTCCTTCTCGAACAGGTAGTAGATCTGCAGCAGAAAATACGCGGCCTCCGTCTGGATGTAATAGCCGTGCCGTGCCGTGCGTTCGATTTCTTGCAGGCCGCGCTCCCGGTTTCCCTTGGGAAAGAAGGCCATCACCGGCTTGACGAACGGATAGCGCCCCGGCATGACGGCGGCGTAGTAGTCGTAGAGGCCCTTGCCGAAGATATAGTCGTGGTTGTCGGGGTCTTTTTTGGCGACGCCGAGCACGTAATCCATCGCGCGTTTGCCGTCGGTAGCGGCCTTGAACCAGTCGCGCCGGTTGGAGCGCAGCCGCCCCCGAAAGCCCAGGGCGGCTCCCTTGAAGAACATCGCGTCGAAGTGTTGCTTGTCGCGTTTCAGCAGGCGGTCGCAGCGGTCGATCACCTCCTCCATCGCGTCGAAGAAGGCGCGGTCGTGGGAGGTGTCGGAGAAGTCGAGCAGGATCTTCCACCACGTGTTGAGGGCTTTGAGAAACGGCCCGATGGGGTGGTCAGGAAAGCGCCGGTCTATCTGGTCGAAGAGGGCGTCGGCCTGCTCGAATTCCATGTCGTAGAGCAGGTCGAGGCCGCGTTTGGCCCGGGAGCGGACGAAGGGGTCGTCCAGCACGGAGGCGCTGGACCCGGAGGAGGCACTTCCGTTAGGCTGGGCTTGGGCAACCCCGGTCCCGCCGAGCAGCACCACGACGACGAGTGCCGTGAAGAGACGACGCAGATGGAATTGGTGGTCTTTCATGGTTTTTCCTGTACCAGTAGCTGATCCAGGCAGTTCCTCCATCTACCGCTTCGTCTATCCGGGCATCCGGGGAGATCGCCGTTCGGTGCCGCGATTTTTCAGAACAGCCGGCGCGTGCCCGTGTAGACGAGGCCGACGCACAGAATCTTTGCCAGGTCGAACACCACAAAGCGCAGCCACCCTTTATCGATAGATTCGAGCCAGGTGGCGTGATCGGCGGTATAGTGGAGCCAGACGACCCCGATGGTAAACAGCACCACCGAACCGGCCAGCACCGAGAGCAGGCTGCCCGTGAGGGTGTTCCAGCGCTTCGAGAGCAGCCCGATGACGGCGGCGGCGAGCGGGGCCGCCAGCAGGTAGCCCGCCGTCACCGCACCGAAGAGATAGGCCGGGCCGAAGCCGTCGCCGGCGAAGACGGGAAAGAACAGGCCCAACGTCAGGTAGAGCAGCGAGGCCAGGAGCCCGTTGCGCCAGCCCAGGTAGAGGCCGCTGCCGTAGATGGCGAGCGTCTGCAACGTAATGGGCACTTCCCACAGGTAGAGTCGCACCTGTGCCCCGAGCGCCATCAACAGCGCGAAGCCGACGATGCCAAGCGCCTGCACCAGGGCCGATACCTTGTCCCGGCGGAGTCCGTCGATGGCGGCGGTGCGGGGCGAGTGAAGGGGTAGCGTGATCATAGCAGGGCGTCGGTTGGTCGCAGAAACGGGAATGGTACCGAAGAATAAGCAAAGGGGCGCAGAAGTTCCGCCGCGCCCCTTGTTGTTTGTGTGGAAATGAATGGAAAAACCGGAGGGTCACCGGATCAACACCACGCGCCGCGTCTCGGCAAAGATCTCGCCGCCTACTCGAATCATGTAGAGCCCGGTCGGCAACCCGTCGGCGTGCCACACCACCGGGCGTACGGCCCCTGCTTCCATCATGCCGTCGTAGAGCACCGCCACGCGTCGCCCGGCCACGTCGTAGGCGGCGATGCGTACCCGCTGGTTCCGCACTACGCCCAGCATGAACTGCGTCGTCTGGTTGAAGGGGTTGGGATAGGCGGGGGAGAGATGATAGCGCCCCGGCATCTCGACGATTACTTCCGCCTCCGGGCTGTATTCAAACGTGCCGTCGAAGTCGATCTGTTTGAGGCGGAAGCGGTAGCGTCCCGGCTCCATGTCGGCCAGCCGATACGTATAGCGCTGCGGCTCCAGCGTCGTGCCGTGCCCTTCGACGAACCTAACCATTTCCCATTTTTCGATTTCCATTTTCCACTGCACCTCGAAGCCGGCGTTGTTGGTCTCCGAAGCGGTGGTCCAGGTAAGCCGGATGTCCCGTCCGTCGGCAACGGCGTCGAACGACACCAATTCCACGGGCAGGGCGGTGCCGCTTTCATCGGCCCCCATGTAGGGCATCACGGCGTCGCGGGTGTCGCCGTCGATGTCGTCGGGGACGAGCCCGATGGGCGTGCCGATGAGGTCGGCGTCGCCGATGGACCCTCCGTCCAGGTGCAGGTCGGTGCTTGAAACAAACGTGACGGCCTTCGAACTGGAGTTGGTGTCGATGCTGGTGGCCGCCTGCCAGTCGCCGAGGGTGGAGCAATTCGTTCCGCTCCAGTAGCCAAGGGGGGCGCTGCTGGAGTAGAGGTCGTTGTAGTCCGAGCGGCGAATGTTCGAGACGAACTCGACGTAGTAGGCATAGCCGCCCCCGCCGTGGCTGAGGACGTTGTTTTTTACGTCGATGTTGCTGCTGCCCGACCCCAGCACGGCCAGCGCCCGCGTGCCGGTACCGCTCATCGAGACGGTGTTGAAAAACAGCTTCTGGTATTGGCTGTTCGAGATGCGGACGCCGTCGCCGCTGGTGCCGTCTACGCGAACCATGTTGTTATAGATCTCGCCGTTATCGACCGAGGTGGCCTGCCAGTTGTTGATGTCGATGCCGGTGCCGTTGGCGGTACCGATGTCGTTTTTTTGCAGCATCAACCCGTCCTGCCCGTCGCGCGCGGCGATACCGACGAAACTGGGCGAGGTGCTGGCCCGGATCGTGTTCTCGCGTACATCGGCTCCCTGCTGATACTGAAGCAAGATCCCTCCTTCCTCCGGATTAGTGATGGTGTTTCCGGCGATGACGGTGCCTTGCGAACGGACGGCAGGGCTGAACCCCCGAAGGTAGACGCCGTAGCTCCCGTCGTTGATCGTGTTGTTTTCGATGAGCGCGTTGTCGTCGTTGGTGCCGTTGCCCACCACCACGGCCAGGTCGACACTGGTTGATGAGGTAGAGCGACCGTTGAGGGTGCAGCCGGTAACGGTGTTGAAGTCGGCGTTGCTGTCGAGGAAGACGACGCGGCCGAACGGGGCTGCCGACGTGGACGTCAGCGTCATGTTTTTGAGCGTGGTGTAGTCGGTCCCGTTGAACCGGACGACGAAGTTATCGCCCGCGCCGGTGGCACCGAACTCCACCGTCACGTCGGATGCATTGCCCGAGGCCGACTCGAAGGTGACGGTGTTCACGGTGCTGGCCCCGGCGATCTCGGGAAGATCGACCTGCTCGGTGTAGGTGCCGGTAGCGGCCTCGAACGTGACGGCGCACTTCACCCCGCGCGTGTCGAGGGCCGTCGCCGCTGCGCCGAAGGAGGCATAATTTTTAAACCCGCTGCCGGAGGCATCGACGGTGTAGGTGCCGCACATCGGGCCGGTGGTGAGCGACGAGCCTTCGTCGGCCCCCATGTACGGGGCCGTCGTGTCCCGCGTGTCGCCGTCGATGTCGGTGCCGACGCTGGTGAGCGGTGTGCCGCCCAGCGCGGCATCGCCGTTGGAGGAGCCTGCCAGGTGGAGGTTGCCCGCTGTTTTGTCGACAAAGGTGACCGCCTTCGAGACCGAGTTGGCATCCTGGCTGCTGGCCGCCTGCAGCGCCGAGAGCGAGGCGTAATTGGTACCATTCCACTGCGCAACCGTTGAACCGGTCGTATAGAGATCGTTGTAATCCGAGGCGTCGATGGCGCTGCTGTTATTGACCTGGTAAGCGTAGGCCGGCGATCCGTCGCCGATGAGCAGGTTGTTTATCACGTTGACGTGGAGATCGGAGAGCCCGGAGATGTAAAGAGCCCGGTTGTCCGCCACGAAGGTGTTGTGGTACAGGTTCAGGTACTCGTTGCCGAAATGGACATAAGCCCCGTCTCCACCGGCGCTGTACACGAAGTTGTTGGCTACGAGGATCGGCTGCGCCGCGGTGCCGACGTTTGTTCGGATGATCATACCGTCTCCCTGATCGAGCGTGACCGTATTGCCGGTCACCGCTACGTCGCCACTGATAGACCGGAGATAGATGCCGGTGTACGAGGAGGTCGAACTGCTGTTCTTGACGGTATTTCCGGTGATGGCGACATCTTCTACGCCTCCACTGACAACTATACCCTTTCCGGTCTGGTTGGTCAGCGTATTGCCCGTGACCTGAACATTCGTCAGCGAGGAACTCTGCGCATCAACGCTAATCCCACGTTGGCCGCCGCTGACCGTGTTGTTGTTGATCGTTACGTCCTGGTTTTCGCGAAAAATATGGATGCCTTGATTATATGGATCGTTGAGCGTGTTATTGGTGATGGTCACGCTGGTTACGGCGGTCGTCGTTCCAATCGTAGACACCTGGTATGCCCCGTCGTTGAAGGTATTGCCGGTGACGGTGATGGTGCTGCTGCCGTCGCGGATATCGAGGAGGTCATTGTCGACAATAGACGTAGTAACAAGGCCCTGGAAGATACATCCGGAGAAGGTGATGTTGCTCGCACCGTCAAGTTCGGCGATGCTGCCGTAGGTCCCGGTGCCGGCGGCCTTAAATGTCATGTTCTGAAAGGTGACATACGCCGATGCGTTCAAGTCAACGACGAAGTTGTCGAAGATGCTGGTGCCGGCGTATTCGAGCGTCACGTCGGCGGCGGTGCCGGTGGCGGACTGGAACGTGACGGTGTTCGCCGCCGAGGAGCCGGAGATGCTGCCGATGGTGATCTGCTCGGAGAAGGTGCCGCTGGCCACGTCGAACGTCACGGCACCGGAGACGCCCAGGGTGTTCAAGGCGTTTACGGCGGAGGTGAACGAGGCATAGTTTCGGCCTGCGTCGGGGCCGCTGCTGTCGATGGTGTAGGTGCCGCTGAGTTGGGCAACGGCGCTGCCGGGTATCAACAGCACGCCCAGAAGGATCGGCAGTAGAGCGCAACGCGGTATGGCTGCGCGAGGGGAAAGCGCCAACCGGTTCATGGCATCCTCCGGGATCGGTCGCAAGATGTGGGTGAGGGGCCGTCGTGCGTCGGCCCTTGTCCTTTACGCGATAGATAATTTCGGATTGGAACATGATGCCCTGTGTTATATTAATCCACGTTGTGACCCTCTCGGGTTGAAGCGATGAATTGAGGAGGCGGCGAATCGAGGAGGGGTTTCCGCCTTTCGTCGTCTCATCGGCTCGCCGTCTCTTCGTTTCCACATGGCAACGACAGGGCACGACGTGCGCTATACCAGACCGGGATGTCCTTCGAGGTCATCGCATGCCTGCTCCGCACGAAGTCACGCAACTGCTTGTCGCGCTCGGTCACGGCGACCAGGCGGTCATGGACCGGTTGATGCCGCTGGTCTATGACGAACTGCGCGGCCTGGCGCGGCAATACCTCCGGCACGAGCGTTCCGGCCATACCCTCAACACCACGGCCCTCGTCCACGAAGCCTATTTTAAGCTGGTCGATCAAGACCGGGTGACCTGGCAGAACCGGGCGCATTTCTTCGCCATTGCGACCCAGGCCATCCGTCGTATCCTGGTGGATAATGCCCGCGCCCGGCGGCGGATGAAGCGAGGCGGAGGGGCCGCCGCCGTGACCCTCGATGAAGTGAGCCTGATGCCGGCCCAGCGTGCCGACGAACTCATCGCCCTCGACGAAGCCCTCACCCGGCTGGCGACGCTGAACGAACGCCTGAGCCGGGTCGTCGAATATCGCTACTTCACCGGCCTGACCATCGAAGAGACCGCCGAGGTGATGAACGTCTCGACGATGACCGTCAAGCGCGACTGGCGGAAGGCCAAAGCCTGGCTGGCCCGCGAACTGCTGGGCGGGGCGTGATCCCTTTTTAGCGGAAACGTCGCGTAAGAGACAGCCCCGTTGCATCGGGTCGCGCTCTATGCGTTTATTGAAGAACGCCCGCTGAGATCAAGAACGATCTCCCTACCGTCGATGGAACCCCCCTCATCCGATCAGTGGCAGCAGGTCGAGGCGCTGCTCGACGTGGTGCTGGATCTGCCGCCCGAAGCACGACGTGCGCACCTGGAGGAAGCCTGCGGCCGGGACCCCGCCCTCCGCGACGAGGTGCTGTCGCTCATCGCCGCCTACGAGCAGGCCCCCGATTTTCTCGAAGAACCCGTCGAGGACTTCGGGGCATGGGCCGCGCAAGCCTGGGTGGGACGGACGCTCGGCCCGTACCGGTTGATACGGCCCCTGGGGCAAGGCGGCATGGGAGCCGTGCTGCTGGCCGAGCGTGCCGACGGTCAGTTTCAGCAGGAGGTAGCGGTCAAGCTGGCACGCCGGGATGCCGCCAGCCCGGCTATGCTGCGCCGCTTCCGCCATGAACGCCAGATCCTGGCCTCCCTCACCCATCCCAACATCGCCCGCCTCTACGACGGCGGCGTGACCGAAGAGGGCCTGCCCTACCTCGTCATGGAGTACGTCCGGGGCGTGCCTGTCGACCGGTACTGCGACGCGCACCGGCTCGCCCTCAAGGAACGGCTCCAGCTGTTTCAGGTGGTGTGCCGGGCGGTGCAGTTCGCGCATCGCAACCTGATCGTCCACCGGGATCTCAAGCCGTCGAACATCCTCGTCACCGACGACGGCGAGGTCAAGCTGCTGGATTTCGGCATCGCCCGGCTGTTGAACCCCGACTTCCCGCTCGATGTGGAAGCACTTACCCGGACGGGGCAGTACGTGATGACGCCGGAGTACGCCGCGCCGGAGCAGGTGCGCGGCGAGGCCGTCACCACGGCGACGGATGTCTACGCGTTAGGGGTGATCTTGTACGAGTTGCTGACCGGGCATCGCCCCTACCGGTTCGAGAGCCGCCTGCCGCAGGATGTCGAGCGGGTGGTGTGCGAGCAGCCGCCGGAGAAGCCGAGCACCGCCGTCAGCCGGGAAACGGTACGGATGCAGACAGGCACCACGCGGCCCGTCGCGCAGGAAGCCGTTAGCCGGGCTCGTTCGATGCCGGTGGAAAAATTGCGCCGGCGTTTACAGGGAGACCTCGACAACATCGTGCTGATGGCCCTGCGGAAGGAGCCCGAGCGTCGCTATTCCTCCGCCGATCAGTTCCTCGACGACATCAAGCGATACCTGGCGGGGATGCCGGTGCTGGCACGAAAGGATACCCTCGGCTACCGGGCGCACAAGTTCGTTCGGCGGCACCGGTGGGGGATCGGGGTGGCCGTGCTGGTGGTGCTCTCGCTCGCGGTGGGACTGGCCGGTACCGCCTGGCAGGCGGCCAACGTTGCCGAAGAACGGGACCGCGTGCGCCTGGAAGCCGCCAAGGCGGAGCAGGTCAAGGATTTTCTGGTCGATCTGTTCGAGGTGTCGAACCCCGAAGCCACGCGCGGCGATACAATCACGGTGCGAGAAGTGCTCGACAGGGCCTCGCAGCGCATCGAAGAAGAACTGGACGGGCAGCCGGAAGTTCAGGCCGAGATGATGGCGACGGTCGGCAATGTCTACCAGAAACTCGGCCTCTACGACGCTTCCCGGATGTTCCTCGCGCAGGCCCTTGACATCCGGCGGAGGCTTCATGGCCGGGAGCACGAAGAGGTGGCGGAGACGCTATATGACCTGGCTGAATTAGACAGAGCGAATCGTCATTTCAGCGCAGCGGAGCCGCTCTATCAGGAAGCCCTGGTCATCTATCGGAAACGGCTGGGCGACGATCATCTGGATGTGGCCAAGAGCCTGGTGGGGCTGGCTATTACCCTGCGCGATCTGGGAAAAGCCGACTCGGCGGAGGTGTTGGTCCGCCAGGCTCTGACGATCCACCGCGCCCACCTGGCCGACGACGACCCGCTCCTGATCCGCACGCTGGGTGCGCTGGCTTTTATCCTGCGTCGCAAGGGCGTGCATGACGAATCCGAAACGCTCTATCGCGAGGTTCTGATCCGGCAGCGAACCCTGCTGGACGCGGGGCATCCCGACCTCATTCCAACGTTGAATAATCTGGCCTATCTACTTCGGCTCAAAGAACACTATGCGGAGGCGGAATCGCTGTACCGAGAAGCCCTGGCGATTCACCGCGCGGTATATGGAGAGGGACATCCGCGCACGCTGATGATCATGGGCAACCTGGCCGGTGCCCTGCGCGACCAGAAAAAATATGCCGAAACGGAGGCCATTTTACGTGAGAGGGTGGCCCTGGCGCGAAAGCATTATCCGGGACACTGGCGTCTCGGCAGCGCCCTCTCTCGTGTTCTGGGCAAGTTCTTGATGGAATCCTCGGCATATGCCGCCGCAGAACCCCTGCTGCGCGAAGGGCTGGCGATCTATACCCACGCGTTGGGCGAAAACCATGAATGGACCGCCGCTGCCCGGAGCCTGTTGGGGACCTGTCTGATGGAACTAGGGCAGTATGACGAAGCCGAACGGCTGCTGACGAAGAGCTATCCCTTGCTTCGAGACGCGTTGGGCGATGACCACGATTGGACGCGTGAGGCCCGGGAGGCCCTGGTCCGGTTATACACGGCATGGGGCAAGCCGGAAAAGGCCGCCGCCTATCGTGCGAGCGCCGTGGAAGAGTAAGGCGTCAACTACTCGTCTCCAGCATCTTCGCCGCGATCTCTTTGAGCAGCTTGGCCGCCGTCATGGCCGTGATGCCGACCGGGTCGCGCACGGGGTTGAACTCGACGATGTCGGCCCCGACGAGCGGGGCTTCCAGGTTCTGGATGATGCGAAACGCTTCGCGGGTGGAGAAGCCGCCGGGCTCGTGGTGCGAGATGCCGGGGGCATAGGCCGGATCGAGCACGTCCATGTCGAACGACAGGTAGACCGGCCCTTCGAAGGCCACTCGCTGGTCCGGGTGCCAGTGTCGCATCTCGATCACCTCGACGCCGAAGCGCTCGGCCTGGGCTCGCTGGTGCGGGTTCATCGTGCGGATGCCGACCTGCACGAGGCGCGCAACCAGCCCTTCTTCCATGATCCGGGCGAACGGGCAGGCATGCGAATACCGGCTCCCCTCGAACGTGTCGTAGAGGTCGGGGTGGGCGTCGAGGTGCAGAATGTTGAGCGCGTCGTAGCGTTTTCCGTAGGCCCGGATGACCGGGTAGGTGACGGCATGGTCGCCTCCCAGCGCCAGCACGCGCGCGCCCCGGTCAAGCACGGTGCCGACGGTTCCTTCGATTTGCGCACGTGCGTCT
Source organism: Rhodothermales bacterium (assembly GCA_046756545.1). Lineage (GTDB taxonomy): Bacteria > Bacteroidota > Rhodothermia > Rhodothermales > JBHHWM01 > JBHHWM01. Next base: position 11,000 of record JBHHWM010000013.1, on the reverse strand, counting down.
GCGTCTTCGCCGAGGTTGAGGTCACCGAGGTCGCGCCACCGGGGGTCGGTGCTCAGGTCGAGGCCGCTTTCGCTGCACAGGTTGGCCGAGCCGGAGTGGAGGGCGTCCCGGATACGCGGCGGAGCCAGCGCCGGGCCGCGCATAAACGACGAGTTTTCGTCCGTTGGAAGGCCCAGCACGGCCACGGTGCCCGGTCTCAAGTCGTCCGGCAGAGCATTCATGCAGCCCTCGGTTCCGTGAGCGTCGCGTTCTCCGGTTCGTAGTTCAGGCGCGGGCCGAGCCAGCGTTCCATCTCGGCGACGGAGAGGTCCTTCCGGCGTGCGTAGTCTTCGACCTGGTCGCGGCTGATCTGCCCCAGACCGAAGTAGGCCGCGTCGGGGTGGGCGAAGTAGAGGCCGCAGACCGACGCCGCCGGGACCATCGCCCGGCTTTCAGTCAGTGCAATGCCGGTGGCCCTCTCCACGTCCATGAGATCCCATAGGAGGGGTTTTTCAGTGTGATCGGGACAGGCCGGGTAGCCGGGGGCCGGGCGAATGCCCCGGTACCGTTCGGCGATGAGTTCGTCGTTTGTGAGGTGCTCGTCCTGCGCGTAGCCCCAGAACTCCGTACGGATTCGTTCGTGGAGCCGCTCGGCAAAGGCCTCGGCCAGCCGGTCGGCCAGGGCTTTGACCATGATGGCGTGGTAGTCGTCGTGGTCGCGCTCGAAGGCCGTGATGAGTTGTTCGATCCCTTCGCCGGCGGTGACGGCGAAGGCCCCCACATAATCGGCGATGCCCGTCTCTTTGGGCGCGACGAAATCGGCGAGTGCGCGGTTGGGGTGCCCCGCTGTTTTTTGCGCCTGCTGCCGCAACGTGTGCAGCACGGCGCGAACCTCGCGGCGGGTGTCGTCGGTGTAGAGTTCGAGATCGTCGCCGGTGCTGTTGGCGGGGAAGAGGCCGTAGACGCCGCGCACCGTCAGCAGCTTCTCGGCGATGATGCGGTCGAGCAGGCGGTTGGCGTCGTCGTAGAGTTGTTTCGCCTCCGCGCCTACACCGGGCGTGTCGAAGATGCGCGGGAATTTGCCCTTGAGTTCCCAGGTGATGAAGAAGGGCGTCCAGTCGATGTACTCGCGGAGTTCTGCGAGCGGATAGTCCGCCAGGATCTCGACGCCGAGCCGCCGGGGACGGGTTACGGGCACCTGCCGCCAGTCGCACGTAAAGCGGTTGGCGCGCGCTTGTTCGAGGGGCAGGTAGACCTTGCGTGCCGTTCGGGCGGCGTGCTGAAGGCGCATCTGCGCATACTCTTCGGCTACCTCGTCGATGAACCCGTCGCGGAGGTCGTCGGAGAGCAGGCTGTTCACGACGGAAACGCTGCGGGAGGCGTCGAGCACGTGCACAACAGGGGCGCTGTACTGTGGTTCGATCTTCACCGCCGTATGGATCTTGGAGGTCGTCGCCCCGCCGATGAGTAGCGGCAGCGCAAACCCTTCGCGTTCCATCTCTTTGGCCATGTGCACCATCTCGTCGAGCGACGGCGTGATGAGGCCGCTGAGTCCGATGATATCGACGTCGTGCGTGCGGGCTTCTTCCAGGATCCTGGTTGCCGGCACCATCACGCCCAGGTCGATCACCTCGTAGCCGTTGCACTGGAGCACCACGCCGACGATGTTCTTTCCGATGTCGTGCACGTCGCCTTTGACGGTAGCCAGGAGCACTCTGGTTTGATCCGTTGCACCCTGTGCCGCCTGCTCGGCCTCGATGAACGGCACGAGGTGCGCGACGGCTTTTTTCATCACGCGGGCGCTCTTGACCACCTGCGGCAGAAACATCTTGCCCGCCCCGAAGAGATCGCCCACGACGTTCATCCCACGCATCAACGGCCCTTCGATCACTTGCAGCGGCGAGGGATAGGCCAACCGTGCTTCCTCGGTGTCTTCGACCACATAATCGGCGATGCCCTTCACCAGCGCGTGTTGCAGGCGTTCTTCGACGGTGCCGCTTCGCCAGGCGTCCTGACGCACGCTTTCCTTCGCACCATCCTGCTGGATGTTCTCTGCAAACTCGACCAGCCGTTCCGTGGCGTCCGGGCGGCGGTTGAAGAGGACATCCTCGATGCGTTCGAGCAGGTTCGGGTCGATCTCCTCGTACACCTCGATCTGTCCCGCGTTGACGATGCCCATGTCCATCCCCGCCTCGATGGCGTGGTAGAGGAACGCCGTGTGCATGGCCTCGCGCACTTTGTTGTTGCCCCGGAACGAGAACGAGACGTTGCTCACGCCGCCGGAGACCCGCGCCCCCGGCAGGTGTTGCTTGATCCACCGCGTGGCCTCGATGAAGTCGAGGCCGTAGCGGTTGTGCTCGGCCAGCCCCGTGGCGACGGCGAAGATATTGGGGTCGAAGATGATGTCTTCGGGCGGAAAATCGACCTCGTTCACCAGGATGCGATAGGCCCGCTCGCAGATGGCGATGCGTCGCTCGAACGTGTCGGCCTGGCCCTGTTCGTCGAAGGCCATCACGATGACGGCGGCCCCGAACTGCCGGGCTTTGCGGGCATGTTCTTTGAAGATCGCCTCGCCCTCTTTCAGCGAGATCGAGTTGACGACGGCCTTGCCCTGCACGCACTTCAACCCGGCCTCAATCACGCTCCACTTCGACGAATCGAGCACGATGGGAACGCGGGCGATATCCGGCTCGGAGGCGATGAGATTCAGGAACGTGACCATCGCCGCTTCCGAGTCGAGCATGCCCTCGTCCATGTTCACGTCGATCATCTGCGCTCCGTTCTCGACCTGCTGGCGCGCTACCGACAGGGCTTCCTCGTACTCGTTTTCTTTGATGAGCCGTGCAAACCGGCGCGACCCCGCCACGTTGGTCCGCTCGCCGATGTTGACGAAGTTGAGATCGGGGCGAAAGACGAGGGGTTCGAGGCCGCTCAGGCGCAGCGTTTTCGGGGGCTCCGGCACCTGGCGCGGTGCCAGGCGGGCCGCCACCTCGGCGATGGCGCGGATGTGATCCGGCGTGCTTCCACAGCACCCGCCGATCATGTTGACCCATCCTGCTTTTGCGTATTCTTCGACCTGCGCCGCCATGAACTCGGGCGTCTCGTCGTAGCCGCCGAATTCGTTGGGCAGCCCGGCGTTCGGGTACAGGCTCGTCCGCACGCTCGCCACGCGAGCCAGTTCCTCGATAAAGGATCGCATCTGCGACGATCCGAGGGAACAGTTGAGCCCCACGCTCAGCAGGTGCGGGGTGTGGGCCACGGAAATCCAGAACGCTTCCGTCGTTTGTCCCGACAACGTGCGGCCGCTCATATCCACGATAGACCCGGACAGCATCACCGGTACGGCCTTATGCCGCGCGCGGAACAACTCGGTAATAGCAAAGATGGCTGCCTTGGCATTGAGCGTGTCGATCTGGGTTTCGACGAGGAGGATGTCCACGCCGCCGTCCAACAGCCCCCGTGCCTGCTCGTGGTAGGCGGCGGCCATCTGGTCGAAGGTGAGGGCGCGGAAGCCGGGGTCGTTGACGTCGGGCGAGAGGGAGAGGACCTTGTTGGTGGGGCCGAGGGCTCCGGCGACGAAGCGGGGCTTGTCGGGCCGAAGGGCGGTGGCTTCATCGGCGGCCTCGCGCGCCAGGCGGGCGGCGGCAAGGTTCATTTCATAAACCAACGCCTCGGTGCCGTAGTCGGCCTGCGAAATGGCGGTGGCGTTGAAGGTATTGGTCTCGAGGATGTCGGCCCCGGCGTTGAGGTAGGCCCGGTGGATGTCGCGGATGATGTCGGGCTGGGTGAGCGAGAGCAGGTCGTTGTTGCCCTTGAGTTCGTGCGGGTGATCCGCAAAACGCGCGCCCCGGAAGTCGGCCTCATCGAGGGTATGACGCTGGATCATGGTGCCCATGGCTCCGTCGAGTACCAGGATGTGGTTTTCCAGGCGTCGAAGCAGTGTGTTATGGGCAGAATCCATGATGTCGATCCTCTATCTTTTGCATGATACGTCGGGGGGAGTGCATACCCTTGGCCGGGTAAGATGTTCACAACGATACGGCTCATGAATGATTCATTGTGCGACGCCGGGCAACCCGGCAGCAACCCTCTGGGTTGAAGAGGGCCGAATGTAGCACGGCGATAGCGATGCGTATGCATACACCAGAACAGGATTTCACACCGAAAACCGAGGAAGTTGAGACACAGCCTTTCATTCGGTTGCGCCGGGTATCCAAGTTTTACCCGATAGGCGAGACCGGGGTCATGGCGCTGCGCGACGTCGACCTGGACCTGCCGGCCAACCGGTTTACCGCCGTGGTCGGGCGTAGCGGCTCAGGCAAATCGACGCTGTTGCATGTACTGGCGGCGATGGATACACCGACCACCGGGGATATCATCGTGGGGTCCTGGCACCTCTCCCGCCTGACGCCTAAAGAGCAGGCCCGCTACCGGCGCGAGATGGTCGGCATGATTTTCCAGCAGTTCAACCTGATCCCGTCGATGACGGCCCTGGACAACGTGGCGTTGCCGCTGGTATTGGCCGGTGTCTCCCTCGACGAACGACGGGCGCGGGCACGCGTGTGCCTGGAAGCCGTCGACCTGGCGCACCGTCTCGGTCATCGCCCGACGGAACTCTCCGGCGGTGAGCAGCAACGCGTGGCCATTGCGCGGGCGCTCGTCCACAATCCCCCGTTGCTGCTGGCCGACGAACCCACCGGCAACGTCGATTCTACCACCAGTGCGCAGATCATCGACTTGCTGGGCCGCGTGTGCCGGGAACAGGGGAAATCGGTGATCCTCGTCACGCATCACCTTGATGAGGTCGAACACGTCGCCGAGCGGGTGCTTACCTTGCATGATGGGCACCTGCAAGACGGTGAGGGGGTGTGATCTATATCTTGCCGTCCGCCAACATGAGGTAGCGGTCCCGGAACATGCGTTTCTCCGACCTTTTTCGTTTCGCGCTCGCGAACCTGTGGCGCAACCGCGCGCGCAGCCTGATGACGCTCGTCGGGGTGTTGATCGGGGTGGCGGCGTTGATGGCGCTGCTGTCCTACGGCGTCGGTGTGCAGGAGAATGCGCGGAACGAGTTCAACAACCTCGAACTTTATAACACCCTTCGCATCACCACACGGCCCAGCCCGATCAACTCGATGGGCGACCTCGCCGTCCGTCGGCGAGAGGATAAACCCCGGCTCGACTCGCTTCCCACCGTCGCGCTCACCGACAGCTTGCTTCAGCTCTTTGCCCGGATCGATGGGGTGCTGGCGGCCTATCCCGAAGTCACCTTTCCGGTAGAACTCAACATGAACGGACGGGAAGTGGTGGCCTCCGCCGAGGCGATTCCTATGGCCTTTGGCGATCTTCCGGCCTATCAGCCCGAGGTAGGGCATTTCTTCTCGGCGGCCTCTGACTCGGCCGTTCTGCTGGCTCCCTCCATGGCGCGCCGCCTGGGCTTCGACGATCCGGCTGCCCTGGTCGGGCAGACGATTACGATCAATACGATTGCCATCAGCGTGCCCAAAATGCTGCGTCCCGGGCAGGCGCTCCAGGTCGGCCTGACGGCGTTGCCCCTCAATCAGGTTCCGCACTCGATGCGTGTGGCCGGGTTGCTCAGGGAGGAAGGACAGCCTTTTTCCGGTTTCTTTCGCGTGCTGGTACCCCTCGAACGAGCCAAACGCATGCAAAAGATCACGTTCTTTTCCGTGGTCGATTTGCTGCTGCGCGATCCGGGGGCTCAAGGATATCCCGCGGTGCGCGTGCAACTCGAAAGCCTGGACGCCTACGAATCCGCGCGGCAGGCCATCGAGGAACACGGCGTGTTTGTGACCAGCTTCCGCGAGCAATTCAGTCAACTGGAGCGTTTGTTTCTGATTCTGGATCTGGCCCTGGGCATCATCGGCTTCATCGCGTTGCTGGTGGCTACCATCGGCATTGCCAATACGATGATGATGAACGTGCTGGAGCGCTACCGCGAAATCGGCGTCATGAAAGCCGTCGGCGGCGACGAGAGGGATTTGCAGAAGCTCTTCCTCATCGAGAGCGCCGCACTCGGGTTCATCGGGGGCAGTACGGGGTTGCTCGTGGGGTGGAGCATCACCACGGCGATCCAGTTCGTGGTGGATTATTACCTGTATCGTCTCGGCATCCCGGCGTTCGACGTTTTCCACCTGCCGGTATGGATGTGGCTGAGCATTCTCACCGTGGCGGTTTTCGTGAGCCTGCTTGCCGGTCTGGCCCCGGCGCGCAAAGCAGCCCGCGTCGATCCCATTGAGGCGCTACGCGGCGTGTAGCACGCTATGTTCCGAGGAAAGCCAGCACGGTCTCCGCGAAGGCCTGGGGCTGGTCGGCGTGAACCCAGTGACCGGCTCCGGCGATGGTGACGACCTCGGCTTTCGGAAACCAGGCGGTAAGGAGCGGCACGTCGGCATCGGTGACGTAATCCGAATCGCCGCCCCGGATGAAGAGGGTCGGTCCGTCGAAGGAACGTCCCGGTTCCAGCGCCGTGTTCACGCGGTCGTAGTTTCGATAAATGGCGTCCAGGTTGATTCTCCAGGTATAGCCGTTCTCGCCGTCGTAGGCCAGGTTTTTGAGCAGCAATTGCCGGACGGGATAGGAGGGGATGCGTTCGGCCAAGGCGGCGTCGATGGCGCGGCGCGAGGGGTAGGCACGCAGGTCGAGGGCACGCAGAGCGTCGAAGATGTCCCTGTGGCGGGGCGGGTAAGCCCTCGGGGCCATGTCTACGACGATGAGGGCCTCGACGCGCTCCGGATGGGTGAGGGCAAAATGTATGGCTGTTTTGCCGCCCATCGAATGGCCCAACAGATGGGTGGAGGCCAGATGGTGCTCGTGCATAAAGGCGGCCAGGTCGTCGACCATGGCCGGGTAGTCGAAGACCTCGCTGTGAGGGGAGCGCCCGTGGTTGCGCTGATCGACGGCAAAGACCTCGAAGTGCGGGCCGAAGGCCTTGTTGCTGAGGGTGTGCCAGTTGCCTCCGGCCCCGAGCAGGCCGTGCAGGATAATCAGCGGCCGGCCAGTACCGTAGCGCTTATACGCGAGGTGTACCATGGATCGGATCAGGAGCCGGGTTCGACGGGCACGGCTCGGGGCCTGGCGAGTTCTTCTACATCGACGGGCGGCAGGTCGTGGTACCACTCGTGATGAGGGGACCAGGCGTGGCAGGCAAGGCACTGTGTGTCGCGCCATACTTTACCACAACCCGGGCATCGGCCCTGGGTGTCGAACGTGTTCCAGGCGTGCCCGCAGGTACAGGTCCACCGGGACTCCGGCGTCGGCTCCCAGCGGCACCGGGGACAGTAGATGTTCATGAGAGACGCTATTGGTGGCAATTGGGGGCAGAGATCATATCAATGGTTGTTCATACGACGTGTTCCGGGAGGGTATCCTGCGCTTTTTGTAATGCGCCTCGCGCACCGCGCAATATCTTAAAAAACCATTCTCCGGGTCGTGCGTATCTTGACGGCAGTAAGCATCTGTAATGATCAGGACGTGTTATGTCGAATCAGCACCTTGCGCAAGACGCTCCATGGTCTTGGCACTTGGGGCAGTTTTGGACGGTGGCCAACATGCTCAGCCTGTTTCGGGGCGTGTTGGTCATTCCGATCACGTACCTGATTCTCAAAGGCGCTACCCTGTTGGAAGGGGCCATGGGCACCTGGCTGTTCGGGCTGATGGCGTTTGCTATTCTGACCGACTGGCTCGACGGGCAGTTGGCCCGCTGGTCGCATACCGTCTCGGACTGGGGCAAGGTGCTCGATCCGCTCGCCGACAAGTTCGCGGCGGTGGCGGTGACCCTCGCGCTCGTGTTGCGCCCGGAAGAGGTAGGTCCCCAGCTGCCCCTCTGGTTCCTGGCGCTGGTCGTTGCGCGCGATACGGCCATCGTGCTCGGTTGCGTGCTGGTCACGCGGCGCACCGGCCTTGTCCTGATGAGCATCTGGTGGGGCAAGGTGGCCGTGACGGCGCTGGCCATTACGGTGCTCGCCGCCCTGATGGATCTCGACGACACCCCGTTTCAGGTCCTGATCTGGATCACCACGGCCCTGATGCTTTATGCCTTTGTGCTCTACCTGGTTCGTTTTGTCCGGATCTGGCGTACCAAGCGTCCGCCGGACGAACAGTACCTGCAAAGCGCAGATGCCGAACCGTAGGATGGTGAGATGCGGCTACGACGAGCAGGCCTGCTCGATGACACGATGGACATCGCAATACGCAAAATAGATGGCTTTTTTTGATCGCTTCAAGACGACAGAACGGACCCCGGAGCAAGAACGGCTCGAAGAAGGACTTCAAAAAACCCGAACCAGCTTTTTTGGAAAACTCGACCGGCTCGTTCGCGGCAAAGACACCATCGACGAGGAGACCCTGGACGACCTCGAAGAACTCCTCGTCACCAGCGATGTAGGCGTCCAGACCACCCTTGACATTATCCGGCTGGTCGAGGAGCGGGTGGCTGAAGACAAGTTCGTTTCCACCAGGGAACTCAACGGCCTCATTCGCGACGAAATTGCCCGGCTCCTCCTCGACCACGCCCCCGAACGCCCCTCCGATTTCGACGTGCCGTTGCCCAACAAGCCGCATGTGATTATGGTCGTGGGCGTGAACGGCGTCGGCAAGACCACCACCATCGGCAAGATGGCGCATCGGTACAGGCAGGCGGGGCGCAGCGTGCTGCTGGGTGCTGCCGACACGTTCCGCGCCGCCGCCATCGAGCAACTCGACGTGTGGGCCGAGCGGGCCGGCGTGCCTCTCGTCAAGCAGAAGCATGGTGCAGACCCGGCCGCCGTCGCGTTCGACACCCTCGAATCGGCCCGTCGGCGCGACGTGGACGTGACCATCATCGACACGGCCGGACGCTTGCATACCAAGGGCGGCCTGATGGACGAACTGGCAAAGATCAAGCGCGTGATGGATCGCCAGGTCGAGGGAGCACCTCATGAAGTGCTGCTCGTGCTCGACGCCTCGACCGGGCAGAATGCCATTCGTCAGGCCGAAGAGTTTACCAAAAGCGTAGACGTGACGGGCCTGGTGCTGACCAAACTCGACGGGACGGCCAAGGGGGGCATTGTGATTGGCATTTCAAATGAGTTCCAGATTCCTGTAAAATATATCGGTGTGGGTGAACGGCTCGACGACCTTCAGGTGTTTGACCGGCAGCGCTTTGTGGAGGCGCTGTTTACATAATCGACCGGCGGTCGATGTACCAGAGTAAGGAGGTAGGATGATCGTTCCGGCTCGGAAACGCCGTGCTACCGTTCGCTGCACAAATTCAACCGAACGCCGCTTGCTTGTAGCATGGCGTGTTTCGATTAAGCATATTGGCAACGTTCATAAGAGCGTCTTTTTCAGGGAGAAGCCTGTTTTCGAGGGTGTGCAACGGATTTTTTTCGTGCATGGTATCGAAAACGACGGGAGGAAGAGCCGCGACCGGGTGCCTGGCTCATGTGCCGGTGCCCATACAGTAACAACGGTTCGTTCGTAGAGGTGGTTGTATGGCGAAGTGGTACTATACCTATAAATTGAGCCTGCTCTGTTGTGGCCTGATGCTGGCTCTGGCGGCTGGAACGGTGACCGGCCTGCATGCGCAAGGCGTTCCCGAATTCGAGGTGGATGCCATCAGCGTGCGAAGCGATGGGTCCTTGCTGCAAAGCCGTCTCGACCTCTACACCCGGATTCCCTATTCCAACCTCACGTTTATCAACACGCCCAACGGCTTCACGGCGCACTACGAAATCACCGCCGAAATCTTCACCCTGGATAAACGCAACCGTCGCCAGCATCTCGTACAGACGCGCATCTGGGAAAGCGCTCCGTCCGTCGATCTCTACGGCCACACACAAGCCTCGCAGTATTACGATCCTGCCACGCACTCCGTCGATCTCGATCCCGGACGCTACCTCATCGAACTGCAACTCACCGACAAGCATTCAGAGGAAACCTTCGTGCAGGAACTGCCGGTCGAAGTGCGCGAGCTACGCAGCACCATCGCCCTGAGCGATCTGCTTCTGCTCGAAGAATACGACCGCGAGACGCAGACGATGTATCCTCGGGTCAGTGATCGGATCGGATCGGACGAGATGACCTTCGAGGTGTTTTACGAAGTCTACGCCGACCGGCCGCAGCGCGTGCGCGTCACCCGCGAAGTGGTCTCGATGAAAAAGCAAAGCTCCGCGCTGATCCGATTTGGAAAGCAGATTCTGGGCATCCGGCCGGAAGAGGAGGAGGAGGCCATCGAATACACCGACGCCGAGATGGTTTCGTTGCAACGCGGGCGGCATCAGACCGTCACCGAGATTCCCATCAGTGACCTCAACGGCTACTACTACGTGCGCGTGAAGCTGGAAGACGAGAACGGCCACCTGCTCGATAAGGCCGAGCGGATGTTCTCGGCGCAGTGGGTCGGGTTGGCCGAGCATCTTAGCGACCTCGACCAGGCCATTGCGCAACTGGAGTATGCCGCGAAGTCGAAAGAACTGGCGGCCATCAAAAACGCATCCACCCACGCAGAGCGGCTCCGACTGTTCGAGGAGTTCTGGAAGAAGCGCGACCCGACGCCGGGCACGCTTCGTAACGAGCGTTTGGAGGAATATTATTATCGCATCGCCTACGCCAACCGCGAATACAGCAGCGTGACGGAAGGCTGGAAGACCGACCGGGGGCACGTCCTGGTCCGCTTCGGGGTGCCCGACAACATCCGCCGGCAGACGTTCGACTACAACAACGAACCCTGGGAAGTCTGGACGTACGAACGCATCGGGCGCGAGTTTATTTTCGTCGATAAGACCGGCTTCGGCGACTATGAACTCCGCGTGCCGATCTATGACGAGCGTACACGTATTCGCCGCTGATCATTCTCTGCAAACGTACATTCGATGCGGGGTGCTTCCGTCCGGGGCATCCCGCTTTTTTGTTAGGAAAGCCCCTCCCTTTTCCGCGATCCGCCGGTAACATTTCCTATCTTTCCTCCGACCGCTGACCGCTGACCGCTGACCGCTGACCGCTGACCGCTGACCGCTGACCGC